>JAJBVP010000281.1 GCA_020859755.1 Bacteroidales bacterium | reverse complement strand
GGCGTGGCGGCCGCAGCCGCTTAACCATATGTCAAATTTTTAACGAACTATTGAAGTAACCGTTGAACTATTAAAGGAGCCATCAAGCACGGAAGTAAAGGTCAAGTCGTTATCTTCGCTTACTGATACAGCCTCGGAGAGGAGCGACTCCAATGACGGCACCTCGTAAAGTGGGTTAGAACTTTCGTTTTGGGTGGAGACAAAGATACGCCCATCCTTAGCCATACGAACTTTACGGGCCTGGGCACCAGTTTTAGAGCCTATGACCGTGCTAACTGTCAAGCCACCTGTGAAACCATATTTTCCGGTAGCGGGATTCTTAACACCTTGCAAAGCAGGATTGAAGATGTACAGGCCTGGGCCAGAGCCATTGGCGGCGTCACCTGAAGCATAAGTGCTCAAAGCACCCTTATCAGCAGTCACTTGACGGCCTTCGGTAACCAACAGATATCCGTAATAGGGAGAGGTTGTATCTTTAACCATTTCCACGCCCTGAGGATGAAAGAAGTTCCAATTGCCAAAAGTGTTGACAGTGGTGCGCTCGGGGGCGAGGACGTCGAGGGTCCAGGTGTAGGAGCCCACGGGCCAACCGGAGAGGGATATGTTGAAGGTGTGGGCTCCGGCTGTGAGCTCCGACTCGGCCAGGTCAACCTCGTGCACGAGTTCGCCCGAGCGGTAGAAACGCGCTGTAGCGGCCTTTGCGGGAGCGTTGAGCGAGTAGTGGAGCTTCATGTAGGAGTATTTAAACTCGGGGTCCTCGGCGATATATTCGCTGTAGAGGTCGTAAGCGAACGGGTTGGCTGTGCCAGCGGTCACCGATGTGACGATCAGGGGCTCTTTCACCTCGATTTCCTCCTCAACGGTAAAACCGTAGGAAGCGGCGCAAGGGGTGGATACCGTGCGGCCGTCATGGGGTAAAGCGAAACCGCGGAGCAACTCGCCGTTGTTACCAACAGCATAAATATTGCCAGCTAAGTCCCAAGCATAATCGTTAACGTTGGTGCCCATGCCGTGGGTGACACGTGTAGTTTCAGCAATTGCGGGAATACCATCGGTATAACTCAAATCGCAAAGAGAGAAAGTTGTCGCAGAGGAAGAGATAACCACTTCCGAGTAATCGGGATTGAATCTCAGGCCACCGCCACCACATTTATAAGAGGTGTTCTTGAGCAGGACGCTTTCCTCGTTACCACTCTCAGTGACGGTGGGATCCACACATACAATGGAGGGATCGGTAGCCGATGGGGACGCACGATATTGTGTCATCCACAAGTAACCATGGCTGTCAATATTAAGGCTAGCGCCTTCGGGTTGAGTCAAAAAGCGACCAGACAAGTTGGACACCAGTTCAGCGTCATTGGATCCGTAGCTGGAAGCCGATCCCATATCATACTTAAATGTGCGGCAGTATGCTTGGGTCAAAGATGCTTGCATAAGCGGGGCCAAACCACCCATCGCATATACCTTCAGGTCATTTCCTGTACCAGTAACAGCAATACCATGATTAGGGCAACCTACCAGATTATCCGAAGCATTGTACCATCCATAATCAGAAGAATTGAAGGTGGCATCGTAAAGAGGTGTAAAATCAGCGTTGTTCAAAAAATCGTCAAGCGAGGCAACGGTATATACCGGCGACGCTAAGGTGCTTTGAGAAGAGATAAACAAACGGCCATCTTCGCTTAGGCGAACCTTGCGAGGCACCATACCATTGGTGTAAAAGCCAAGCGTTGCCTTGGCAGTGGTATATTGGGTGCTGGTCAAGCCACCGCGGAAAGCGTAAACGCCCGAACCAGCGGTGGTGTTCTCCACGCCGGTCATATTATAGGGATAGAACGCGTATACGCCCTGTCCACCGCGGCTATATGTATAATGTGAAGAACCGGGAGCGCGGCCCTCGGTGGCGAGGATCATGCCGTAGTAGGGGCTCTCGGTGTCGCGGACGGTCTCGACGCCCTGGGGATGGTTGAACTTGATGTCGCCGAAGTATTGCACGTTGGTGCGCGCGGCTTGGGTGACGGCAACTTCCCAGGTGTAGGATCCGGCGGCAAGTCCCGAGAGGGAAACAACCACGTCGTGGTCGCCGGCGGTGGAGGAGCCGGTGACGGTCTTCTTCACGTCGCCCGCGGCGTCGAGAATGTTGATCGAGACCTCCTGTGCGGCGGCGTTTAGGGTGTATGTGACGGTGAGATTGGCGTCATCCGCGGTGCCACGTAGGTTGTAGGCATATGGGTTGGCGGTGCCCGACGCGGCCGTGTAGCTTGTATAAGCTGCTGCTGGAGACCCGACAGCAGCCAGGGCCATTAGCAGCAAAGAGGTAAGTTGTTTCATACAATTGTGTTCTATGGATGGTATACAGATGACTTTACGGGGACAAAGGTAATGTATAAAATTAATATACAGTTATGCCTTTAACATAGATTATGAATTATTTACCTATTTTCCAATTAGCAAAAAAGGTAAAAAAAGTGGTTTTTGAATCGGGTAACTTTATATATAAAAAATTAACACGTCAAGTTAACATCCCAATTGTTATAATTAATAATTTTGCGTCACAAAACGGGGTAAAGCATCACGAGCCCTATATAACAGACAAAAATTTCAACACCATAAACTACTATGAGCGAAACGGTTAACATCAGAGAATTAAACGATCTCGTAGCCTCCAAGAGCGACTTTGTCAACCTCATCACGCGAGGGATGGACCAAACAATCGTGGGCCAGAAGCACTTAGTGGAGTCGCTTCTGATCGCGTTGTTGAGCAACGGGCACGTGCTGCTGGAAGGCGTTCCGGGCTTGGCCAAGACGCTGGCCATCAAGACACTCGCGCAATTGATTGACGCTAAGTACAGCCGCATACAGTTTACCCCCGACCTTCTTCCGGCCGATGTGATCGGTACGATGGTCTACTCGGTACAGAAGGAGCAGTTCCAAGTGAAGAAGGGCCCTATTTTCGCCAACTTCGTCCTCGCCGACGAGATCAACCGCGCCCCGGCGAAGGTGCAGAGCGCGTTGCTCGAGGCGATGCAGGAGCGCCAGGTGACCATAGGCGACTCGACGTTCGCGCTCGACGAGCCTTTCCTGGTAATGGCGACCCAGAACCCTATCGAGCAGGAGGGCACCTACCCGCTTCCCGAGGCGCAGGTCGACCGTTTCCTGTTGAAGGTGGTGATCGGCTACCCCAACAAGGAGGAGGAGAAGGCAATTATCCGCCAGAATATCGCCCGTGAGCGTCCCAAGATCGTGCCCCTGCTGAAGCCCCACGAGATTATCGAGGCGCAGAAGGTGGTAGAGCAGATCTACATCGACGAGAAGATCGAGCGTTACATCGTCGACATCGTGTTCGCGACGCGCTTCCCGGCCGAGTACAATCTGGGCGACTTGACGTCGATTATCGCGTTCGGAGCCTCGCCTCGCGCTTCGATCTCGCTGGCCCGCGCGGCCCGCTCCTACGCGTTCCTGCGTCAGCGCGGCTATGTGATCCCCGAGGACGTGCGCGCCGTGTGCCACGATGTGCTTCGTCATCGTATCGGGTTGACCTACGAGGCCGAGGCCAACAATATCACCACCGACGAGATTATCTCGGAGATACTCGACAAGGTAGAAGTTCCTTAGGAGTTTAAAGTTTAAAGTTTAAAGTTTAAAGTTAAAAGTTTAAGGTTTAAAGTTTAAAGTTTAAGGTTTAAAGTTTAAAGTTAATAGCCCATTCGCGGGATCGGTATCTGTCGATTTCCAGCGATTTCCAGCGATTTCCAGCGATTTCTATCGAAATATAAAATAGTATAATGGACGCGAACGAGCTTCTAAAAAAGGTGCGCAAAATCGAGATCAAAACCCGCGGGTTGTCCAACAACATCTTCGCGGGCGAGTACCACTCGGCCTTCAAGGGTCGCGGTATGACGTTCTCGGAGGTGCGCCAATACCAATACGGCGACGATATCCGCGACATCGACTGGAACGTCACCGCGCGCCACAATTCGCCGTACGTGAAGGTGTACGAGGAGGAGCGCGAGTTGACGGTGATGCTGCTGGTCGACGTGTCGGGTAGCCGCAATTTCGGGGCCGTGGGCGTGGAGAAGCGCGAGATGATCGCCGAGATCGCGGCGACGCTGGCCTTCTCGGCAATTCAAAACAACGACAAGATCGGGGTGATTTTCTTCTCCGACAAGATAGAGAAATTCATCCCTCCCAAGAAGGGCAAGAAGCATATCTTGCTGATAATACGGGAGCTGCTCGACTTCCAACCCGAGAGCCGCGGCACGGATATCGCGATGGTGCTGCGCTACTTCACCGACGCGTTGAAGAAGCGGTCGACCACGTTCCTGATCAGCGACTATATCGATCACCACGATTACCAAAAGGCGCTGACGATCGCGTGCAACAAGCACGACGTGATAGCGATACAGGTGTACGACAAGCGCGACGCTCAGCTACCCAACGTGGGCTTTATGCGCGTGATGGACCTGGAGACCGGTCGCGACCGGTGGGTGAACACCTCATCGGCCAAGACACGCCAGGCGTATAATAAGTGGTGGTACCAGCGTCAGCAGACGATGACGGAGCGGTTGAACCGTTGCCGGGTCGATCTGGCGTCGGTGGCCACCGACGAGGATTACGTGAAGGCGCTGATGGGCCTGTTCAAGCGCCGCGGCACCCGTTAACCACCACAGTAACTGTAGACAATGACAAGAAAGATACTCCTACCGATATTGATAGCGACGTTGCTGATTCCAGTGGCGGCTTACGGCCGTGGACACTCGGTGAAGGCGACGCTCGACTCGGTATACATCTTAATGGGCAAGCAGACGACTCTCCATCTCGAGGTCGTGGAGGACGCCAACAGCGACGGCTTCCTGGTGCTACCCAAGGGCGACACCCTGGTGGGTAACGTGGAGGTGATCGACGCCACTCGCGCCGACACCACCGACCTTGGCTCGGGGCGCCGCCAGATCAACCAGGAGATTGTCCTGCAGTCGTTCGACTCGGGATTGTACACCCTGCCGGCGCTGCCCTATGTAAACGGAGGTGACACGATGTACACCAAGCCGTTGACGCTCAAGGTTGTACCCGTGATGGTCGATTCATTGGCCACGATCCATCCCTATGCGGGGACCGAGGCGGGCGAGAGCCGCTGGTACGACTGGATGCCCGATTGGATCACCGATTATTGGGCATGGATTCTTCTGGGCGTGTTGCTGATCGCCGGAGGATTTGCGGCGTGGCTGCTGTTGAGCAAAAAGGCTGTTGTGTCGATACTGCCGGCCAAGAAGCCGGAGCCTCCATACGAGATCGCCATCCGAGAGCTGGGCGAGTTGCGTGAGCGTCACCTGTGCGAGCAGGGCCAGGAGCGCGAGTACTACACGCGCCTGACGGAGATTCTGCGCGACTATCTGCAGGGGCGCTTCGGCATCAACGCCATGGAGATGACGTCGACGCAGATTGTGCAGACCTTGCAAGAGAACGAGACGACGCGCCTGCCCAACCGCTACATGCGGGAGATTCTGTCGGTTGCCGACTTCGTGAAGTTCGCCAAGCAACGTCCACTTCCCGAGGACAACACCAAGGCGTTCAACCAGGCGATGCAGTTTGTCGAGGACACCAAGCCGGCAGCCGAGGAGAAAGAGAATGAAGAAGAATCACCGGAAGGCGATAAACCTATAAGCCCAGCAAGCGACAAAGTCGCGGAAGCAGGCGATAACCCCAAAAAGAAGTAACTATGCAATTAGCTCATCCACATTACCTTTGGCTATTCCTGGTGTATGTGCCGCTGATCGCGTGGTACATCTGGAAGCGGCGCAACGCCCATCCGGCGCTGGAGATATCGACAGTGTCGCCCTTCGCGGGGCTTCCGCGGTCGATCAAGGAGTACGGGTTGCACGGGTTGTTCGTGCTGCGCTTGTTGACTATCGGGTGCTTGATAATCATTTTGGCACGTCCCCAAACGCATGACAATTGGCGCACGTCGAACACCCAGGGCACCGACATCGTGCTGTCGCTCGACATTTCGTCGTCGATGCTTGCTCGCGACTTCAAGCCCGACCGCTTGGGGGCCGCGAAGGAGGTAGCGACGCAATTCGTGTCGGGACGCGAAAGCGACAACATAGGCTTGGTGATCTTTGCCGGGGAGAGCTTCACGGCCGTGCCGATGACGCTCGACCGCCCCACGCTCACCAATTACATCGCGTCGATAGAGACCGGCATGATCGAGGACGGCACGGCAATCGGCTACGGCCTGGCGACGGCCATCAACCGCATCAAGGACGGCAAGGCCAAGAGTAAGAGTATCATCCTTTTGACCGACGGATCCAACAACACGGGAGTCGTTGCCCCGCTTACGGCGGCCGAGATCGCCGCCAAATACGGGATCAAGGTGTACACCATCGGTATCGGCAAAAACGGCATGGCCCCTTACCCCACCCAAGACATATTCGGCAAAATCACCTACGTGAACCAGCCGGTAGTGATCGACGAGGGCACGTTAAAGCAGATAGCCCAAGTGACCGGTGGCAAGTACTTCCGCGCCACGGGCAACAACGTGCTCAAGGAGATATTCCAAGAGATCGACCAGCTAGAGAAGACGTCGATGGACGTGCGCCATTTCTCCCACACCGAGGACAACTACACATTATGGGCGGCGCTTGCCCTGGGGCTGTTCTCGCTGGAGATAATACTACGGCGCACGTGGCTTCGCACCATTCCATAGCCCAGGAAACTGAGCACTGAAAACTGAACACTGAAAACTGAACACTAAATGATGAGTTTCGCATACCCGGGTCTACTTTACCTGTTGCTGCTGATACCGGCAATAGCGGGGCTGTTTGTGTGGGCACAACTGGCCCGACGCGCCAAGTTGCGCCGTTTCGGGCACCTGGAGGTGCTGGAGCCGCTGATGCCCGATGCATCCAAGTACAAGCCGTGGATCAAAATCACCCTGCAACTTCTGGCCATAGCGGCGTTGGTGGTGGTATTGGCGCGTCCACGCTACGGGGAGAAGGAGGAGATGGAGCAGGGTCGCGGTATCGAGGTGATGATCGCCTTCGACGTGTCGCGGTCGATGCTGGCGTCGTCCAACGACGATCCGGCCGGCATCTCGCGCCTTCAACGCGCCAAGCATATTCTGGAAAAACTAATCGACAAGCTGGATAACGACAAGGTGGGATTGATCGTCTTCGCGGGCGAGGCCTACACCCAGCTTCCTGTGACCGGCGATTTCATGTCGGCCAAGATGTACCTCAACTCTCTCACTCCCGACATGGTGCCCACGCAAGGCACCGCAATCGGGCAAGCTATCTCGATGGCTATCAACGGATTCTCGCCTAACGACGACATGCGCAAGGCTATCGTGATTATAACCGACGGCGAGAACCACGAGGGAGACGCCATCGACATGGCCCACCAAGCCAAGGAACGCGGCATCCAAGTGGATGTGATCGGCGTAGGCTCGGGCAAGGGCGCTCCGATACCGTTGAACGCCAAGAAGGGGGAGTACCTGAAGGACGCGTCGGGTCAACCCGTCACCACCGCCCTCGATGAGCAGATGGCACGCGATATCGCAAAGGCCGGAGGCGGAGAATACGTCAACGGCAGCAGTTCATCGGCCGTAAGCGACCTATGCGACGCCCTTGACAAATTGGAGAAAGCCGACTTCGAGAAAGTGTCGTATAAGGCCAGCGCCGAGCAGTTCCCGCTGTTCGCGTGGATCGCCTTGGCACTGATCATGGCCGACGTGTTCGTGCTCGACCGCAAGATCGGTTGGCTCAAGAAAATCAACTTCTTTACCAAGGAAAAGAAATGAAACTGTTACGACATATCTCTCTTACGCTCGCAATGGTGGTGCTGGCCTCTGGGGCTTCAGCCCAGTCGACCACGACCACCAAGCGCGAGCGCAACTACATAAAGGAGGGCAACGAGCTCTACGCCAAGCAGCGCTACGCCGAGGCCGAGGTTGCCTTCCGTAAGGCACTTCAGGAGAACGCGCAGAGCGAGGTTGCGACCTACAACCTTGCGGCGTCGCTGTTGAAGCAGGGAGGCGCGGCCGATCCCAACTCGGGCAACAACCCGATGGCCGAGGCGACCAAACTGTTGACCGACCTTGCCAAGAACGCCCAAACGGCGTCGATAGCCGAGAAGGCGGCCTACAATCTTGGTAATGTGGCGTTTAACCAAGAGCAATACGACCAAGCGATCAACCAGTACAAGCAGGCGTTGCGACGCAACCCCGACAACGACGCGGCCCGCGACAACCTGCGCCTTGCCCAGCTCAAGCTCCAGCAGCAACAGCAGAACAAGGACCAGAACAAGGACCAAAACAAGGATCAGAACAAGGACCAAAACAAGGACCAGAATAAAGATCAAAACAAGGACCAGAACCAAGACCAAAACAAGGACCAAAACAAGGACCAGGACAAGCAGGACCAGCAGCAGAACCCCCAACAGGATCAGCAGAAGCAGGACCAGCAGAAGCAGCAACAGCAGCAGCAAGGAATCTCCGACGCCAATGCCGAGAAGATACTCAAGACAATGGAGAACGAGGAGAACGCCACACGCCGCCGCGTAGCCGCCAAGGAGCAGGAGAAAGCCGCCAAGGCCTCCAAGCGCAACATCCTGAAACCATGGTAAGGGTCGCTTAACGGTCGGGCGATTTCGATATTACGTGATTACGTTATACCGTTATTACGAAAGCGAAAGACGCTAAATGCTAAAAGCAAAATGCTAAGAATGAAACGCGTTCAACTCATAATTTTCCTGATTATGGCCACGCTGGCGGCCCACGCCGACGTGACCTTCACCGTCGTGCCACCCCGACAGGTGATCGAGGGCAACCGGTTTGCCGTTACCTTCCGTCTGCAAAACGCGGAGGGGTCGTCACTCAACGCTCCGCAAATCAACGGCTGCACGCTTCTTTACGGGCCCTCGACCTCCACGATGCAGAGCTACCAGGTGGTGAACGGCAAGGCCACCTCCACCTCGTCGGTAGATTACACCTACACCTACCGAGCCGACAAGGCCGGCACGTACACTATCGGCCCAGCGTCGATTGTTGCTGACGGCAAGACCTACAAGACCAAAGAGGCCAAGTTTACCGTGCTTCCGGCCGACCAGGCCTCGCAAGCCGGAGGGGGCACGTCGCAACGGCAGCGGGCTCAAGTGGACGACATCACCACGCAGACGCCCGACAAGCAGGTGGGCAAGGATGACGTGTTCGTACGCATTATCCTCTCAAAATCATCGGCTTACGAGCAAGAAGCAATCGAATGCACGATCAAGTTGTACACCAAGTACCAGATATCGTCGTTCATGGCCACAACGCAGCCCAGCTTCGACGGATTCCTGATCGACGAGGTGAACATCCAGGCTTCGCTCAACGAGATGGAGCATTACAACGGGCAGAATTACATGACGGCGGTGCTCAAAAAGTGCATCATCTTCCCGCAGAAGTCGGGCAAATTGACTATCAACTCGGGGCGCTACGACCTAACGGTGGTACAATACGAGCGTGTCAACATGGGCTTCTTCGGCACGACGCGCCCCATCGAGAAAAAGATCCAAGTGAACTCCAACTCGGCGTCGGTGAATATCGTGCCTTTGCCCCAACCCCAGCCCGACGGGTTCAACGGAGCAGTGGGCAACTTCACGATCGACTCCAAGCTTAACGGGTCGAATTTCCGCACCAACGAGGCCGCGTCGCTCACATATACCATCCGCGGCACGGGCAACATCAAGTACCTGAAAGAGCCGGTGATCGACTTCCCCTCCGAGTTTGAGCAGTACACGCCTAAGACCGACATCTCCTCCCACGTGGCCGGCAACAACGTCACTGGCGAGATGACTGTCGAATACACCTTCGTGCCGCAATCGGTTGGCAAATTCGAGATCGGAGCCGACCATTTCGTGTACTTCAACCCAGCGACCAAGAAATACGTCACGCTCACCACTCCCAACTACAAGATTGACGTTGCGAAGGGCGTGGGTACCCCCTCCTCCTCCACGGTTGAGAAGCAGGGAATCACCGCCAAGAACACCGACATCCTGCATATCAAGCTTGGCGACAAGCACTTGCAGCCGAGCCATACGCTGGTAGTGCTCACATGGTGGTACTGGGGCATCTACGTGCTCCTGCTGGCCATGCTCATCGCGGCCATCGCTATCGGGGCCCAGCGAGCGCGCTTGAACGCCGACGTGACGGGACGCAAGGTAGCCCGCGCCAACAAGGTTGCCCGTCGGCGCCTGCGCGCGGCGGCAGCAGCCATGAAATCCCATCAGAGCGAGAAATTCCACGAGGAGATGCTACGGGCGATCTGGGGCTACCTCAGCGACAAGTTGTCGATACCGGCTTCGCAGCTCACCCGCGAGAACGTGGCGGCCGAGCTTGAGAGCTATGGCGCTTCCAAGGAGCTGAGCGACAAGCTTATAGAGGTGCTTGATGAGTGCGAGATGGCTCGTTACACCCCACAGCAGAGCGACGCGCGCATGGAACAACTCTACAAGCAAGCCTCGGAGGCGATGGACACCTTGGCATCAATCAAACGCAAAAAGAACACGTCAAAATGAAACGATTCATCACCATATTGACCGTCGCCCTCCTGTTGAGTGTCAACGCGATGGGGGCATCGCTCACCGAGCAGGCCGATTCGGCATACACGGCCGACAATTTCGCCCTTGCCGAGCATCTCTACCAGCAAGCGGCCCAGGCTGAGGGCACGTCGTCGACCCTATTCTACAACCTTGGGAACACCTACTATCGTCAAGGCCAATTAGGCCGCGCTATATTATATTATGAACGCGCGTTGAAGCTTGATCCGGCCAACGAGGATGCCCGCTCCAATCTGGCGTTCGTCAACTCCAAGATTATCGACGAGCCGGGCAACCGGGGATCGGTAATGACCAAACTGATGGACAAAACCGTGGCGCAAGCTCACAGCAACACGTGGAGCTGGCTGGCCATGGGGGCGTTCACCCTGCTTCTGGCGGGAGTGTTGACCTATGTCTTCGCCTCGAATGTGGTGTTGCGTAAGGTGAGCTTCTTCGGGGGCCTGTGCATGCTGGGATTGACCATCGCCTTTGTGATCGTTGCGCTTGTGGGAGCCCGCAAAGCCCAGTCGAGCGCCTCGGCGATAATCATCGCGCCGTCGACGCAGCTGAGCACGTCGCCACGCGTGCCTAAGGACAAATCGGAGCAAGCCATGCTCCTCCACGAGGGCACACGCGTAGAGATCCTCGACTCGGTAGCTACCCCCGGCGACTCGATCAACCCGATGTGGCTCGACGTGAGCGTAGACAACGCCCACCGTGCTTGGATATCGGCCACAGATGTAGAGAGAATTTAACATTTCGGTTAAATCGCTGAATGACAAAGCATTAAAGGCGATATGTTGTAAAACATATCGCTTTTTTGTCAAAAATATTTGGAACTGACAAAAATAAGCCCTATTTTAGCTAAGAATTCTCACGTATCATCAAAATACGACCCGTAGAATTCCTTTTGTAACCCGAATTATTAACTTATAAATAATCGTATCATGACAAAAACAATCACCTTCAACGATCTGCGTCGCCTCAAAGACAGCCTCCCCGATGGATCCATGCATCAGATTGCCGATAAGCTGAACACGACGGTTCAGACAGTGCGCAACTACTTTGGCGGTTCCAACTACGCTTTCGGCAAGAACTGTGGCGTGCACATCGAGCCGGGCCCCGACGGCGGCATCGTCGTACTTGACGACACCACCATCTACGATATGGCGATCGAGATCCTGCAGAAGGAGAAAGAACAAGCATAATCCGCCCCTTACCAGATAAGGAAAACCACTACGAATTTGGGACACCTACAAATCCCTGTGTTGAAAAATTTGATTATGTGGGGAGGTGAT
>JAJBVP010000206.1 GCA_020859755.1 Bacteroidales bacterium | reverse complement strand
ACCCTCCATAAGAATTATCTCCCTAAGAAACATCAAGAAACAAAAGAACCAAAAAAGAAATTGCCAGGGGGGAGCAGCGTCACGACATGGGATGCCGCCATCTGGCCGTGGGACTCATACACACAGTTTTGCATGTGTGACCCAAATTTCTTAGGGGTACTTCCCTCCATCCGGATGGTTTTGTGTTTTTTAGCGAGTTTACGAGCTGGATTTTTCAACCTTCCAACCGTCTTGTTTGTGTTTTTTTGTGTTTTTTAGTGGTTAAAATCTCATAGTTGCTTATGCTTGTGATGGCCGTCCAAGGCCGGCCCCCCTAGGCGCCCCCGCAAAAGAAATTTCTTCCTTTTCCTTCCTGATGCCCTCCATAAGGATTTCCTCCCTAAGAAACAGCAAGAAACAAAAGAACCAAAAAGAAATTTACTCCCCCCCGCAAAAACTGTGTGTTTAAAGATCATGATTATTGCAGGGTGGAGCAGCGTTACGACATGGGATGTCGCCATCGGCCGTGGGACTCATACACACAGTTTTGCAGGCGCCCCCTTTATCCTTTAGCCTTTATCCTTGATCTTCGCTCCCAGGTCGAAGTGGAGCCGGGCGATCCCCATGTCCATTTTCCAGCAAAATCCACGGCGCGACTTTACCGTGACGATACCATCGGGTTGCAATCGGAATCGCGTCAATTGCTGATTCAACGCCGACGGTGCCAACCTTACCCACTCGATAGCCGTGCGATACCACTCGGGGCTATCATCGGTCACGCCACCGATCTCCTCCACCGAGCGCGTCTTATGGTCGTGCCCCGGATCAACCCCTACCCCCAGCGAAATCACCCCGTAGATTTTCTCATCCGGGGCCACGTCGCATCGCGTGTTGCGCTTAGAGTAGGTCAGAGCCACCCAGCATGTGTGAAGCCCCAACTCCTGGGCGCGCAGCACAGCCATCTCGCCGTAATAGCCAAGGGCTTCTGATTTGTCCTTCTTGGCCACCAGGGCGATGTAATTCTTCACGTTGCGGAAACTCCCGTAATGGGCGGTGATCGACTTGCCGAACGCCTTGTCGTCGTCAAGGATCAACTGCATATGCAATCCGCCCTCGCGATTGGCCTCATCGAGCAAGCCACGCAGATTCCCGGCCTGCTCCTCAGTGACAGGATCATCCTTATAGGCTCTCACCGAGTGACGAGCCTTCATCACCTCAAAATCAACTTTAAATTCCATCGTCTCAATCCTTTACTCCTTTAAGAGGATGACTTTCCTCCTTTATTCCTTTCCTCCTTTAACAGCCATTATCGTATCGGCTTAAGCACCTGGGGAAAAGGATCGCGGATTGCCACGGCGCTCTGCTTCCGCAACCGCTTCACCAGCGCCGATACATCCCCCTCGGTGGGGGCCACGCCAGCCACCACATAGTAGAGAGGCTCGGCAGTTTCCACGACCATCGCGTCGGCGAATCCAGCCTCGCGCAAGCGGTCGCGCATCGACTTGGCGTTGAACAGTTGCTTGAATTGCGCTACCATTACATTATATTGTTCCAGGGGGCGCGTCTCTACCCCCTGATCGGCAGTCACCTTCACGCGCTCGGTCACCACCACGAGATTCTCGTCGATGAAGTCGCGGGAGTCGCGCAGCGCCTCTTGGCGTATACGGGCATATATCGTGGAATCGAGCGGCGTCGTGGCCTCCTTCTGCTCGCGAGCGCGGTCGTAAGCAGCCTTGTAATTAGCCTCGGTGGTCTTGCACGACGGCAACACCACCACCAACATCAACAAAAGTAATAGCTTTTTCATAAGATCTTAGATAATTTTCCTGCTGAGTTCACTCCCGGAAAATCCCGATATTACCGATATTCCCGCTTCTACTTAATTGCGGCGAGAAACTCGGCGCGCAGTTGCGGGTCCTCGGCAAACCTCCCGCAGTACTCAAGGGTGGTGGTGGCGCAGCCTTGCTTCTCTACGCCGCGCATCTTCATGCACAAGTGCTCGGCGGTGCAAGCCACAATCACTCCGTCGGCTTGGAGCGTGTCGGCCACCGACTGGCAAATCTGAGCGGTCAATCGCTCCTGCACTTGCAAGCGACGGGCGAAAGCGTCAACCACGCGGGCCAACTTGCTTAGTCCAACAATCTTGCCTTTGGGTAGATACCCCACCGACACCTTGCCGAAGAATGGCAGGATATGGTGCTCGCACATGGAATAAAACTCCACATCCTGCACAATCACCATTCGCGACCCCTCGTGGGTGAAAATCGCCTTGCGCATTATCTCACCGGCGTCGAGCTCGTAGCCGCGGGTGGCTTTGTACATGGCCTTGGCGGCGCGCATTGGGGTTTTGACCAAACCCTCACGGGTAGGATCCTCGCCAAGCAGACGCAGGATTGCCTCGTAGTGACGAGCGATCTCGTTCACCACGGGATTAGCGTCGGGGACAACCTCTTGTGGGGCAACCTCGTTGGTTTTCAGCGAATTGGAATCAGATTGACTCATTTTGTAGTGGAAATACGGTCGCGCACCACTCTTACCTCCTTGCTATATGCTGGGAAAGCGCGGCGGATCTCGTCGGCGGCGGCTTGCGCGTCGGCTTGGGTGCGGAAATCACCCACCTTCAAGCGCCAGTAGGGCGACGTGTACACGACGTAAGTGCGGTATTGTGGCAATCGCGCCGAGATGTTGCGGGCGCGTGCCGAGGCCTCGGCCTTGGCCGTGCGGGAATTGCCGTCGGAATACACCTGCACGCGGTAGCCGGCGGCTCGCGTGGGGGTGTTGCCCACCTTGGTTTCCGAAGTCGTCGCTTCGCTCTCCTTGGCTGGGTCTTGGCGAGCGAGTCGCTCCTCGAGCCCCTCGGGCATCTCGACGGAGATAATCGAATCGGCCTGGATATGGTCGATGATAGTGACAGAGGCCTGTGTCTCCTCCTGGGCCACCGCCTGAGGGGCGGCAGCCGGGAGAAGCAATGACAGGGCCAATACGGGCAATGCCCGCAGGTAGAGGTTGTTAGAACGCATTGACGATACCCATGAAGTCGGCGCACTTGAGGGAGGCACCGCCGATGAGTCCGCCGTCAACGTCGGGCTTGGCAAAAAGTTGTGCGGCGTTGGAGGGCTTGCATGAGCCACCGTAGAGGATCGACGTGTTGTCGGCCACTTCCTTGCCATACTTGTCGGCGATCACCTTGCGGATGAAGGCGTGCATCTCCTGTGCCTGGTCGTCGGTCGCGGTCTTGCCGGTACCGATTGCCCACACGGGCTCGTAAGCCAGGATCAGCTTACCGAACTGCTCAGCGTCGAGGTCGAAAAGCGACTCCTCGATTTGAGCCTTTACCACGTCGAGGTAGCTACCGTCCTCGCGCTGCTCGAGCACCTCGCCGATGCAGAAGATGGGGGTCAAGCCCTCCTCGAGAGCGAGGTTCACCTTGGTCTTCAGGATTTCGGGGGTCTCGCCGTAGTACTGGCGACGCTCCGAGTGGCCAAGAATCACGTAGTTGGCACCAGTGGAGGCTACCATGGGAGCCGATACCTCACCGGTGTAAGCGCCCTTGAGATGGTCGGCGCAGTTCTCGGCGCCCAGGCCCAGACGGTTCTTGTCGATCACCTGGTTGATGATGGCCAGATGGGTGAAAGGCACGCAGATTACTACGTCACACTTAACGCCCATGGTGGTGGCCAGAGCCTCGTTCACTTCCTTGGCCAACTGTACGCCCTCCTCAAGAGTGGTGTTCATCTTCCAGTTGCCGGCAACAATTTTCTTTCTCATATCTAAATAATGTTATATGGATTCTGACCGCGAAGTTACAAAAAAGTTTATAGTTATTAGTGTTCAGCGTTCAGTTTTCAGTTTCAGTTGTTGGTTTTTGTTGTGGCCTAATCGCTGAAAACCGAACACGGAACAGTGAAAACTGCCTAAGCGTTATGTACAGGGCGCAGCAGATCGTTTACGGTCTTAACGGGGTTGAAGGTGGAGATGGGCACCTCGACGAACACCGTGTTCCAGTCGCTCATAGCGCCGTTCCACAGGCCCGGGAGCTCGAGTGCCTTCAACTCGCGGCCGTGATAGCTCTTCGACGAGATGAACCCGGCATCGGGGTCGACATGCGACGGCAGGTCGTACTTCTTGCCATTCACGTCCTTGATGTAGCATACGAGGTCGACGGGGTTGAAGTGGGTGGCCTCGCGCATCATCGACATGGCCTCGGGGTTGGCGGGGTCGATCTGAGTGCTCTCCAGGATCTGAGGCGACGTCGAGCCATCGGGATTGTAAGCGATGAACGGACCTCCACCGGGCTCGCCCTCGTTCTTCACCATGCCGCACACGCGCAACGGGCGGTCCAACTTCGACTTGATGTACAGGGCCAGCTCGGCGTCCTCCAGCGACTTCATCTTCTCGTCGCGGATGCACAGCACGTCGTGCATGAACGCGATCATCTGGCGCAGGTCGTCGATCGTGTACTTGCCCGTGTTCAACATCGCCAGGTACTGGGCTATCTTGTCGTGCACCTCAATCAGGTAGCCGCCCAGCACCTCCTTGTAGCGGATCGTGTCGTCACGGCGACAGTCGGGCACCACGTTGTCGATATTCTTCAGGAACACAACAGCCGAGTCGAGGTCGTTGAGATTCTCGATCAGGGCGCCGTGGCCGCCGGGACGGAACACCATCTCGCCCTTCTCGTCGCGGAACGCCGAGCCATCCTCAGCGCCGGCCACGGTGTCGGTCGACGGCTTCTGCTCCGACAGCGATATGTCGTACTTCACGCCGAAGCGCACCTCCATCTCGGGCCTCACCTGCTCGATCTTGTTGATGAACAGTTGCCGATGGTCGGGCGACACGGTGAAATGCAGCTTCACCACGCCGTCGCGTCCCTTGGCCATCTGTGCCCCTTCGGCCATCTGCTCCTCCAGGGGAGTGCGAGGAAGATGGCCTTGGTAACGGTGGAACAGCAGCAGTCCCTTGGGCAGGGAGCCGTAGCCCATCCCTTGGGGCATAATCAGCGCGGCGATCACGTCCTTGGCGCGTCCTTTCTGGAGCGCTTCCTTGATGGTCAAGCCGTGCAGCCGCAGCATGGTGGCTTCCAGCTCGTCGCGGAACGGAGTGCGGTCGATGCCCTTCAGCAACTGGTCGACGGGGGAACCCTCCTTGGGCTGGGCGTCCTCTCCCTCCACAAAGGAGAACAGGGCCTTGAACATGCGGCTCGCAGCCCCCGATGCGGGCACCATTTTGATCACCTCGCCGCCATCCTCCAGGTATTTGTGCCAACGCTCGATGGCTTTCTCCTGCTCGTCGTCGTTCAGGGCTTTGATCCCGGCGCCCACCTTGGCCGACGACGCCAGGCGCATATAGGGGAATCCGGTAGTGAATCGTTTGAGTTGTTGGTTGAGTTTCTCCTCGGAGATACCTTTTTTCGCGAGGGTCGCGCGGTCGTGTTCGCTAAGCATGATAAATGAGTTGGTTATTTATTAGTAGGGTTGAAAGAAAAATCGCATTACACCACCCCTTGAGGTAGTGTAACGCGAATATAACACTTTTTTGTTAAATAACAATAAAATTCTACAGTCGTCTACGTTTACAGCTCGATCACGCAGGGGTCGGCCGAGAGGTCATGGTTGGCGAACGACGCTACGCAATGCTCGTCGAGGCTCTCCTGGCGCACCCACTGCAGCGATGCGCGAGCCTGTCCACGGTCGTCGCAAAATCCCGGCAACACCATCTGCTGCCACGAGCGGGGCCCGTAACCTGCGTCCCCGTAATAGAGCATGTAACGGCCTCCATGACCGGTAACCTTGGTTGCGAAATGCCCCTTGGAGTGACCGGGTGTCCACACCAGCTCGATCGATCCGTCGCCCAGCAAGTCGTAGCTCTTGTCCATCGGCCCGTGGCCCGTGCGACCGAAGCGGAACGGCCGTATTTGCGTCCCGGCCCACATGCTGGGAGTATAGCGCACGCGGTTGAGCCAATACGACGCCGAGCGCAACTCGGGCTCCGATACCAATATGTTTTTGGCCTTCGACACCATCTTCAACCCCGACACATGGTCGCAGTCGAGATGCGACAGCAACACGTAATCCAAGTCGCTCTCCTTGACGCCGATTTTCGCCAGTTGCTCAGCTATCGTCTGGCCTTTGCCCACTACACCCTGGTTGACCATGTACAGCAGCATCGACATGTGGGATATCTGGGCGTTGCGGTCGAACGTGTTGGACGGCGACATGTCGCGATGCCATCCGCAATCCACCAGCACCTTCGCCTTGGGATGATCGATATACATAGCCGA
The DNA here is from genome assembly GCA_020859755.1 of Bacteroidales bacterium. Classification (GTDB taxonomy): domain Bacteria; phylum Bacteroidota; class Bacteroidia; order Bacteroidales; family Muribaculaceae; genus JAJPXC01. The sequence goes on along the minus strand of JAJBVP010000206.1, from coordinate 5,633 downwards.
TACCGGGAGCCACACTTTATCGGCGGCGCGGGTGAAAAATCCCGAGGCCCCCAGAAAATTGCCGTTGCCGTAGGGCAGCTTGGAGGACACCCTCACGCGCCCGCAGTGAAACCAATAGATTTTTATCTTTCCCATAATAGTTGAAATCGTTTACATAAAATACAATTTCCCCCCTCGCTTGGTTCATAATTCTATTCTTGATAGTCGCACTTTCGCAGAAAATTTTTACCTTTGCGATATGATTACAGTTCCTGAAATATTGGCCGGAAGCGTGGCTCCCGGATTCTCGCTTGAGGTGCTCCCCCCGTTGAAAGGACGCGGCTTGAACAAGCTCGTCGAGGGCATCGACCAATTCCTACCATTCCATCCCCGCTTCATCAACATCACCACCCATCGCTCCGAGCTGGTGTACAAAACCACCGACGACGGCCTCTACCGCAAGATGAGCGAGCGCGCCCGCCCGGGTTCGGTGGCCGTTGCCGTGGCCCTGCAGCACCGCTACAACATCCCCGCGGTGCCCCACATGATATGCTCAGGCTACTCCAAGATCGAGACGGAATACGCCCTGATCGACCTCTCGTTCCTGGGCATCAACAACCTTTTCGTGCTACGCGGCGACAAGGCCAAGCACGAGAGCCGTTTCATCCCCAACCCCGACGGTCACGCCCACGCCATCGACCTCCAGCAACAGGTCAACGACTTCAACCGAGGCCTGTTCATCGACGGCACCAAGATGGATCTCGCCGTGGAGGCTCCCTTCAACTACGGCGTGGCCGGTTACCCCGAGAAACACGAGGAGTCGCCCAACATGGAGATGGACCTCATGTGGCTCAAGAGCAAGGTCGACAACGGCGCCAGCTACGTGGCCACCCAGATGTTCTTCGACAACGACAAATTCTACAGCTACGTCAATCGTTGCCGCGCCCTGGGCATCAACGTCCCCATAATCCCGGCGCTGAAGCCGTTGACCACCCTCAACCAGATTACCCTGCTGCCCAAGGTGTTCAAGGTCGACATGCCCATGGATCTGGCCAAGCGCCTGATGGAATGCCGCTCCGACGCCGAGGTCAAGGACCTGGGCGTAGAATGGTGCCAGCGTCAAAGCGACGACCTGATAGCCCACGGCTTTAAGCATATACATTATTACACCCACAACGCCAACGCCAGCGTGCTGCGCGTGGTTGAGGCCATTTTCCCCAGAAAATGAGATTCGCCGACATTCCCGGACAAGAAACCGCCAAGCAACGCCTGCGCGAGATGGTCGACACCGGACGTATCCCCCACGCCCTGCTCATCGAGGGACGCCCCGGGATAGGCAAGATGGCCCTCGCCCGCGCCACAGCCCAGTATATCCACTGCACCCACCGTCACGACGGCGACTCCTGCGGCGAGTGCCCCTCGTGCCGACAACACCAGTCGTTCAACCATATCGACACCATCTTCTCCTACCCCGTGGTGAAACGCCCCTCGGGCGGTGTCACCCTCAGCGACGACTACAGCGCCGAGTGGCGACAGTACCTCACTCAAAATCCCTACATGGATTTCTCCCGATGGCAAGTAGCCTTGGGCAAGCCCGACGGCCAACCCGTCATCTACGTCGACGAGAGCCAGGAGCTGATTCGTCGATTGAGTTTCACCACCCACGCGGCCGATTACAAAATCGTGATCATGTGGTTGCCGGAGAGGATGAACGAGCAGTGCGCCAACAAGTTGCTGAAATTGATCGAGGAGCCATTCGAGGACACGATCTTTCTTCTGGTGAGCAACGCCCCAGGCAAAATTCTACCCACCATCTACTCGCGGTGCCAGCGCCTGGCGCTCAGGCCCCTGAGCGATGACCAAGTCGCCGACTGGCTCGTGACGGAGCGCGGCGTCGAGCTTGCGCAAGCCCGTGCCATCGCCCACCTCTCCGAGGGTAGCCTTATCGAGGCCGAGCGACAAATCTCGCTCTCGGCACGCGACCGCGACCACCTCGAGTGGTTCAAGCAACTGATGCGCTTGGCCTACCAGCGCGACGTGGCCGGATTGAAAAAATGGAGCCAGGACGTCGCAGCCATAGGCCGCGAGGGAGCAATGCAGTTCCTGGGCTACTGCCAGCGTCTCGTGCGCGAGAACTTTATCTATAATCTCCAGCAACCCACAATCTCCTACCTCAACACCGACGAGGCTGATTTCTCCAAGCGTTTCGCCCGATTCATCAACGAGCGAAATGTCCTCGCTCTCGAGCGCGAAATCGACCAAGCCATCATCGACATCGCCGGCAACGCCAACGCCAAAATCGTTTTCTTCGACTTCGCCGTCAAGACCATCATCATGATCAAGGCCTAAAGCAAGTAGTAAGTATGAGTGATTAGTGATAATGTATGATGGCTTAAAGTTTTAAAGGTTTAAGGATTAAAGGAAAGAAACGCCCCCTATGCAGCCATTCCTGAAGCAAATCGCCCAAGTTTATCTCGAAAAAGAGGGTCCCGACCTGGTTGACCTCTGTTTCGTGTTCCCCAACAAGCGCAGCGCCCAGTTTTTTAACCATTACCTAAGCGAACTCGCCCCACAGACGATGCTTCAACCCAGCACCGTCACAATCACCGACTTCATGCTGTCGCTGGTCGACGACGATCCCGGCTCGCGTATCGAGCAGCTATTCATCCTCTACAACCTCTACCGCGAGATTCTCGACCAGAAGCCCGACATGGAGCCTCTGGAGTTTGACCGATTCCAGCACTGGGGCGATGTGCTCCTGAGCGATTTCAGCGATGTCGACCGATATCTTGTCGACGCCGACCAGCTATTCTGCAACATCAAGAATCTGCGCGAAATCGCCTCCAATTTCCTTACACAAGAGCAGATCGACGTAATCCGCGAGTATTGGGACACGGGCGACAACCTACAAGTGGTCGACGAGTTTTGGCGTCACGTCATCAGCCCCTCCGACAACAATCCCCACGAGCAGGAGCAAGCGTTCCTCAAGCTCTGGGAGGTGCTCGCACCGCTCTACCACCGTTTCCACCAATACCTCGAGGAGCACAACCTCACCTACGACGGCAAGATGTACCGCGACGCCCTTGAGCGATTGAAGAATCTGGATTCACATGAGATTGCCCACCGTCGATTTATCTTCGTGGGTTTCAACGCCCTGTCAACGTCGGAGGTAAAGATTATGGAACGACTGGCCATTCTGGGCATGGCCGATTTCTACTGGGATCTCCCCTCCCCCGCTTTCGACAATCCCGCCAACCACTCCACGCGGTTCCTTAAAAAACTTGTCACCAAGTTTCCCTCGCTCTACGACCTGCCCGAGCCCAAGGTCGACGACTTTCCCGAGATCGACGTTGTGGGAGTGCCAAGCACTATGGGCATGGCCAAGCTCGCCGGAGAGCGACTGGCCGCGCTTGTCACCGACCCCACCATCCCCGACGAGGAGAAGGGCCTGCGCACAGCCATCGTCCTCCCCGAGGAGGACATGTTCATCCCCTTGCTCCACAGCATCCCCGACACTGTCGAGGACATCAACATCACAATGGGTTTCTCCCTGAGATTCACCCCCATAGCCTCGCTCATCCAGAACATCGTCTCCCTCCACTTGCGCGCCCGCAAAATGGCCAACGGAGTAATCAATTTCTACTACGAGGACCTTATCACCGTCCTCTCCCACCCCCTGATGCGCTCGCTAAAGGGAGTGCCAGCGGCCGAAATCGTCACCTACATCCACGAAAACCACCTATACAACATCCCCGCTCAGGAATTAGCTGAACGGTACCGCCTCCCCGAGCTACTCAGCCCCATCGCCGACCTTGACGACGCCGAGCAGGTGTTCCAATACATCCTCAACCTCCTCTACTGGCTTCAGGAAAAGCTATCCAAGCCCGAGGCCAACCCCGTCGAATCGGCATTCATCAAGCGCTACATCAACAGCGTCGAGGAACTGCACACCCTCACCCTCCGCCACAATATAACCATCGCACAGCAGAACACGGTATTCCGCCTGCTCGAGCGTCTGGTCGCCTCCGAGAAGATCCCGTTCGAGGGCACTCCCCTAAAGGGCGTCCAGGTGATGGGTATGCTCGAGACCCGCTGCCTCGACTTCGACCACCTCTTTATCCTGTCGATGAACGAAAACTCATTCCCTCGCAAGCACTTTTCACCATCGTTCATCCCCAACTCCCTCCGCGCCGGCTACGGCATGGCCACCATGGAATTCCAAGAGGCCATTACAGCCTACAATTTCTACCGACTCATCGCCCGTCCCAAGCACGTGACGCTGATCTATTCCACCATGTCCGACCACATGCGCTCGGCCGAGGTATCTCGCTACGTGAGCCAGCTACGACACGTTTACCACCCAGCTTCGCTCCATTTCCACAACCTCAGCTACCGTCTCTACTCGCCCAAGGTCTCGCCCATCTCCATCGAAAAGACTCCCGAGATAATGGCCAAAATCAACCGCTACCGCGCCACCGAGGGCGATAGAAAATACTTCTCCCCGTCGGCCATCAGCAAGTACCTGCAATGCCCCCTGGACTGGTACCTGAGCTACATCGAGGATTACATGCCCGACGACGAGCTCGTGGGATACATGGACGAGGGCACTTACGGCACCATCATCCACGACGTCGCCGAGAACATCTACCAGCTAATGGACGACCCTCAGCACCAGCGGCAGTCGCATTTCACCAAGGAGGAGCAGAAGCGTCCATTCCGGCCCGTCGTCGTTACCCCCGACAAAATCGACCGCGCTCTTAAAAACCCGTCGCTCATCGAGCGGCTTGTCACTCAGGCTATCAACGACATCTACCGCCGACGTCCCGAGCACCTGTGCTCCCAGCCTCTCGAGGGGGAGGACTTCCTCCTGGGCCAAATGATGGTCGAGGTTGTCCAAAAGCTCCTCCGCCACGATCGCGATTTAAAGGATTTACGTCTTATCGACGCCGAGCACAAGATTGAAGGCCACTACGAAATCGTCCCTGGCCTGTCAATCAACATGAGAGGGTATATCGACCGCATCGACATCGCCACATTGGACGAAGTGGAATACCTACGTATCGTCGACTACAAAACCGGCTCCGACAACCGCAATGCCAAGTGGTCACAACTCTTCGACAACACCGAAGATCGTCCCCAGAAAGCCCCCATGCAGCTCATGGCCTACGCTCTTGCCTACGGCCAAGATATAGCCAACACGCCTCTCAGCAAGTACCCTATCCGCCCCACTCTCTACAAGACAAGCGACCTCTCCAAGGGTTCCAACGAAAGCAACGACCCCATCGGAATCGGCAATGAGGAAAAAACCTCCTCCAAAGCCGCCTACCGCCCCGTTCTCGACTTCCGCCAGGTCCAAGACACCTTCAGGGAGAAACTTGGAGAAAAACTCGCAGAGCTCTTCGACCCAGCCATCCCCTTCACCCAATGCCCCGACCTCGGCGAATACAAAAGCGGCTGCAAATACTGCAAATTCACCGCCCTATGCCGCCGCTCCACCTAAGATCATTGGGCTCTCTTTTTAATCCTTTCCTCTCCCCCTCATCCCTTCATCCCCCTCTTTCATCCTTTCATCCTTTCCTCCTTTAAAGTTTTAATAATTTAACCCCGTCATTAAAAACCAAAAACAGAAACCTCTCTAGATTGACCTTCCAGTG
>JAJBVP010000202.1 GCA_020859755.1 Bacteroidales bacterium | reverse complement strand
GCCGCGTTGGGGACTTCCACCCGTTAGATTATGCCCATGTCGGGCGAACAAGAAAAATCCTCAAGCAGCCCTGCTTGAGGATTTTTTCTTGACGCGGGCGGGGGCGCCCACGCTCCTTGTTTGCTAATGTCGTTGGTTATTTTTCGGGGGCAGGGTTGATGTCGATAACCTCCACGTCGAAGACGAGGGTGGACATGGGACCGATGCCAGCCTGGGGAATACCGTCAACGCCGTAGGCGAGGTCGGCGGGAATATACAGGGTAGCCTTGCCGCCTTTGCCAAGCAGCATCAAGCCCTCGGTGAAGCCAGGAACGAAGTTGGACGCGGGAAGGGTGATGCCTTCGTCGGAGGATTTGTCAAACTCGGTGCCGTCAACCAATTTGCCGGTGTATTTGATCTTCACGCGGTCGCTCTTCTGCACCTTGTCGCCCGTGCCCTCGTTCTCTACCTTGTAGGAGAGACCGGTCTCGGAGGTTTGGATAGCGGCGTCGTTGGCTTTTGCGTCGTTGATGTATTTCTCACCGGCGTTTTTGTTGGCGATGGCCTCGGGGGAGTTGGCTTTCTCCTCTTGGGCTTTCTTCATCTGGATCTGCTGGATGCGCATGTTGAGTTGCTGGAACTCGCTGTTGATCTTGGAGGCCTGTGCTTGGTCGACGCTGTCGGCGGTGAAAGCCTTCTCAAATGCCTTGAGGAAGGTATTGATATCCACTTGTGCGATCGACTGGTTTTGACGCTGGGCGAAGTTCCAAGCGTTCAAGCCCACGTTGAAACCGATAACGAAGCTCTGGTTGGTGGTGTCGGTAGTGATAGCTGCCTTGAAGCCGCGCATAAAGTCGGCTTTGTTGAATTTGTTGCGATCGGCCGAGTCCTGACGCTCAACGAATTGCTTCCACTGCTGTGCAATTTCGTAGCCCATGGATTCGCCACCGAGGAGCGAGATAGAGTCGGAGAGTGCCTTGTCGGCGTTGGGATTGGCCTTCTGGGAGCCGGCGCAAGAGGCCATGGAAATGACCAGAGCGGCGGAAGCGAGGCCGAGAATGATTTTTTTCATTGCTTTATTAATTATTAAATTGATTGGTTGAAAATATGTTATCCTACCACGCTTTACCCCGCGGTAACCCGCGGGGCACTGTGGCGGGATGGTGATATTATTTGGGATTTACTTTGAGCAACTCCACGTCGAAGATCAAGGTGGCGTTGGGCGGGATGGCGCCGGGAGCACCCTGAGGGCCGTAGGCGAGGTTGGAGGGGATGAACAGGCGCCACTTGGAGCCTTCGTTCATAAGTTGTAGGGCCTCAACCCATCCTGGGATAACCTGCGTTACACCAAAGGTGGCGGGCATGCCGCGGTCGACCGAGGAGTCGAAGACGGTACCGTCGATCAACTTGCCGGTGTAGTGAACTTCCACCTGGTCGGAGGCGGTGGGCTTGGGGCCTTCACCCTGAGTGATCACCTCATACTGCAGACCCGAGGGGGTGGTCAACACGTCGACGCGCTTGCCGTTTTCGGCCAGGAACTCTTCGCCGGCTTTTTTGTTGACCTCGGCCATGCGTGCGGCCTCAGCCTCTTGCTCCTTCTGCATATTCTCGAAGAATGCCTGAATCTCTTTTTTGGCCTCGTCGTAGCTCATTTTGGGGGCGGTGCCGTAGAACACGGCGGCCACGCCGTCGGCGAAGTCTTGGACGTTGATTTCCTTGATTCCCGAAGCACGGAAATTGTTGCCCATGGAAAGGCCCAGGGCATAAGAGATACGGTCGAGGGATTTGGTTTCCATAATCGTTGAGTTTTAAGATTAATAGATTCGCGCCGCGAAGTTAAGCAAAATGCGGGCAAAAAATTAACAATTTTCTTTAAATTATGGTTCACAGGGGTCTTTAATCCTTTCATCCTTTCCTCCTTTCCTCCTTTAAAGGAATGAAGGAATAAAGGTGGGCGTGGATCCTTCCTTTACATTGGGTCCTCGGCGGCGATGGTGAGGGGAAGGTCGTCGGGAGGGAAAGAGTAGGGTGAGGGGGCCACTGGCTGGGAGCGGAAAGCCTCAAGAGTGGCAGCGAGCCGCTCGAGGGTGGCCTGGCGCTGGGGCTTGGCAAGCTCGCATTCCCATATCGTGATCACATTCCATCCCATTTGGCGCAAACGATCGGCCACCTCCTGGTCGCGCTGCCGGTTGCGGCGTATCTTGGCGAGCCAAAAATCGGGATTGGTTTTTGGGAGGCGGAAACAGGAGGATTCTTTTTCCCGGGCTTTAACGCTGTAACGCTGTAACGCTTTATCGACTTGAGGGGGGACCGACGTGGTATCGCCTTGATGAGCAATTTCGTTGAAGTGGTGACCGTGCCAGAAGCAACCGTGAATGAATATCACCGTCTTTATGCCCGGGAAAACGATGTCGGGGCGCCCCGGAAGATCGGCCCGATACAGGCGATAGCGGAATCCCCGCGTCCACAAGAATTGACGCACGAGCCGCTCCGGGCGCGTGTCGCGGGATCTTACCGCGCTCATGCACCTATGCCGCTGCTCGGGAGTCATCTTGTCCATACAATTATAACGCTTCTCCCCGAAAATATATTTCAAAGCCGGAATGGAAATCCCCTCATTGCAACCAATGAACCATAATCGGATCAGCGAAGTAGAGGCCATCGGGACGTTCTTCGATCAGCTCCTTTTCGACCAACGAGGTTTTGAGGCGAGAGATGTTGGATTTAGAGCCCAGGTTGTAATTATCGGTTACCTCACGTCGTCCAAAACCTCTATGGATACCCGCTTTGATGGCTCTCAGGAAGTTGAGTTGATAGGAACTCAGGCCCAATAGTTGCTGTTGAAAAAGCGGAGTGTTTTGGGCCAAAAGTGCCGATAATCCGTCGTTCATATTGACATCAGTTACGGTTTTATCGGTCTCGGCGAACACGTTCCATGCCAGTTGTTGGACATAAGACGAGTAGTTGTCGGTCAACTCGCAGATGCGCTCGCACTGCTCTTTCGAGATGGATTTGCCCCGACTCGCGAAACGTTGTTGGATGTATTCAACCCAGTTTTCGGTGGGTATTTTCTCCAAGAACATCATCTCCCCAAACTGGTAAAAAGGCATCATTCGATTTTGGAATAGATTGACCATCAGGTGCTTCTTGCTACCGAAAAGGCAGTAGGAGCAATGCTCGTGATGTTGCCACACGCCGCGCAATCTTTTCTGAATCGAAAGCGATTCGGGCATCTCTCCTATCTGCTGAAACTCATCGATACACACAATTATATTCTTCCCTCTCTTTTTGGCTATAACTTCGGGAAGGTTGAGCACATCCTCCGGCTTATGGGTCGCAGGGGTGATGCCAAGCGACAACGAATATTCGTTGACAGGATCGGCAGTGAAAGCTATTTTGGGAGACAACCGAGTGAGGAATTCCTTGGCGTATTCCCACCATTGTTCCATCTTGCCTGCCGTCTGTTGTAGCACCGCTGCGGCGAATTTGTTATAGAAATCGTATTCACTACGGCAATCGTAAATATCCATGAATACGATGATAGTATCTTGGTTGTCGGCCATCAATTCGATGGTTTTCTTCACGACCGAGGTCTTGCCGGTGCGGCGAGAGGAAATGAGGATGGTATTGATTCCATTCTCAAAATTCAGCCTCAATCGGGCGGTTTCCTTTTGGCGATCGGTGAAGTTCTCACCAGCCACCGACATTCCATATACAAAAGGCTTGCTCATCTTCTTGTAAATCTTTGAAATTCACCGCAAAGATAGCAAAAATCTCAAAAGTACACAACCTTGTGAACCACAACCTTGTGAACCTTAGCTAACACATTGACACAGAAAGCCCTCGGAGAAGCGCAATGGCTTTCCAAGGGCTTAAATTATGCACTATGCAATGTCAACTACTTCAAGTACATCTTTTTACCATTGACTATATATAATCAGTCACGTTGACTTTAATGATAGTTACCGGGATGTTGATAAGGGTGTTGATAAGTGTTGATAATTGGATGAGGGATTTTTATAGATTTTATTTGGCGGGAAAGGAAAGTTGTATATACCAGCTTCCAAAATTAGCGGCCAAAAAAGTTAGCGTAATGTTTTCGGCGTGAAATCAACGCAGAAAATGGAAGTTATCAATAGCAAGTGTGGGGAAAATTTATTAACTTCGCGAGTTGTAAACATGGTGTTAATAAGTAATTCACTTCATTGTGTTTCAACGCGATTGGATGTTGATAACTTGATAATAAACCTATTCTTGATATTAATAACCAATTATGCAAGAAAAAAGGGAAAAAGTTATAGCGGTTATCAACACCCAATATAAATCATCATAAGGAAAGTTTTTTGAAAAAAAATTTTTTTAAAAGAAGATATAATGACTGTTGACAAACACCCCCAGAGGGATGCCGAAAAACTCAAGGCTGAGATAAAGCGATTGAAAGAGGAGCGCGGCGCGGTGATCCTGGGGCATTACTACACCGAGGGCGAGGTGCAAGATGTGGCCGACTTCATAGGCGACTCGCTGGCGCTGGCCCAAGTGGCCAAGACGCTGGAGGCCCCGGTGGTGGTGATGTGCGGCGTCCACTTCATGGGCGAAACCGTGAAGATCCTGTGCCCCGAGAAGACGGTGCTGGTGCCCGACCTGGAGGCTGGCTGCTCGCTGGCCGACAGTTGCCCCGCCGAGGAGTTTGAGGCTTTCATCAAGGAGCATCCCGGCCACACTGTAATATCGTATGTCAACACGACGGCCCGCGTGAAGGCCCTTACCGATATAGTGGTGACGTCGTCCAACGCCAAGAAGGTGGTCGACTCGTTGCCCAAGGATGAGAAAATCATCTTCGGACCCGACCGCAACCTGGGCGACTATATCAACCGTTGCACCGGCCGCGAAATGGTGGTGTGGAACGGCGCTTGCCACGTGCATGAGCAGTTCTCGGTGGAGAAACTGGTGGAGTTGAAGAAGCAGCACCCCGAGGCCAAGGTTTTGGCCCACCCCGAGTGCAAGAAGCCCATCCTGTTGCTGGCCGACAAGGTTGGATCCACAGCCGCCTTGCTCAACTACGCCAAGGAGAGCCCCGCCAAGGAGTTTATAGTGGTCACCGAGAGCGGTATCCTTCACCAGATGCGCAAGGATTGCCCCGAAAAGGTGTTCATCCCCGCTCCCCCCGAGGACAGCACCTGCGCCTGCAACAATTGCTCGTATATGAAACTCAACACTCTCGAGAAGATCATCGATTGCCTGCGCTACATGAAGCCTCAAATCGAGGTGGATCCCGCTATCATCGACCGCGCCCGCAAGCCCATCGAGAGAATGCTGGAGCTAAGTGTTAAGTGATAGTTATTAGTGATTAAGTATAATGGTTTATATGATGGAAGTTAATTGAGAATATTTCCATATAAATAGCCATCAACTTTAAACTTTTAACTAGAAACTAAAAACTAGAAACTAGAAACTAGAAACTAGAAACTTTGATTATGGAATACAATCATAAAGATATTGAGAGCCGGTGGCAGAACCGGTGGAGAGAGGATGGCACCTACAAGGTAGCCATCGACCCGAAGAAGCCCAAATTCTATGTGCTCGACATGTTCCCTTACCCCTCAGGGGCAGGATTGCATGTGGGTCACCCCCTGGGCTACATAGCCAGCGACATCTACTCGCGCTACAAGCGCCTGCAGGGCTTCAACGTGCTTCACCCCATGGGCTACGACGCCTACGGCCTACCCGCCGAGCAATACGCCATCCAGACGGGTCAACACCCCGAGAAAACCACCATCCAGAATATCAACCGCTACCGCGAGCAGCTCGACAAAATAGGCTTCTGCTACGACTGGAGCCGCGAGATAAAAACCTGCGACCCTGAGTATTACAAATGGACGCAGTGGGCTTTCATCGAGATGTTCGGCCACTATTACGACACCGCCAAGGGCAAAGCCATGCCTATCGCTGATCTTATTTCCCACCTTGAAAAACAAGGCACCGAGGGCTTAACCGCGGCAGGCAGCAAGGAACTCACCTTTACCGCCGACGAGTGGAAAGCCATGAGCGAGAAAGAGAAGAGCGACGCGCTGATGAACTGGCGTATCGCCTATCTTGGCAACACGATGGTCAACTGGTGTCCCCAATTGGGTACCGTATTGGCCAACGACGAGGTGAGCGAAGGCGTGTCGATACGCGGCGGATTCCCCGTGGAGCAGAAACTGATGTACCAATGGTGTTTGCGCGTATCCGCTTACGCCCAGCGCCTGCTCGACGGCTTGGAGAGGATAGATTGGACCGACTCGTTGAAGGAAACCCAGCGCAACTGGATAGGCCGCAGCGAGGGTGCCGAGATGCGCTTCAAGATCGACAATAGCGACGTGGAGATGGAGATATTCACCACCCGCGCCGACACCGTCTTTGGCGTCACCTTCATGGTGCTCGCTCCCGAAAGCGCTTATGTCGACATGATCACCACCCCCGAGCAGCGCAAAGCTGTCGACGACTATATCGCCTCGATCAAGCACAAGACCGAGCGCGAGCGCATGATAGAGAAGCGAGTGAGCGGCGTGTTCACCGGTGCTTACGCTATCAATCCATTGACCGGCAAGAAGATACCCGTGTGGGTGAGCGACTATGTGCTCGCCGGATACGGCACGGGTGCCATCATGGCTGTTCCAGCTCACGACTCGCGCGACTGGGCGTTCGCCAAGCATTTCGACCTCCCTATAATACCCTTGATCGAGGGTGCCGACGTGTCGGAAGGCTCTTTCGACGCCAAGGAGGGTAAGATGATCAACTCGTCCAACGGCGATTTCTCCCTCAACGGCCTCGAGGTTAAGCAAGCAATAGCGGCCACAAAGAAATATATCGAGGAAAAAGGCATCGGCAAGGTAAAGGTCAACTACCGCCTGCGCGACGCCATCTTCAGCCGTCAGCGCTACTGGGGCGAGCCGTTCCCCGTGTATTATAAGGATGGCGTGCCTCACATGATGTCGCTTGAGGAACTTCCGCTGCTCCTTCCCGAGGTAGACGCGTATCTCCCCACTGAGACAGGCGAGCCACCACTTGGGCGCGCCAAAAATTGGAAAACCAAGGAGGGGTATCCTATCGAATTGAACACCATGCCCGGTTTCGCGGGGTCGTCGGCCTATTACCTGCGCTATATGGATCCCCGCAACAACAATGCCCTGGTATCCACCGAGGCCGATGAGTATTGGCGCAACGTCGACCTGTACATCGGTGGCACCGAGCACGCCACCGGTCACTTAATCTATAGCCGATTCTGGAACAAATTCCTTTACGACCTCGGTAAAGTGGTTGAGGATGAGCCGTTTAAGAAACTTATCAACCAAGGCATGATTCAAGGACGAAGCAACTTCGTATACCGAATCAAGGACACCAATACGTTCGTATCCTGCGGGTTGAAAGACCAATACGACACCACGCCTATCCACGTCGATGTCAACATCGTGAGCAACGACGTGCTCGACCTGGAGCGATTCAAGGCCTGGCGCCCTGAGTTTGCCACCGCCGAATTCATTCTTGAGGATGGCAAATACGTGTGTGGATGGGCAGTGGAGAAGATGTCCAAATCGATGTTCAACGTTGTCAACCCCGATGACATCGTTGAGAAATACGGAGCCGACACGCTGCGACTCTACGAGATGTTCCTCGGCCCCTTGGAGCAAAGCAAGCCCTGGGACACCAACGGCATCGACGGCGTCAACCGATTCATCAAAAAGCTTTGGGCGCTCTTCTATAAAGGTGGCCAATGGCTGGTGAACGACGACGAGCCCTCCAAGGCATCGTTGAAGTCGCTCCACAAGTTGATCAAAAAGGTAACCCAGGACATAGAGACGTTCTCCTACAACACCTCCATCGCCGCCTTCATGATCTGTGTCAACGAGCTTACCCAGCAGAAATGCCACTCCCGCAAGGTGCTGGAGCCACTGTTGATACTGCTGGCGCCGTTCGCTCCCCACGTCACTGAGGAATTGTGGCACGCCCTGGGCCATGAAACCACCATCTGCGACGCCCAATGGCCCGTGCACGATGAGGCCTACCTCAAGGAAGATGAGGTGAACCTCGGCGTGTCGTTCAACGGCAAGGCCCGCTTCACCATCACGGTTCCGGCCGACCTTGATGCCGATTCTATCCAAAAACTCGCTTTGGAGCACGAGAGCGCTCAGAAATGGCTTGAGGGAAAGACCGTGCGCAAGGTCATAGTTGTGCCCGGCAAGATAGTTAATGTGGTAGTAGGATAATAAATTAGGTAGTTTTACGTTATACAATTGCCTAAGAATATTTTGGAAAAAGTAATGAGCCGCAAAAAGATAGTGATGGCGACCAACAACGCCCATAAGTTGCAGGAGGCGAGGGAAATCCTTGCCGACAGCGACTGGGAACTTGTGTCGTTGAGCGATCTTGGCTGCCACGAGGATATACCCGAAACGGGCGCCACTTTGGAGGAGAACGCGTTGCAGAAAGCGCAATGGGTTGCCTCCCGTTACGGTGTCGACTGTTTCGCCGATGATACAGGCCTGGAGGTGTATAGCCTTGGCGGTGAGCCGGGAGTGCGCTCGGCTCGTTATGCCGGTGGCGAGGGTCACGACTCCCAGGCCAACATGAAAAAACTGTTGCAACGCCTGGAGGGCAGTGACGACCGCCGCGCCCGATTCCGCACGGTCATCGCCCTGATACTTGATGGGAAAGTACAGGAGATGGACGGCGTGGTAGAGGGCAGCATCCGCCAGGAGCCCAGCGGTGTCGGTGGTTTTGGCTACGACCCTGTGTTTGAGCCGATTGGCTATGCGGTTACTTTTGCCCAAATGAGTGCCGAGGAAAAGAACTCGATAAGCCATCGCGGCCGTGCGATGGCCAAGTTAAAAGCGATTTTGAAATAAGAATATATACAGCATATACTCAATCTCTATGATAAAGAAAATCCTCCTCTTATTATGTGCGGTCGTGCCTACGCTGGCATCGGCCCAGGTAGCTACGGGCTCGTGGAAAATCTACCAGTCCTATGATACGCCGCCTCGTTACAATGACGGTGCTTTGGCTGCCAACACTTTTGTAGGATATCAGGCTTTAGATACACCTGATAAAGTGTACATTGTGTCGGAAAAATCCTACACTCTTTTCTCTTATGACAAGGAAACTGAAGAGGTATATTCCTACACTAAAAGTAACTTGCTAAATGACAATATAATTAGCGGTATTTGGTACAACCAAAAAAACAAATATCTTTTCATATCTTACGATAACGGCAATATCGACCTTCTTTATGATGATGGTAGAGTATACAACATTCCCGATATCAGCAATGCCGTGATGACCATCACCAAGGGCATCAACGACGTGGCTTTCGCCGACAATCGCATCTACGTGGCTACCACTTTCGGTATCGTGGAGATTGACGACCAAAACCACTTTGTAGTGCAATCCGGCAACTATAGCCAAAATGTTGATGCTATTGCTTCGGTGGGGGATTATATTGTGGCTGTGTCCAAGAATTCTCTGCGTTATATGTCCAAAAAGGGGAAATTTAACTCATGGGATAGTTTTACCACCCTTAGAAGTTTCTACGGCAACAACTTAATTGGCGTGGATAATAATAAGATGCTATGTCGCTGCTCTTATGATTCCACTGGTAAAAATTATACTGTGATGTTGATGGATATTGATTTCGTCAACAATACCTACACTTATAAATGGGTAATTGGTGCAGTAAGTTGCGATTACATAGAGCCCTTGAAAAATGGAGGTTATTGGGTGCGCCAAGTCTCTAATGGTGTTAGGGCATTTGAGATTAGTAGCGATGGCAGCACGGTAACCGAGAAAACGCTTCCCGATGCTTTCAGCAGTGACACTACCGTGGGATTTAGTTTTTACGGCATGTCGAGCGTGTGGAATGCTGGCCGTGATGGTATCCAAGAGTATGATTTGTCGGGTGACAGCCCCGTCTTGAAGCGTGACAAGGAATTGACCAATCATTTGAAAAGTACCAAATCCACCAAGTTGAACTTCGGCAACTCCAACGCTCTTTACGTGCCTGGCCTTGGCGCATCCTCGTGGTGGAACTCCACCTTCTGGAACTACCAGGCTTTGTCGCGCATCCACGAAGACGGTACCATCGAGGACCTCAACTGCTACCTTACACAGCCTCACACCCACAGCCACTGGGATCCACAGCAATCCTGTGGTTATTCCACTGATATCTGGGATGTTACCGATATGGTAGAGGATCCTGAGGACCCCGACGTTTACTATGTGGGTAGCCGTTGGGACGGTATCTACAAAATCACCAAGAACGCCAATGGCGAGTGGGAGTCGCTCATCAACTATAGTGTCGACAACTCCAACTTCAAGGTGGTGAGCAACTGGGGTGTACCCGCCTACAACATCCGATTCGACAAGAACAACAATATGTGGGTGAGCTTCGCTTCGAGCGGCACCAACAACCTTCATATGCTTCCCGCCGAGAAGCGCAAACTCTCGTCGGTAACCGCCGCCGATTGGGTAACCATCAACATCCCCGATCTTAACGTCGACAACGACGGTAGCATGCTTATGTGCAAGCACTCCAACTTCATCTTTATCACCGACAGCTCCTATAACGGCCACGTCCTGGCTTATGACCACAAGGGCACCACCGACACCTCCGACGACGAGTACTACGTGTGGAGCAATTTCCTTGACCAGGATGGCAAGACGTTTATCAACAATTACATCTATTGCACAGCCGAGGACAACGACGGAAAGATTTGGATCGGCACCTACAGCGGTGTATTTGAGATCTCCAACCCCTCCGACGCCCTTAACCCCAACGCCTCGTTCACGCGCATCAAGGTGCCCCGCAACGACGGCTCGGGTTACGCCGATTACCTCTGCGACAACCAGCCTGTTACCACCATCGCTGTCGACGGTGCCAACCGCAAGTGGGTGGGAACTGAGAACTCGGGACTCTACCTGGTAAGCCCTACCGGCGACGAGGTGATGGAGAACTTTACCACCGACAATTCCGACCTTCCCGGCAACCTCATTTACTCGGTGGTATGCTCGCCTTACGACAACTCGGTGTGGATCTCCACCAAGTATGGGTTGGCTCAATACAGCTCCGACGCCTCCCCCGCGGCCGATAATTTCAACGACGTCTACGCATATCCCAACCCCGTGCGGCCTGGCTATACCGGCTGGATTGTGATCAAGGGCCTGATGGATGGCTCGCGCGTGAAGATCGCCGACGCCGCCGGAAATGTATTCCTCGACACTACCAGTACCGGCGGTATGGTGGCATGGGACGGTTGCAACGCCTCCGGACAGCGTGTGCGCACCGGCGTTTACTACGTCTTCGCGTCGGTATCGGGTGAAGGTGTCTCCACCCAGGGTGCTGTAACCAAAATCTTGGTAGTCAACTAATCATGCAGCCACAGCTAAAATATTCCGACGACATTGACAAAGCCTACGGACTCGCCGGCATGGCCATCGCAATGGTGGCCATGGACGGCGAGCGCCTGTTGGAGAGCATGTCGTTGGACGCCGCTCCCGGTGAGTCCGTAAGATTCACCCCCGATTTCTATTTTTCGGGTAATCCCAGGCTCTCGGCACGCATTGCGTGGTACGAGATTCTGAAGCATTTCCAACTTTCCACTGGCATGATTATCGGCAACGTGATGTGCCGTTCCTATGTGGGCAAGCATTGCGCCGTGGCCGACAACGTCCGCCAAGGAATTTACGATTGCGTGGCACAGGAGGGACACGACTCTTGCTCGCTCGACGATGACGAGATACAGCAGTTGTTCTCCAAAAGCTACAACGAGATGCACCGCATGTTCATCCACTCCGGGGTGCAAGCAGTGGCTAAAGATTTTGCAACGACGATCCGACGCGTGCGCGAGATGTCGCGTGGCGACGTCATCGAGCAGCTAAGAATGCTATCAATGTTATAGTTGTTAGTTGTTAGTTGTTAGTTGTTAGTTGTTAGTTGTTAGTTGTTAGTTG
>JAJBVP010000121.1 GCA_020859755.1 Bacteroidales bacterium | reverse complement strand
CCCTTCGGCCCGCCCCTCGGCCCGCCCCTCGGCGTGGCCTTCCTTGTAGCCCTTGTCGATGCCGGCACGCATGGTGTTGTTGTAATCGCGCATGTTCTTGAGGCTTCCCTCGTAGGCATAGCGTTCGGCTTTGGAGAACGCGAATACCTCGGCCGCCTGGAAGAAACGCTCCAGCAGCGCGCTTTTCAACCGGGCAGGGAATTCGTCCAATTGGTTCATGTTTTTAATCACATAAAGCCACTTGTCGACGTTGGTCTCCAGTTCCTCGATCTCCTTGGTGAACTTCTTCATTTCGAGGAAGATGTAAGTGACCTTATTGGAGAAAACCTTTCCGGTGGTGGTATCGGTGAGTTTCACCACATGCTTGGCCTCGGGGTTGCCCTCGAATTCAGGCATGTTGAAGTTGAGGAACGACACGGTGTAGATCTTGGGTAACCGGAAATCCCAATCGCCTTTCTGGGCGATCTCGTGCATAGGGAAGGTGGAGTAGAAAATGCTTCGGTCGGCATAATAAGGCTGATAGGCGTTTTGCATCTCCACGATAAAGTGGGTGCCCGCGTCGGTGGTGCAGTAGATGTCGAAGATGGCGTTTCGCTCGCCGGTGACCCGGCTCAGCCGCTCGGTGTTCATGTACGTGATATCCTTGATCGGCTCCTCGTCCTCAAGAAGGGAGTTGAGGAAATCGATCATGAACTCCTTGTGGTGCTCGTTGCCGAAAAGGCGCTTAAAACCGAAGTCGGTAAACGGGTGGATGTATCTCTCGGTGCACATGAAGAGGCGTCGTTAGGGGTTATACACCGCAAATATACAATAAATATCTCAAATATGTGAATTTCGGAATAAAAAACGTGAGGAAACCAAAAGATTGGGGAAAAGAAGAGTAAAATGCGTTATATTTGACAAAATGTTGCAAAAATCATTGGAAAATGAGAAAAATGTCGTAAATTTGCGGCGAAATCCTACTTAATGGTATTCCAATATGGCATTAATCATTCCCAAGAAGTATAAGCAGAAACTCTTACCCGAGACCACCGAGGTGGCCATTAAGACAATCAAAGAAGCGTTCCAGGAGAAGCTCGCCACGGCGTTGAACTTGCGCCGCGTGACGGCTCCGTTGTTCGTGCTGTCGGGCACGGGCCTCAATGACGACCTCAACGGCGTGGAGCCGCCCGTGAAGTTTAACATCGCCGACATGGACAACGCGCCCGCCGAGGTGGTCCACTCGCTCGCCAAGTGGAAGCGCGCCAAGCTTGGCGCCTACGACATCGCCCCGGGATTCGGTCTCTACACCGACATGAACGCTATACGCACTTCCGAGGAATTGGACAACCTCCACTCGCTGTACGTAGATCAGTGGGACTGGGAGCAGACTATCCGCGAGGAGGACCGCAATCTGGAGTACCTGAAGTCGACGGTCAAGAAGATCTATCAGGCCCTGCGCGAGACAGAGCACATGATCTACAAGCTTTTCCCCCATATCACTCCGTCGCTTCCCGAAGAGATAACGTTTGTCCACTCCCAGCAGTTGCTCGACGAATATCCCGACTTGACACCCCGCGAGCGCGAGACCAAGGCGGCCCAGAAATATGGGGCGATATTTGTGATGGGAATAGGAGCGCCGCTGAGCAACGGCGAGCCGCACGACGGTCGCGCGCCCGATTATGACGACTGGATCTCGGAAAACGAGGAGGGATACACGGGATTAAACGGCGACATCATCCTGTGGAACCCAGTGCTTGACGCGCCGTTCGAGATCTCCTCGATGGGTATACGTGTCGCTCCCGAGTCGCTGCGCAAGCAATTGGAGATGCGTGGCTGCCCCGAACGCTCGAAGCTGAAATTCCACTCGATGCTGCTCAATGGCGAGCTTCCCTACTCGATCGGCGGTGGTATCGGACAGAGCCGCTTGTGCATGTTCCTGTTGCAGAAAGCGCATATCGGAGAGGTGCAGGCGTCGATATGGCCCCCGGAGCAGATCAAGGCGTGCGCCGAGGCTGGCATCGACCTGCTTTAGCCAGCTGGAAGAATTAAGGGTCGTGATAACGTTATCACGTGATAACGTTATCACGACCCTTGTTATGGGGTCATTTGGGGGCCGCTGAGGGCAGCGGCCATCCCCGATTGGGCAGCCGGGAGATGGGCCGTCGAACGCCGGGGCGCCCAGGCTGTCGCGGACGTATGTGTGGGTTACAGGCGCTTGCGGATGGCCTCGGTTTCTGACTCGTAGCCGGGCTTGGCGAGCAGGGCGAACATGTTCTTCTTGTAGGCCTCAACACCGGGCTGGTTGAACGGGTTGACACCCAGGATGTAGCCGGAGATGCCGCAGGCGATCTCGAAGAAGTAGATCAATTGACCCAGGTACTCCTCGCGGAGCTCGGGGATGGTGACGTGGATGTTGGGCACCTGGCCGTCAACGTGGGCGATGCGGGTGCCGAGCTCGGCCATCTTGTTCACCTCGTCGACGCGCTTGCCTGCGATGTAGTTGAGGCCGTCGAGGTTGGCGGCGTCGGAGGGGATTACCACCTTGTGCTGCTGCTTTTCAACCGAGAGGACGGTCTCGAAGATGGTGCGCTCGCCCTCCTGGATCCACTGTCCCATGGAGTGGAGATCGGTGGAGTTGTCGACTGCTGCGGGGAAGATACCCTTGTGGTCCTTGCCCTCGCTCTCGCCGTAGAGTTGTTTCCACCACTCGCCGAAGTAGTGGAGCTTGGGATTGTAGTTGACGAGAATCTCGGTCTTCTTGCCGGCGTTGTAGAGGGCGTTGCGTGTAGCGGCGTAGATCTCGGCGATGTTGTTGTCGGAGGGTGCTGTGAGGGCCTTCTGCATGGCTTGCGCGCCCTCGATGAGGGTGTAAATGTCGTAACCGGCCACGGCGATTGGGAGCAGGCCCACGGGCGTGAGCACCGAGAATCGGCCGCCCACGCTGTCCTCGATGACGAATGTCTTGTAGCCTTCCTCGGTGGCGAGCTGTCGCAGGGCTCCTCGCTTGGCGTCGGTGACGGCGATGATGCGTTTTGCGGCCTCACCCTTGCCGATGGCCTTTTCGAGCTGGTCCTTGAGCAGACGGAAAGCGATTGCGGGCTCGGTGGTAGTGCCCGATTTGGATATTACGATAATGCCAAACTGTTTTCCCTTCAAGTAGTCCTGGAGCTCGAAGAGGTAGTCCTCGCCGATGTTCTGGCCGGCGAAGAGCACTTCGGGGTTGTCGGCGCGGTGGCGATAGGGAGCGAAGGAGTCGCTGAGGGCCTCGATCACGGCCTTGGCGCCGAGGTAGGAACCGCCGATGCCGATAGTGACGACCACTTCACAGGATTTGCGCAGGCTCTGGGCAGCGGCGTGGATCTCGTCGAGCAGGGCCTTGTCGGTGCGGGTGGGTAGGTCGAGCCAGCCCAGGAAGTCGTTGCCGGCGCCGTCGGCTTTTTTGAGAGTTTCGAGGGCGGCGTTGGCTTTGGGCATCAACGCGTTAACGTCGGCAGCGGTGACTGCGCCGAGGACATGCTGATTGTTGACTTGAATAAATTCCATCTTTAGAAAATTTAAGGAGATGTAATTGGTAATTGCTATACCGCGAAGATACAAAAAAAATTTAACATACGTGGGTTTCAATTATATTATCTATTATTTTGCAAATTGTGAGTAAATTTGTAATTTTGCGAGCAAATTGTAAATAAAAACCTAAAAATATTAGAAAAATGTGTGGCATAGTCGCAATGTTTGAAGCCCAGGGTGACGTCCAACGTCTACGTCCCGAGGTGCTTAAGATGTCCAAGAAAATTCGTCACCGCGGTCCCGACTGGTCGGGGATATGGTGTGGCCCCGACGCGATCCTCGCCCATGAGCGCTTGTCGATTGTCGATCCCGAGTCGGGAGGCCAACCGTTGAAAACCGCCGATGGTAAAGTGATACTGGCTGTGAATGGAGAGATTTACAACCACCGCGATATACGCAAGCGCTACGAGGGGAAATACCAGTTCCTCACCGGCAGCGACTGCGAGGTGATTCTTGCGCTTTACCGCGACAAGGGGGTGGATTTCTTGGAAGACTTGAACGGTATCTTCGCCTTCGCGCTCTACGACTCGGAGGCCGATCGCTATATCGTGGCCCGCGACCCCATCGGCGTGATTCCGCTGTATATGGGTACCGACCGAGAGGGGCATCGCTATTTCGCCAGCGAGTTGAAAGCCCTTGAGGGTGTGTGCGACGTGATCGAGCCGTTCCTTCCCGGGCACGTATATGACAGCGCCACGGGCGAGATTACCCGCTGGTATCACCGCGACTGGGAGAGCTACGACACGGTCAAGGACAACCCGACGTCGATACCTGAGTTGCGGGAGGCTTTGGAGGCGGCTGTGCGTCGCCAGTTGATGAGCGACGTGCCTTACGGGGTGTTGCTGTCGGGCGGCCTCGACTCGTCGATCATCTCGGCTGTGGCCGCCAAATACGCGCCGATGCGTATCGAGGAATCGGGCAAGGAAGCCGCTTGGTGGCCTCGACTGCACTCGTTCGCCGTGGGATTGAAGGGCGCTCCCGACCTGGTGGCGGCCCGGAAGGTGGCCGAGCATATCGGCACGGTGCATCACGAGATCAACTACACCGTGCAGGAGGGCTTGGACGCTATCCGCGACGTGATATATTACCTGGAGACCTACGATGTGACCACCGTGCGCGCCTCCACGCCCATGTACCTGCTGGCCCGCGTGATCAAGTCGATGGGTATCAAGATGGTGCTCTCGGGCGAGGGCGCCGACGAGATCTTCGGCGGCTACCTTTACTTCCACAAGGCGCCGTCGGCACAGGCGTTCCACGAGGAAACCGTGCGCAAACTCTCCAAACTACACCTCTACGACTGCTTGCGCGCCAACAAAGCGCTGTCGGCCTGGGGCGTGGAGGGGCGCGTGCCATTCCTCGACAAGGAGTTTCTCGACGTGGCAATGCGCTTGAATCCGGCCGACAAGATGGCCCGTGACGGCAAGATGGAGAAGTGGGTGCTGCGCAAGGCGTTTGAGGACCTGCTGCCCAAGGAGATTTGTTGGCGACAGAAGGAGCAGTTCAGCGATGGCGTGGGATACTCGTGGATCGACTCGCTCAAGGAGATCACGGCCTCACAGGTGACCGACGAGATGATGCGCAACGCCCATCGCCGCTTCCCGGTGAACACTCCGATGAACAAGGAGGAGTACTACTATCGCATGATATTTGAGGAGCATTTCCCCTCGGCCACGGCTGCCGCATGCGTGCCGTCGGTGCCGTCGGTGGCTTGCTCGACCGCCGAAGCGTTGGCTTGGGACGCGTCGTTCCAGAAGCTCAACGACCCCTCGGGACGCGCCGTCGCCGGTATCCACGAAAAAGCCTACGCATAAGCATAAATAAGCAGCCCCGCGGATTCCGCGGGGCTGCTTATTTATGCTTATGCGTCGTAGGGCTGATCGGGGTTGGGGGCGTACTTGCGGCGCTCGTACTTTTGGGCGTAGCGCAGGGCCAAGTAGGCCACGAAGAAGTAGCATAGGGCGACGATCCACAGCATGATGTAGGGGTGGGGGTTGTCGGTGAGCGTGCCGCCGTTGGAGTTGATCTGGATGAAACCCTCGATGCCCCACGTGGCGGGAATAAGGTTGCCCACGGCCTTCCAAAGCCAACTCATGGCATAGCGGGGCCACGTCAGGCCACTGATGAACAGGAAGATAACCGATGTGAACACCACAATCAGCATCGACGATTCGCGCTCGGTGACGAACACCTGCAGGGTCATCCCCAGGAACACCGAGCCAACGAGCAACGGCACCACGAACAACAGGTAATCCAGCGGCGAACCGATGTGCGGCAGCGAGAACATAATCATCACATAGTGAAGGATGTAGATCGTCAGCGGGATGTAGATGACCAGGTAGCACAGCATGCGGCCGATCATCCCCGCGCCTTGCGGCACATCGATGGCCCAGGGGTCTGTGCCTCCGAAGCGGCGCCGGCGCTCAGCGGCGCCCCCGGCGAGCATCGTGATGCCCAGGATAAGCGACTGCTGGAGGATCAGGATCACGATGCCGGGCATGATGAACGAGGCGAAGCCCTGGGTGGAATCGCCCAGGAAGTAGGCCTCCTGGTTGACAGGCAGCGACGTGCCGCCGAGCGACGACGCGCCCATGGCGTCGAGGGTCTCGGTGCGTATCTGGGATCCCGAGGCCAATTGCAGGTCGGTCAAGGCCGATACGAACGAGCGATAGCGCAGCAGCAACGTCATGTCGGAGTAGAAAGCTACAACGCCCTGCTCGCCGCGGCCGATGCGCTCCGAGTAGTCGCGAGGGATATACAGCAAGCCGAACGCCTCTTTCTCGTGCATGGCTCGCTTAGCCTCGTCCATGTTGGCGGCATAGCCAATCACCTTTATGGCCTGGGTGGCGTCGGCCATGCGCACGAGTTCGCGAGTTTGCGCCGTGCGGCAGTCGTCGACAACTACCACCGCGATGTCGCGACACAGCTCGGGGTTGTAAATCAACGTGTAGATTATGGGGTAGGCCAGCGGCAGGAAGAAGAAGAACAGCAGCACGCCGCCGTCGCGGAACACGAGCGTGAACTCGTGGGCGAACGACTGGGCCACGTTCTTGAACCAATTGCCTAATATTCTGAATAACCGCTTCATGTCAAGGAACGTAAACGGGTTTGAGACAAGCCTTCTTCAGGTGCCACAGCATGGTGGAGCCCACCAAGGGGAACGCCAACAGCGCCGCGAAGTAGACGCGCGAGTAGTAGATGGGCAAGCCGTTGAGGGCGATGTCGCTGTAAATCAGGAAGAAGTAGCGCACGGGCAGGATATAGCTGAAGATCGCGCAGCCGCCGTACATGCTCTCCACGGGGAACGAGAACGCGGCGACCGAGAACGCGAGGATGCCCATCAGCGCCATCGAGGCCAGCGACAGGCGCAGGTTGACTATCGTCGACGTCACCCACACGGCGAGCCACTGGCAAGCGATAATCATCAGCAGCATTGCGCCGATCATGGCCCACGTGGAGCCGTTTAGCGGGAACGCCAGCCACTTGTACAGAAGCATCAGCACAAACACGCCGTCGGCCGCGAACACCACGAATTGGGGTATCAGTTTGCCCATGATGGCTGTGAACATCGACCCGTCGGCCGTCTGGAGCCAGTCGACCGAGGTGCCGCGCTTGATCTCCTGGCCGATGGAGAAGGCCGTTACCAGCAGCACCATCAGCTCAATCAGTCCCGGGCAGAACGAGTTGCTCAGGTAGATGGAGTAGTTCATCCAGGGGTTGCCCATCTCATGGTCCTGCACAATCATTGGCTGAAGGATTGTGCCGGCCATACCGGTGGTGGCACCCAGCGACACGAGTTTGGTTTGGACGATTCCACCCGAGGTGGTGACGGCCATGGTTTTGAAGGCCTTATAGGAGAGTGTGCCGGGCACGAAGTAGGTCATGTTGGTGTAGTAGGTGAGCGTGGGGGTGCGACCGCCTACCGCGTCGCGCTGGAAATTCTGGGGGATGTAGAAAAATCCCATGATCTTCCCCGAGTTGACCATTTCCAGGGCGTCGTGAAAACTTTCAAGCTTGTATTGGATGTCGACCAGCTCCATGGCGTCGAGCGAGCGGTAGAGCTGTCGCGACATCGACGAGTGGTCGCAGTCGACGATGGCCGAGGGGGCCTTCAGGGGCAGACCCTCGTTGAGCAGCGACATGAAGTATATGCAACTTACTACGGGGATAACGATCATCGTCCAGAAGTAGATCTGCCGGTTGCACATGCGCTGCACCTCGCGTCGCATCACGTTCCAAAGTGGAAGGAAAGCTTTCATCTTTCTTTATTCCTTTCTTCCTTTCCTCCTTTCTTCCTTAAAGGATTAAAGGAGGAAAGGATTAAAAGAGATAGAGTTTTTTTACTTGTGGTGATCGCGGTAGATTACGGTCATGCCGGGGCGAAGCTCGGGGATGTCCTTGGTTGGGCGGGCCTTGATCTGGAAGGTCTTGGTGTCCCAGTCGCCAGTGGCCTTGGTGGCGCGCCAGGTGGCGTAGGAGCCCATATCGCGCACGTAGTAGACCTTGGCCTTTATCTCTTTCTTGTCCAGGGCCGGGATCATCAGGTCGATCTCGGCGCCCAGGGGCAGGTCGTTGAGGTAGGTTTCACGCACGTTAAATGTGATCCAGCGATCGTCCTTGCGCAGCACGTCCATGATTGGTGTGCCGAGCGAAACGAGCTCGCCCACGTGGGGGTAGATCACGTCAACCTGGCCGTCGCAGGGAGCAATGAGGTATTGGTCCTCGAGGATAGCCTCCACTTCCTGCACGCCACCCTTGGCGACGTTGACCATGGCGGCAGCGGCCTCCTTGTCCTCGCGCTGGGCCCCCTCCTTGGCCAGCGAGTACTGGCTGGCGGCGGCGCGCTCGGCGGCTTCAGCGGCCTCGTAGGCGGCCTTGGCCTCGTCGCGCTTCTGCTCCGAGATGACGTTCTCGTTGTAGAGGTTTTCCATGCGGTCGTAGGTCTTCTTGGTGATGTTTTTGGCTGCGATGGCTTGCTGCCACATGTCGTAGGCCGATTGGATGATCTGGGAGCGCGTGCCGGCGTCAACCTTCTCGTTGGCGGCCGTCGCGGCGTGCTCCATGGCCTCGGCCTGCATCAGCTTTGCCTCGACGAGCGATGAATGGATGTGGACGAGCGTGTCGCCCTTCTGCACGGTGTCGCCCTCGGCAACGTAAAACTCGACCACGCGGCCGGGCAACTTGCCCGATACGCGCACCGACGTAGCCTCGGCCTGGCCCTCAATCACCTCTGGCGGAGGCGACAGGAACAGGAAGCCGATTAAGGCGAGAGCCACGAGCAGAAACACCACGATTGTGGTCATGACCAAGAGGCGTTTCTTGGCCTGTTTTTCTTCTTTTGGGGTAACTATAGGATCAGCCATTTCTATATAGTTGATAGTGATTAGAAGTTTTTAGTAGATAGTAGAAGGCTACTTGTAATTGGCGGGGAGGCGCTGTGGATAGAAGCTAACAGACTGATTAGAAGGATGGATAAATTTCTTGTAACCGCTAAGCACTTCTATCTAGCACAAGCTCCTTTAGTAATCCAGGAGGCCGAGGACTTTGCTGAGGTAGGTGTCGCAGAGGTGAACGTCGATTTCGGCGTCAATCTTCTCGGAATTGGCTTTGAGCCAAGCGGTTTGGGCCTCCATGACGTTGTCGGTGGTCATCACGCCCTCGCGGAAGGCCAGGGTGGCTTGGCGCAAGTTCTCGTTGGCCTTGGTGAGGTTGGTGACGGTCATGTCGTAGGTCTTGACGGCCTCTTGGGCGCGGAAGGCTGCTTGGTTGACCTGAAGGTCGATCTTCTCCTTGGCGTCCTCAAGCTCCAGTTCCTGCACTTTCTGGTCGACGCGGGCGGCACGGTACTTGTTGTAGTTGCCACCCCAATGCCAGATGGGCACGGTAAGCATCGCCCCGACGGAGAACGCGCCCGAGAATTTCTTCTCGAAGCCGTTGAACATGTTGGGGTTGGAGAACGAGTACATGCCCACCAATGCAAGCTTGGGTAACATGTCGCTCTCGGCCACGCGGGCTTTCTGGTCGTATATCTTGACGCCCAATTCGAGGGCCTTCACGTCGTGTCGGCGGTCGTAGACGTCGGTCATGTTGATACTGTATTGCTGGAGGGTGGGGGATGGATGGTTGACGCTCTCGTCCTCCACCTCGATGGGGGTGTTGACGGGGAGCCCGCAAAGTTGGCACAGGGCCATGCGCGAGAGCACCAATCCGTTGTCCACTTTCACCAGGTCGACGTTAGCCTGATTGAGCTTCACGTCCACCGAAAGCTTGTCGCTGCCCGTTGCCACGCCCTGCTCGACCATAAGCCCTACGTTACGGTCGAGCGTGTCGAGAAGCGCCACGTAGCTTTCGGCCAGGAGCTTCTTGGCGTGGAGTGAAACCACCTGCCAATAGGCGGCGTCGACGGCGTAGATGATGTTTTCGGCCTCGGCGTCGCGCAGTTGCTTGGCCAAGTCCTCAGCGTAGCCAGTCAACTTGTTCATGGCTACGATTTTACCACCCATGTAGATAGGCTGGGTAAGGGTAATGGCTCCGAAGAACACGTTGTGGATATCGTAGGTCAACGACTCCTTGGGCAGGTAGGCCACCTGCTCGAAGACGTACTCTCCCGAGGCGGTTTTCAACGGAAGACCCGTCTCGGGATTGGTGACGATGCCGAAGTCGTAGGAGCCGGTCTTGGCGTTGAAGTTCTTGACCGGGAGGTACTGGTCGGAGCCGAACACCGATATCTCCTTTTGGTTGTAGAGGTAGCCTCCGGCAAAGTCGATCGATGGGAGATAGGCCGCGAAAGCCTCTTTTTTCTGGTATCCCGCTTGCTCGACCTTGGCGTTGTGGATGCGCATCTCCTTGTTGTTGGCAATGGCCATCTGGCGGCATTGCTCAAGCGAGTAGGTTTGAGCCCCGGCGGCCACTGAGATCGCCAGGGAACAAGCCACAAGGAGGGTTTTAGTAGGGCGTGAACGCATATCTTGTCTCATAAATAAACGGTTGTACATTATTAACCCGCAAGGGCGGGAAATGTTTAAAGTACCCTGCGACGACCCGCAGCAAACCCGCGGTGACCCGCGGGGCACGCACCCCGCCTTTGGGATCCTCCTTTCATCCTTTCCTCCTTTCATCCTTTAAAGGAGGAAAGGAGGAAAGGATGAAAGAGGGGGCTTAAAGCTCCAGATCCTGGTTGATGATTTCTTCCCAGGGGAGACCTTGCTCGGCCACAACCTTCAGGAACGGATCGGGGTCGAATTCCTCGACGTTGTGGACGCCGGGCTTCACCCACTTGCCGGTGAGGAACATCATGGCACCTGTCATGGCGGGAACGCCTGTGGTATAGCTTACGGCCTGCATGCCGGTCTCCTTGTAAGCGGCCTCGTGGGAGCAGTTGTTGAAGATGTAGTAGGTCAACGGCTTGCCCTCCTTGTCCTTGCCCGAGATGCGGCAACCGATGGAGGTCTCGCCGTGGTAGTTTTCACCCAGGTCCTGAGGATTGGGGAGGACGGCCTTGAGGAACTGCAGGGGCACGATCTTGGTGCCGTTATAGTCGACCTCGTCGATGCGGGCCATGCCTATATTTTGGATCACCCGCAAGTGGGTGAGGTATTCCTGGCCGAACGTCATCCAGAAGCGGGCGCGCTTGATCGTGGGGAAGTTTTGCACCAGGCTTTCAAGCTCCTCGTGGTAAAGGAGATAGCTCTCGCGGGGGCCAATACGTGGATAGGTCAACGGTTGGTGGATCTCCAGCGGGCCGGTAGTGACCCACTTGCCGTCCTGATAGTAGCGGCCGTTCTGGGTGATCTCGCGGATGTTGATCTCGGGGTTGAAATTGGTGGCGAACGCCTTTCCGTGGTCGCCTGCGTTGCAGTCGACGATATCGAGGTACTCCATGTCGCTGAAGTAGTGCTTGGCGGCATAGGCGGTGAACACGCCGGACACACCCGGGTCGAATCCGCAACCGAGGATGGCGGTCAGGCCGGCCTTCTCGAAGCGGTCGCGGTAGGCCCACTGCCAGGAGTATTCGAAGTGAGCCTCGTCCTTGGGCTCGTAGTTGGCTGTATCCAAGTAGTTTACGCCGCATTGCAGGCAAGCCTCCATGATGGTGAGATCCTGATATGGAAGGGCCACGTTGATCACCATTTTGGGCTGGTGACGACGCAGCAATTCGCACAACTCGTCAACCGAGTCGGCGTCGACGTGGTCGGTGGAAATCTTGGCCTTGGGGTATTTACGACGTATCTCCTCGGCCACGGCGTCGCATTTGCTCTTGGTGCGCGACGCGAGGACGATGTCGGTGAACACTTCGTGATTTTGAGCGCATTTGTGGGCCACAACGGTGCCTACGCCACCCGCTCCGATGATTACTACTTTGGACATTTCTTTTTTAAGGTATTTATTTGTTGCAACAAAATTTCTCTTACCAAAACTGGCTTTATAACAATTAAGCCTCTTTATAGGTTTTTGTCATTGCAAAATTAAAATTTTTAAGTTAAACATCGCTCATCTTCGGGGAAAATCGACCACAATTTCCGAAAAAAGTCCCCTCTATATTCTCAATAGTTCGTTAAAAATTTGACATATGGTTAAGCGGCTGCGGCCGCCACGC
>JAJBVP010000102.1 GCA_020859755.1 Bacteroidales bacterium | reverse complement strand
TATCTGTAAATCAGATATTTAAATTTAAGAATTCAAATTTTGTCATGTACTGAAAAAGATATGATACTAATTGCTGATTGTGGAAGCACCAAGATTGATTGGTGTGTGATTGAGGACGGTAAAGTAGTCCGTCAGATTTTTACGTGCGGCATGAACGCGCTGTTGCTCACTCAAGAGGAGATGGAGCTGCGCATCGCCGACGAGCTGGCCCCCAAGGTCGCCGACCTGGCCATCGATGAAGTGTATTACTATGGAGCAGGATGTGTGGATGCCGATGTGTGTGAGAACGTGCGTCAGGCCATCGCCAAGAGCATCAAGGCCAAGATCATTGAGGTGCACACCGACCTCTTGGCCGCTTCCCGCGCCCTGTGCGGCCACAAGGCCGGCATCGCGTGCATCCTCGGCACGGGCAGCAACTCGTGCTTCTACGACGGTAACGAGATCGTCGACAACGTGTCGCCCCTGGGCTACATCCTGGGCGACGAGGGTAGCGGCGCCGTGCTCGGCAAGCACCTCGTGGGCGACGTGCTCAAGTGCCAGTTGCCCAAGGAGTTGTGTGAGAAGTTCCTCAAGCAGTACGAGCTTGACCGCTTGACGATCATCCGCCGGGTGTACAAGGAGCCCCAGCCCAACCGCTTCCTGGCCTCGCTCACCCGCTTCTTGCTCGAGAACATCGAGGAGCCGGCTATCCACCGCTTGGTGCTCAACGAGTTCAAGAGCTTCTTCATCCGCAACATCGCCAACTACCCCGATTACAAAACCTACCCCATCAACTTCGTGGGCTCAATCGCCTTCTACTATAAGGACGTGCTGAAAGAGGCCGCCGACGCTGTCGACTGCACCATCGGCACCATCATCCAGTCCCCCATGGAGGGCCTGGTGAAATATCACTCCAATTAATGAAGACTGAAAACTGAAGACTGAAAAACTGAAAACTGAAGACCCAACATAAAACACCGACAACTATGGCATTCGTGAAAATCAGCGAGCAACCCTCCCTATACAACGACTTGGAGAAAAAGTCGGTGGGTGAGCTCCTGCGCGACATCAACACTGAGGACAAAAAAGTGGCCCTGGCAGTGGAGAAAGCCCTGCCGCAAATCGAAAAACTCGTAACCCAGATCGTGCCCCGCATGCGCCGCGGTGGCCGCATCTTCTACATGGGCGCCGGTACCTCGGGGCGCCTCGGAGTGCTCGACGCCTCCGAGATTCCTCCCACGTTCGGCATGGACCCCTCCTGGGTAATAGGCCTAATCGCCGGCGGCGACACCGCGCTGCGCAACCCAGTGGAGAAGGCCGAGGACGACACCGAGCAGGGCTGGAAGGACCTCCAGAAGTACAACATCAACGACAAGGACACCGTTATCGGCATCGCCGCCTCCGGTACTACCCCCTACGTGATCGGCGCCCTCAAGACATGCCGCGAGCACGGCATCTTGACCGCCGCCATCACCTCCAACCCCGACGCTCCCGTATCGGAAGCCGCCGATATACCCATCGAGATGATCGTCGGCCCCGAGTACGTCACCGGCTCCTCGCGCATGAAATCGGGTACCGGCCAGAAGATGATCTGCAACATGATCACCACCTCGGTGATGATCCAGATGGGCCGCGTGAAAGGCAACAAGATGGTCAACATGCAGCTCTCCAACGCCAAGCTCGTCGACCGTGGCACCCGAATGGTGGTCGAGGAGCTGGGTCTTCCCTACGACGACGCCAAGCGCCTGCTACTGATGCACGGCTCGGTGAAAAAAGCCGTCGACGCCTACAACCACGACAAGTAATTTGCTAAATTTGCAACCATGATTAAGAAACTGCTATTGGCTGCTGTTATGGCCCTCCCGATGATGCTCAACGCCGCCGAGGCCCCAAAATACAACGAGTTGTACTATCAGCGCGCTTCGCTATTCGAGCTGTTGCCCGTCGACTCTACCGATATCGTGTTCGTGGGCAACTCGTTGACCCAGATCTGCGAGTGGCACGAGCTGTTCAACAACCCCAAGGTGAAAAACCGCGGCATCATCGGCGACGTCGTGCAAGGCCTGCGCGACCGCATCGACCCCGTGGTCAAGGGCAAGCCCGCCAAGATTTTCCTCCTGAGCGGCGCCAACGACGTGAGCCACGACCTCTCGGCCGACTCAATCGTGTCGCTATTCACCGACCTTATCGAGTACATCCAGCAGGAAACCCCCACGACGCGCGTATACGTGCAGTCGGTGCTTCCCATCAACGAGACTTTCAACCGCTACAAGGCCTTGACGGGAAAGACGGCCGTCTTCCCCGAAATCAACGCCAAGCTACAGCCAGTGGTTGAGGCTCACGGTTGCACGTGGATCGACGCCTACTCCCTCTTCGTCGACGACGAGGGTCGCCTCGACCGCCAGTACACCAACGACGGACTCCACGTCCTGGGAAACGGCTACATAAAATGGCGCGACCTGCTTCTACCCTACGTTAACGAATAATGATGAAAAGCATTCGACTCATAGCGGCGGCGATGATGATTGCCGTGGGCACGCTTCTCCCGGCCCGGGCCGGAGAGATGGTGTGGCACCTGGTCACCGACGACGGTGCCAAGTTTCCCGTCAACCAAATCGACTACATCATCCAGCAAGACGCCGATAGCGGATACGACATCGTGCTGGCCGACAGCTCCGTGCGCTCGGGTGTCACCCGCTCGTCGTTTGAATACTGCGAGGACTCGGGCATTGGCCAGGTGTCGGCCGACCGCGAGATCGTGGCCGGACCCTATGGCGACGTGATCACTGTAACGGGGCTCAAGGCTGGTGCCGAGATTTGCCTCTACAACACTCAGGGCATATTGCTGCAAAGCGTGCGCGCCGCCGGGTCGTCACCTGTGACGATCAACCTCGCCTCGCTCCCCGCCGGAGTCTATTTGCTTAAAACCACCAACACCACCCTTAAATTCTTGAAACGATGAAGCAGCTGTTACTCGCCCTCCTTGTCACGGCTGCAATCAGCGCCCAGGCCCAATACACCATCGTGCTCAACGACAACACACGCCTGACGGTCCCCGACGGGTCGATCACATTCGGTGGCACAGGCGAGGATGCCTATTTGGAAGCCGATGGCCAGCAAATACCTATGGCCGACATCGCCTGGCTGCGTTCGGGCCAGCCCGCTATTGAGCAACAGCCGATTGTCCTCGCCTACCACACCTACTACTCCCCCACGCTACCCAAGGCCGATGCTGTCACCCATATCAACTACGCGTTCGCCGAGGTGTATGTCGTCGACGGAGTGTATCAGAAATTTGCCGTTCAGGGCAATATCTACAACCTCAAAAAGTGCGTAAAGCTAAAGCAAACCAATCCCGACTTGAAGATCTTGCTCTCGTTCACCCACACCGTGGTCAACTCGGGCAACACCCAGGACGGCGGTTTCTCGGCCATCGCCGCCAGCGCTGAATACCGCCAGGCCTTCGCCCAGGATTGCCTCGCATTCCTGCAGGCCAACGACCTCGACGGCGTAGACCTCGACTGGGAGTTCCCCGGCCTGTCGTGGAGCGGCGCCGCGTGCGACCCCTATAACGACGTCGACAACTACACCCTGCTCATCCAACAGCTGCGCGAAACCCTCGGCTCCGACTACCTGATCACCTTCGCCGGCTATTGCATGGATGTCAAAAAAGCCTCCGACGGCACCAAAAAGTATATCGACCTGATGGCCGTCGAGCCCTACATCGACTTTGTCAACGTCATGACCTACGACTTGGCGTCAGCCCCCCAATTCCACAACGCCATCAAGCATTCCTCATCCTATTGGGACATCGAACGCACGGTCAAGGCTTACACCGACGCTGGCTTCCCTATGGAGAAGATGGTGCTCGGCATCCCTTGCTACGTGCGCCACGACTTCAACAGCGGCGGAACCGTCACCTGGGCCAACCTCAACACTTTGACCGAGGCCGACGGCTACAACATCGACAACTGGAACGAAACAGCCCAGGTACCCTACGTCACCCTCAACGGCACGATGTGGGGCTCATACGACAACCCCCGTTCCATCGACCTCAAAGGCGCATACAGCGCGGCCCGAGGCCTCCGAGGCCTGATGTACTGGTGCACCTACGAGGACGACAAATCCAACACCCTCGGAGTCGCCTGCCGCGACGCCGTCCTTAAACATTGGTAACCATCCCTGTCTACTGAAAACTGAAAACTGAAAACTCTCCACTATGATCGAGCTTATCCTTATCAACATCTCGGGTTACGACCGCCCAGGCGTCACCTCGGCGCTTACTGCCATCCTCGCCAAATACGATGCCGCGATCCTCGACATCGGCCAGGCCGACATCCATCACACCCTGTCGCTCGGTATCCTCTTCAAGACCACCAGCGACGTCTCCGGCGACATCATGAAGGACCTCCTGTTCAAGGCCTACGAGTTGGGCGTGAAAATCCGATTCACCCCCATCAAGGAGGACGAGTACAACGAATGGGTGTCGCTGCAAGGCAAAAACCGCTGGATCATTACCATCCTCGGTCGCCGACTCACAGCGCGCCACATCGCCTTGGTTACCGAGGAGGTGGCCAATCAGAAGATGAATATCGACTCCATCACCCGATTGACCGGCCGTCAACCGTTGGTCGAGAACGACCTGCCGCGCGCCAAGTCGTGCGTGGAATTCTCGGTGCGCGGCAATCCCGCCGACCTCCACGCCATGCAGCGACGATTCATGCAGCTCGCTAATGACGAGGATTTCGACATATCCCTCCAGGAGGACACACTTTACCGCCGCTGCCGCCGCCTGATATGCTTCGATATGGATTCCACCTTGATTGAGACCGAGGTGATCGACGAGCTGGCAGAGCGCGCCGGTGTGGGCGACAAGGTGCGTGCCATCACCGAGCGCGCAATGCGAGGCGAGATCGACTTCTGTGAAAGCTTCACCGAGCGCGTGGCCCTGCTCAAGGGGTTGGACGAGAGCGTGATGCGCGAAATCGCCGAGAATCTCCCCATCACCGAGGGCGTCGACCGCATGATGCAGGTGCTCAAGCGTGCGGGATACAAGATCGCAATTCTTTCGGGTGGTTTCACCTATTTCGGCAACTATCTGAAGCAGAAATTCGGCATCGACTACGTTTACGCCAACGAATTGGAGATCGTCGACGGCAAGTTGACAGGTCGCTACGTGGGCGAGATCGTCGACGGCAAGCGCAAAGCCGAGCTCCTCAAACTCATCGCCCAGGTCGAGAACGTCAATATCGCCCAAACGATCGCCGTGGGTGACGGAGCCAACGACCTCCCCATGCTCGCCACCGCCGGCCTGGGCATTGCCTTCCACGCCAAGCCCAAAGTCAAGGAGACCGCCGAGCAATCCATCTCCACCATCGGCCTCGACGGCGTCCTTTACTTCCTCGGCTTCAAAGACTCCTTCATCACCTCCACAAAATAGTTTTTAGAATATATCGGAATGGGAACTCGTACGGAGGAGTAGAAGGGTTAAAGTAGTGTCACTTTGATCCCAAACCATTATTTCTCGAGTTGATGGAAAAGATCCTCAACACTACTGGCGTGATATACGCGGCCAGCAGCCACATCTTCCAAAGCCTCATCCAAGCCTGTTTTCTTTTTCCTATGAGGCTTAGCAATAGTGATTCCTTCCATCTTGGAGATGAGTTGTCTCATCAACTTGACATCTTTGGGATTCTCTATGTTTAATACGATTTGTGTCATGTTTTTTATTTTAAAACACTAATATACAACAAATTGCTCATTACGCAAACCTTTAGGTTAGGATTTTGGTGTAGCGGGTGATGGCGTCGCGGATTTCGGGAAGGAGGATGTATTCGTCGGCCGTGTGGGAGCGAGCCGAGTCGCCGGGGCCCATTTTGACCGACGGCCACGGCATAAGGGCCTGGTCGGAAAGGGTGGGGGAGCCGTAAGGCTCGCCGCCGAGCATGATCGCTCGCTGCACGATGGGATGCGCGGGGTCGATGCGCGACGGGTTGAGTCGGGTCGACCGTGGGGTCAACTCGGCCTGGGGGACGGCTTGGCGAATCAGCTCCAGCGTCTCGACGTTGGAGTAGGCGTCGGTGGTGCGCACGTCCACCATCAGTGTGCAAGTGTCGGGAACGACGTTATGCTGCGTGCCCGCGTTGAAGCCTGTGACGGTGATTTTCACCGGACCGAGATACTCCGACTCGTTGGGCATCTTGAGCGTGCGCAAGGTCTCGACCACGCCCATGGCCTTGTAGATGGCGTTGTCCCCCTCATTGCGCGCCGCATGGCCCGAAACTCCCTTGACAACGCCGTCGAGCACCATCAGACCCTTCTCGGCCACGGCTGGGTTCATCCCCGTAGGCTCGCCCACGATGGCCACCGAGATCGGCGGCAGGTGCGGGATGACTGATTCGAGGCCGTTTTTGCCGCTCACCTCCTCCTCGGCCGAAGCCACCAGGACAAGATTGTAGGCACACGGCCGGTCCTTCATGTAAATGAAGGTGGCGATCAGCGACACCAGCGAGGCCCCGGCGTCGTTGCTACCAAGGCCGTACAGCCGCTCCGTCTCGGGATCAACGTCGGGTGAATGCGGGTCGCGGGTCCACCCGGCCACGGGTTTCACGGTGTCGATATGGGAGTTGAGCAACAGCGTGGGGCGGTGAGGGTCCCAGTCGGGGGATTTCACGATCACGTTGTTGCCAAGTCGCTGAGGAGCGCAGCCGTTGTCAGCCAAAAACCGCTCCACGATATCGGCCGCGGCGGTTTCGTCGCGGCTCACTCGCGGAGTGGCGATAAGCTGCTTGAGCAGGTCGACCGATTGGTAATACAGTTCGTCGATCATAGGCGGATGGTGGTGCCGGCGTCAAGGTCGGCGATGGCCGTGGCGTGGGTGATGATTACTCGCGACACGCCTGCGCGGAGCGCTGCGAAAGCGTTGTCCAATTTCGGAATCATGCCACCCGAGACGGTGCCGTCGGCCTTCAGCTTTTTGTAAATTTCAGGGGTGATGAGGGGGATCACCGAGTTGTCGTCATCGGGATCGGCCAGCACGCCGGGCTTCTCGAAGCAGTAGACGAGCGTCACGTCGTAGAGCGGCGCGAGGCCCTTGGCGGTTTCGCCGGCCATGGTGTCGGCGTTGGTGTTGAGCAGGTGACCCTTGCCGTCGTGAGTCAAAGGGGCGATGACAGGCACGGCACCGCTGTCGACCAGGGCTTTCAGGGCCTTGCCGTCCACTCGGTCGACATCGCCCACCCAACCGTAGTCCACCTCTCCCGCGGGCCGTTTGTGGCTCATGATGAGGTTCATGTCGGCACCGGTGACACCCAGGGCGTTCACCCCCAGGGCCTGCATGCGGGCCACGATATCCTTGTTGACCAGTCCGCCGTAGACCATCGTCACGACGCAGAGCATGCCTTCGTCGGTGATGCGGCGACCGTTCACCATCTGTGTTTCGATGCCCAGGCGCGAGGCCATCGCTGTGGCTGATCGCCCTCCACCGTGCACGAGCAATTTCTTGCCGTCGACGCTCGAGAAGTCGCGTATCAGGTTTTCCAGGGCCACCGGCGACTCCACGATCGCTCCCCCCACCTTTATCACACTAATTTTCTCTTTCATAATTTACTCTTTTTCGGCCGCGAATTCCATGAGGTAGGCCTTGATGAAACCGTCGAGGTCACCGTCCATCACCCCCGAGACATCGGAGGTTTGGTAGCCGGTGCGGTGGTCCTTCACGCGGCGGTCGTCAAACACGTATGAGCGAATCTGCGACCCCCATTCGATTTTCATCTTGCCGGCCTCCACCTTGGCCTGCTCCTCTAGGCGGTGCTGCAACTCCTTGTCATAGAGGATAGAACGCAATTGGCGCAAGGCGTTCTCCTTGTTCTTGGGCTGGTCGCGGGTCTCGGTGTTCTCGATTAGGATCTCCTCCTTTTCGCCCGTGTAGGGGTCGGTGAACTGATAGCGCAGGCGCACCCCCGACTCCACCTTGTTCACGTTCTGGCCTCCTGCGCCACCCGAGCGGAAGGTGTCCCACGACAACAACGCCGGTTCAACCTTCACCTCGATCGTGTCGTCGACAAGCGGCGTCACGAACACCGACGCGAACGATGTCATGCGCTTCCCCTGTGCGTTGTATGGCGACACGCGCACGAGTCGATGCACGCCGTTCTCGCTCTTGAGGTAGCCGTAGGCGAAGTCGCCCTCGATGTTGATCGTGCACGACTTTATGCCCGCCTCGTCTCCGTCGAGAAGGTTGGCAACCGACAGCTTGTAGCCGTGTTTCTCGGCCCACCGCATATACATGCGCATAAGCATCGACGCCCAGTCCTGGCTCTCGGTGCCACCGGCTCCCGAGTTGATTTTGAGCACGACGCCCAATTTGTCCTCCTCCCGCCGCAGCATGTTGCGCAGCTCCAGGTCCTCGATCAGCGAGATGGCCTGCGAGTAAAGGGAGTCAAGCTCCTCCTCCTCGACCAGGCCCTCCTTCAGGAAGTCCCAGGCAAGGGTAAGCTCGCCTACGGCCTTGTCAACCTCCTCGTAGCCGTTGATCCAGCCCTGGAGGTCCTTGATTTTCTTCATCTGCACCTGCGCCTCCTTGGGATGCTCCCAGAAGTCGGGAACGTGGGTGCGCAGTTCCTCCTCCTCCACCTGGATTTTCTTGGTGGGGATGTCGAGATAGCGGTTCAATGCGTCGCGGCGGGCGACAGCCTCTTTCAACTGTTCTTGCGTAATCATAGCGCGAAATTAGTGAAAATAGAGGAGAAAATGCTACTTTTGCGGAAAATTGGAGCACAGCACGTTGCAACAATACGCGACCATTAAACGTTTTAATTACGAATTTCAACTACTAGAATGGCTTCACAGTCCATTTACATGAGAGAGAGGATCATATTAATGTTTGTGCTTGTGCTCGCGCTGATTGCCCTTCCGGCATCGGCGCGGGCCAATCTTTTGCCCTCGGCTTCGCTCGACAGCGTCGTGGCCGAGGAACCGCATCAGTCGGTGGGGCTGGTGCTTAGTGGAGGCGGTGCCAAGGGTATCGCCCATATCGGTGTGATAAAGGCTCTTGAGGAGCACAACATTCCTATCGACTACGTGGCAGGCACGTCGATGGGTGCCATCGTCGGCGGACTCTACTGCATGGGCTACACCACCGACGAGATGATGGAGATGATCAAGTCGGAAGGCTTCGCCGAGTGGTCGTCGGGCCAGATCAACGAGAAACTCGTCTACTATTTCGTCAAACCCGAAGCCAACCCCGCGCTGTTCAACATTCCGGTGACCAACAGCGACTCCACTCAGGTCAACTCCATCCTCCCCACGAGCGTCATCTCCCCGCTGCCGATGAATTTCGCCTTCATGGACCTCTTTTCGGCCTACACAGCGCAATGTGGCGGCGATTTCAACAAGTTGATGGTGCCCTTCCGCTGCGTCACCTCCAATATCTACACCAAGCGCAAGATGGTGCTCTCGTCGGGCTCGCTGGGCGACGCAATCCGCGCCTCGATGTCGTTCCCGGGAGTGTTCGAGCCTATCGAAATGGACGGCGTGCTGGTGTACGACGGAGGCATCTACGACAATTTCCCCGTCGACGTGATGCGCGAGGATTTCGCCCCATCCATCATGATCGGTGTCGACGTCTCGGCCCCCGACGGCAAGCCCAAGGCTGGCGACCTGCTCGACCAGCTCGAGGATATGATCATCCAGAACAACGACTACTCCCTTCCCGCCGACGAGGGCATAAAAGTGAAGGTCGATGTCGAGCGTTTCGGCCTGCTCGACTGGAAGAAGGCCGACGTCATCTACCAGGCTGGCTACAACCGCGCCATGGAGATGATGGACTCGATTGAGACCCGCGTCACTGCCCGCGTGCTACCCGAGGACCGCGAGTTGCGCCGCCGAGTGTTCAAGAGCCAGTCGCCCTACGTGCGTTTCGACTCGGTGGAGGTTACCGGCGGCACGCGCTCCCAAAACGAGTTTCTTAAATCGCTCTTTTTCAAGAATCGCGAGGACACTTTCGGCATCGCTCAGGCACGCTTGGCCTATTATCGCGCTATCACCCCGGGACAATTGCGCAACCTCGTTCCCCAGGCCGTTTACGACGACACCACGGGCCTGTTCACCTTGAAACTGAAAGCAACCGTCAAGAGTGGATTCAAGGTGGGCGCCGGTGGCTACATCACCTCGTCGACCAATTCGATGATCTTCCTTTCAGGTGGCTACTCCACGCTGTCGTATCACGGATTTGAGTCGCTGCTCAACGGCTGGATCGGCCAAAGCTACATGGCCGCGGCCCTGCGTGCCCGGGTGTACATGACCACCCGCAACCCCTCGGCTTTCGACCTCACTGCCGTCGTCACCCGCCAGAAATTCTACGACAACGCCGCCCTGTTCTACGAGGACAAGATGCCCACGTTTATCATCGACACCGAGGTGTTCGGCCGTCTGAGCTACGCTTGGGCGATGGGACGCTCCGGCAAAGCCGCGTTGAGCGTCGGCGGTGCGCATATCTACGACAGTTTCTACCAAAACGACCTCGGTAACTATTCCGAAACGGGCCGCGACCGCACTGTCTACAATCTCGCCCAAATACGCTTGGACTGGGACCGCAACACCCTCGATTACGACAATTACCCCACCTCGGGCGCGCGATATCGTTTTGTGGCTGAGGGCGTAACCGGCCGCTACCATTTCAACCCGTTCCATTCGTCGCCTTATCCCGCGAGGGACGAAAACCAGACGTGGGTACAAGCTGAGTTCTCGGCCGAAAATTACTTCGGGATGAACAAGCATTTCGTCCTGGGAACATGCCTCAACGCGCTGTTCTCCAACCGTCCGCTCGACCCCGACTACAACGCTGCCATCGTCAACGCCCCGGCCTTCCACCCCACACCCTCGAGCTACAACGCGTTCAACCCCGCGTTCCGCGCCAACTCCTACGTGGCGGCTGGATTGTGCCCGATTTGGCTCGTCAAGGGCGCCTTCCAGATCCGCGGCGATTTCCACTGCTTCCTCCCCTACAAAAAGATTGAGCATCTGGCCGACGGTATCACCACCCGTTACGGCCACGTCTTCTCCAATCCGGCATTCTTCGGCGAGATGGCTGCCGTCTACAACTTCCCCTTCGCTTCGCTCAGCCTCTACGGCAACTACCTGAGCTACCCGGCTCGCAACTGGAACTTCGGCATCTCCTTCGGCCTCTTCATCCTCGCCCCCAAATTCCTCCGCTAACCCCCCCCGTAATAACGTTATAACGTAATAACGCGATAACGAAATCCCAAGATGATACAGCGAGGGGCGGCCGCAACGGCGGTCGCCCCTCGATATGGATTCTTCCGTGGTTTAGAAGTTGTAGTAGAAACCGAAGGTGAGGTTGTAGCCCGAGAAGTCGAGGCCCCAAGCGGTGTCGGCGCCACCGTCCTTGGCTGCGTCGTTGGCGCCTTGATAGCCGAGGAAGCCGAAGTGGGCAACCAGGGAGAACTTGTCGGTAACGTTCACGGCGAAACCGGGCTTGAAGCCGATGCCGTAGGTGCAAGCCGTCTTGGAATCATCGCCACCCTTGTAGGAGGTCCAGCCGATGCCGAGGTCAACGCCGCCGTCGACGAAGAGGCTGATGCGATCAAGCTTGAAGTAAGTGTAACGAGCGTAGGGAGCTACCTGGAAGAGGTTGCCGGTTACGCCGGTGAAGTGGTCCATGCTGTAGCCTAAGGAGGCGCCTACCGTCCACGTGTCGTTGAACGAGTACCCAGCCTCGGGCATTACCTTGAAGTAAGTCTCGTGGTCGGAGTCATTGCGCCAAAGGCCCAGCTCGCCACCTACAAACCAATTCTCTGCCGATGCCGTCAACGACATCATTGCTACCATTACTGCTGCAAAAATTTTCTTCATAATGCAAATAGGTTTTAGTTAATGATTAGGTCGTATAATCTCTTTGTACTATTTGAAAATCGCCGCGAAGATACTACAAAAATTTAAATTAACCTAATTTTAACCTAATTTTCTCCCTCAGAGTTATACATCTCTAACTCTCCGGCCCGAGACTGTCGACAGAAATCGCTAGAAATCGACAGAAATCGACCCCGTTCCCGCCAGGCGATCCGCCACCTTACGGGGTGTGGGCATCTTGCCCGCGCTGTAATCGGTAATTTTGCATCGTCGATTTCGGCAAATAAGAAAACGGCGAAA
>JAJBVP010000032.1 GCA_020859755.1 Bacteroidales bacterium | reverse complement strand
ATCACCTCCCCACATAATCAAATTTTTCAACACAGGGATTTGTAGGTGTCCCCATATTATATCATGATCCCCACCTGATGGTGGTCAACAAGCCCCCGTGGATGCCTGTCCACCCGGGTCAGGGACACGACTATGGCACGCTGGTCGACGTGCTGGCCGAGCAAGGATGGGGGGATTCACTTGGGCCGATCAACCGCCTTGACAAAAACACAAGCGGGCTGGTGATCGTCGCCCGCACGCCCGAGGCCAAAGCCCTGCTCGCCCGCCAAATCGAGGATCGACTGATTCACCGTCTCTACCTCGCCGTGGTCCATGGCGACCTCCCTTTCGATCAAGAGCGCATCGAGGCCAACATCGGCCGAATATCCAAGCGCACAGGCCGTATGGGCGTTTTCGAGCCCTGGGACGAACGTGGCAAGCCCGCGATCACCAATTGCCGAGTGCTCGACCGATATCATGGCGAGGCAACCATGGTAGAGTGCCAGCTCGAGACGGGGCGCATGCACCAAATACGAGTCCATATGAGTTACTTGGGTCACCCCCTGTTCAGCGACCGTCTCTATGGCGGCCTGTATCACCCCATTTGCCCCCGACAGGCCCTTCACGCCACATCGATTGCCTTCCAGCATCCTATCACGGGTAAGCGGCTCACGTTCACGTCGCACCCACCTGAGGATATGCAAGCCCTGATCGACAGCTTGATAGAATCCATAGAGTAGGGTTAACCTGAGTTACATAGCGAAAAAAGTGACGGCCAGCGTCCCGCGAAGGGAGCTGGCCGTCATCGTAATGACTAAAAAACGTTGGCGATTATACGCCCCACTGCTGCTGGGCAAGGCGGCGGTAGTTGTTGTAGCGCCACTGGGCGTTGGCCTTGGCGGCGGCGAACAGTTGCTCGGCCTCGGCGGGGTACTGCTTCATTACCGAAGCGTAGCGCACCTCGCCCTTGAGGAAGTCCTCAAATTTGTCCCAATCAGGCTCTTTCGAGTCGAGGGTGAACGGATTCTTGCCCTCCTCTTCCAGA
Source organism: Bacteroidales bacterium (assembly GCA_020859755.1). Taxonomy (GTDB): domain Bacteria; phylum Bacteroidota; class Bacteroidia; order Bacteroidales; family Muribaculaceae; genus JAJPXC01. Next base: position 11,143 of record JAJBVP010000032.1, on the reverse strand, counting down.
GCGGGATTGTAGCGCCACAGGTGCCAGTAGCCGCAAGCGACCGCGTTGGCCTCCTCTTGCTGGGCCTTGCCCATGCCGGCGCGCAAGCCGTGGTTGATACAGGGTGAGTAGGCGATGATGATCGAGGGACCATCGTATGCCTCAGCCTCGCGGATTGCCTTGAGCGTCTGGGCATTGTCGGCGCCCATGGCCACCTGTGCGGCGTAGACGTAGCCGTAGGTGGAGGCGATCAGGCCAAGATCCTTCTTGCGTATACGCTTACCCGAGGCGGCAAACTTGGCGATGGCGCCCAGAGGGGTAGCCTTCGATGCCTGGCCGCCGGTATTGGAGTATACCTCGGTGTCAAGAACAAGGATGTTGACGTTCTTGCCCGATGCCAGCACGTGGTCGAGACCACCGAAGCCGATGTCGTAGCTTGCGCCGTCACCGCCGATGATCCACTGCGAGCGCTTAACGATGTAGTGCTTCAGGGCCAGGATACCCTTGCAGATGTCGCAACCGCAGGCCTCGCACAAGGGCACGAGCTTGTCGGCGATCTCGCGGGTGTGATCGGCGTCGTTCTGATTCTCAATCCAATCGGCGCACAGGGCCTTGATCTCGTCGCAGCACTTGGAGCACTCTTGAGCCTGCTTCATCAAGCCCTCGAGGCGAGCGCGCATCTTCTCGGAGGCCAGCACCATACCCATGCCGAACTCGCAGAAGTCCTCAAACAGCGAGTTGGCCCATGCCGGACCGTGACCACGCTCGTTCTTGGTGTAGGGGGTGGAGGGAACCGATCCCGAGTAGATCGACGAGCAACCGGTAGCGTTGGCCACCATCTCGCGGTCGCCGAAGAGCTGGGTGATCAGCTTCAAGTAGGGAGTCTCACCGCAACCCGAGCATGCGCCCGAGAACTCAAACATCGGCGTGGCAAACTGGGAGTTCTTAACGTTCTGCTTGATGTCGACGAGCTTTTGCTTGGTGGCTACATCCTTCACGCAGTAGTCCCAATCTTTCTGTACGTCGAGCTGGGTCTCCAGCGGTTTCATCGCCAAAGCCTTCACGCCCTTCTTGCCGGGGCACACGTCTACGCAGTTGCCGCAACCCAGGCAGTCGAGCACGTCAACGGCCTGGATGAAGCGCATGCCGGCGAATGGCTTGCCGATAGCGACGATGGTCTTGTCCTCCCCGAACGGAGCGGCCTCCATCTCTTTTTGATCCAAAAGGAACGGACGGATAGCGGCGTGGGGACATACGTAGGCGCACTTGTTGCACTGGATACAGTTTTCTTCAAGCCACTCGGGAACGAAAGCGGCCACGCCACGTTTCTCGTAGGCCGCCGTGCCCTGCTCCCAGGTGCCGTCCTCGATACCCTTGAACGCCGATACGGGCAGCAGGTCGCCGTCCTGGGCGTTGATGGGGCGAACGACGTTGTTGATGAATGCGGGGTCGTTGTTCTCTACCTTGGCGTCGCCCTCGAGCTGGCTCCAAGAGGGATCAACGTCGAGCTTGTGGTACTCTCCGCCACGGTCAACGGCGGCGTAGTTCTTGTCTACAACGTCCTGGCCCTTCTTGCCGTAGCTCTTGACGATGAACTTCTTCATCTGCTCGATGGCAAGGTCAACGGGGATTACCTCGGTGATGCGGAAGAACGCGCTCTGGAGGATGGTGTTGGTGCGATTACCCAGGCCGATCTCCTGGGCGATCTTGGTGGCGTTGATATAATATACGGTGATGTTGTGATCAGCGAAATATTTCTTCACCTTGGCGGGAAGATTCTTGGCAAGCTCCTCGCCCTCCCATATGGTGTTGAGAAGGAAAGTGCCACCGTCGCGCAAGCCGCGGGTCACGTCGTACATGTGCAAGTAGGCCTGCACGTGGCATGCCACGAAATTGGGGGTGGTCACCAGGTAAGTGGAACGGATGGGAGCGTCACCGAAACGCAAGTGAGAGCAAGTGAAACCGCCCGACTTCTTGGAGTCGTAAGCGAAGTAAGCCTGGCAATACTTGTTGGTGTTCTCGCCGATAATCTTCACCGAGTTCTTGTTGGCGCCTACGGTACCGTCGGCACCGAGGCCGAAGAACTTAGCCTCGTAGGTGCTCTTGTCGCCAAGGGCGATCTCCTCGGGCATCGGCAGCGAGGTGAAGGTAACGTCGTCGACGATACCCACGGTGAAGTGGTTCTTGGGAAGGGGCATGGCCAGGTTCTCGTACACGGCGAGAATCTGGGCCGGAGTGGTGTCCTTCGACGACAAGCCGTAGCGGCCACCCACGATCATGGGGGCATTCTCTTGGCCGTAGAAGCAATCCTTCACGTCGAGGTACAGGGGCTCGCCGTTGGCGCCCGGCTCCTTGGTGCGGTCAAGCACGGCGATGCGCTTGGCGCTCTTGGGCACGGCGGCAAGGAAGTGCTTGGCCGAGAAGGGACGATACAGATGCACTGCCACCAAGCCTACCTTCTCCCCCTTGGCGCGCAGGTGGTCGATTGCCTCCTGAATAGCCTGGGTTACCGAGCCCATGGCGATGATCACACGCTCGGCCTCGGGGTCGCCGTAGTAGTCAAACAGCCCGTACTTACGGCCGGTAATCTCCGATACCTTGTTCATATAATCCTCAACAATCTCCGGAACGGCGTCGTAGAAGGAGTTGCACGACTCACGGTGCTGGAAGAACACGTCGCCATTCTCGGCCATGCCGCGGGCTACCGGCTTCTCCGGATTCATTGCGCGGGCGCGGAACTCGGCAAGGGCGTCCTTGTCAAGAAGCCCGGCCAGAGCCTCCTCGTCGATCACCTCGATCTTCTGGATCTCGTGCGAGGTGCGGAAACCGTCAAAGAAGTTGACGAACGGCACGCGGCTCTTGATCGTGGCCAAGTGGGCTACACCGGCCAGGTCCATAACCTCCTGCACCGAGCCCTCGGCGAGCATCGCGAAACCGGTTTGGCGCACAGCCATCACATCCTGGTGGTCGCCGAAAATCGACAATGCGTGCGATGCGATCGTGCGAGCCGAAACATGGAAGACGCAGGGAAGCAACTCACCCGCGATCTTGTACATGTTGGGGATCATCAGTAGCAAACCCTGCGAGGCGGTGTAGGTCGATGTCAACGCGCCTGCTTGCAGTGAACCATGGACGGCACCTGCGGCTCCAGCCTCCGATTGCATCTCCTGCACGAGCACTGTCTCGCCAAAGATGTTCTTACGGCCGGCGGCGGCCCACTCGTCAACGTATTCTGCCATAGTCGACGATGGTGTGATGGGATAGATCGCGGCTACCTCCGAGAACATGTAGGAGATATGGGCCGCGGCCTGGTTACCGTCACAAGTCAAGAATTTTTTCTCTTTACTCATAGCTTATTCTTTATGGAAACTTGATTGGATTGACTGTTTTGAAATGTCATCTCTTGAGGATGGAATCCCTCTGGATCGACTGTTGTGGAAAATGCTAAAAAGGTGGTTTTAACCGTGCGAAGTTACAATTTTTTCACGACATACACAAATCCCGCTACATTTCCTTGAAAATTAGACACTTCACCTCGCGCTACACCCGTGCTTTCATCCTTTTCCCGCCCCCCTCGCCCCTTCGGCCCCTCGTATACTAGAGTGAACGAAACCCCTACGATCGCCGGCGTGACGGCCATCGTAGGGGTGTTCCAGGGGATTTCCCGAATAAGGTTAGTTGAGGATCGAGCTGAGGTTGTAGCGCGAGAACTCGAGGTCGCTCTTGGCGCGGTCGGCCAGCGAGGAGTCCAGGCGGATTGCCTGGCGAAGGTTGGTCTTCACCATCGAGTCGTTGTTGGTGCGGGCGCCCACGATAGCCATCAGGTAGTAGGTGGTGGCGTCGGGGTCGGTGATCGACGACAGGGTGGCCTTGGCCTTGGTGTAGTCCTTGGCGAGAATCTGAGCCACGGCGGCGTTGTTGGAGCGGGTGTCGCCAAATGCGCTCGCGGCGCCGGAGACGTCACCGTTCATCAGGTAGTAGGTGCCCAGGGCGTCGCTCAGCGAGGTGGCCCCGGCCGCTTGCCCAAGCTTGGTATTGGCGGCCGAGAGGTTGCCGTTCATCAAGTCGAGGATAGCCAGGTTGGCCTCAGCGTCGGGATTGGACTGGATACGCATCGACTGCTCGAAGTTGGCTTTCGCGGCCGAGTAATCGCCAGTGGCCATCTGAGCGCAACCAAGGTTGTTGAAGGCGCGATAATCGTTGGGATACAGGCGTACGGCCGTGTCGTAGATCTTCAGCTGCTGAGCCGGGTCGTCGGTGAGAGTGGCGCAGTAGAGAATCTCCTCATTGGATAGCTTCGAGGGATCCGTGGCGTAGAGGTCGCGAATCTCGTCGTCGCTCTTGCCGATTACGCTGATGCGGGCCGTAAGGCGAGAATAACGAAGCTCGGGAAGAATCTGGTCGGCAAGCTCGTCAAACACGCTCGACATGTTGCGAATCTCGCGCTCGCGCTGCTCGGGATCCTTGTACATCGACAGCACGCTCAGGATCAGGTCCTTGTCCTGAATGTTGGAAGCGGCAACCAGCTTCTGGAAGCCCTCCCAGTCCTGGGCCGTGAACTGGGCGGTGAGGTCGCCGAAGTTGGCGATCTTCTCCTTTTTCAGCTTGTCCTTGAGGTAAGCCGAGGTGTTCTTCTCGCGGTTGGCGGCCAACTTCTCGTTCAGCTCAACGCCACCATCGGGAGAGGCGTACGACGAGATGTTGATCTCCTCGATACGGCGGGTGGTGTCGCCCGAAGCGGCCTTCACCTCCTGGTTGAACGCCTGCATCTGCTCTTTGGTCAACTCCCCTTGGCGGATATTGGCCTGATTGATAAGGAACTTGATGTCGGCGGTGTATTTCTCCTCAATCTGCTTCTGGAATGCGTCAGGAGCAATCGAGGGAGTGATGCCGTTGGCGGTGGCGAGCGTAGAGGTCGTGATCACACCCTGGCCAACGGTCACCGGGTCGAGCACGTAAGTCTTCTTGCCCTGCTTGGCCTGGAACGTGAGTTGCAGCTTCGCGTCCTCCATGCCCGGGGCGTAGGTGTAGTCAACGGGGATGGTCATCGTGCCGCCGTACTCATAGTTGATTACGGGGTTGTTGGCGCGCACGTTCTGCCCTTGGTAGGTGACGCTGTTACCCGAAACCTGCTGGCCGTCGTAGCTCAGCACAGGGGTAACGGTCAATTCGGCGTTCTTCTGGAAATAGTTGGTGGGGATACGGCCCGTGACGGTGCCGGGGATTTGAGTGCCCACGACCTCCAGGGGCGACGGGTTAAGAGAGAAGTACTCGGCTTTGGGCTGCGCCAATTTCTTGGAGCCGCAACCAGTGAGCAGCAGCACCGAGGCTGCCAATGCGGTAAGGCATAGATTTTGTTTCATTTCGCTATAGGGTTTTATGTATTGTGTCGTGGTAACGATTATTTGGCAAAGATAGCGTTTTTTACCGAAATACTCTAATTTTCCCCACGAAATGCCCCAAATTCCCCAAAAATCGCATGGCGAAAAGTTCGTCACGAAAATTTCGTGACGAAATTTTCGCCATGAGGGATTTTTTTGTAATTTCGCGAGAAACCAGCACTAAATCCAGAACTTATGAGCCAGCAACTTCCCCTCAACCCGTTCCTGATCGAAGGTTACCAAGGCGATGCCTACTTTTGCGATCGCGAGGCTGAAACCTCAAGCTTAATTTCAGCACTCGACAACGGCCGCAATATTACCCTGATCAGCCCCCGACGCATGGGAAAAACGGGGCTGATTCACCACGCCTTCAACCGTATAACGCGCGACAACCCCGACGCTCATTGCTTTTACATCGATATTTTCCACACCGATTCACTGCGGCAATTAGTGCAAGTGATGGCCAAAGCCATCCTGGGTTCGCTCGACACTAAGGTTGAGCGAGTGATGACCAAAGTTGTGGCTACGCTGAAAAGCCTGCGGCCAATGCTCGACACCGACCCCATCACGGGTCTGCCATCCCTTGGCTTTGACATTCGTTCCGGTGAAGAACAACATTCGCTCCGGGAGCTATTCGACTATCTGCGTACATCAGGCCAACGCTGTTACGTGGCTATTGACGAATTCCAGCAGATCATGCAATACCCCGAGACCGGTGTTGAGGCCCTGCTCAGAAGTTACGTGCAATTCTTGCCCAACGTGAATTTCATCTTCTCGGGAAGCCGTAAACACTTGATGCAAGAGATGTTCACCTCAGCCTCACGGCCTTTCTACCAATCCACGCAGACTCTAACCCTGAAGGAAATCGCCCCTGAAGCCTATCTCGATTTTGCACAAGGGCATTTCCAGAAGAAAGGTTGCACGTTAGCGCCCGACGCTTTCCAATATATTTACAATACATTATGCGGCCACACTTGGTACATCCAATATTGGCTCAACCGCCTATACGCCACAGCTGCCTCTGAAGCAACCCAGCTCGACGCGCGAAAGACGCTACAAGAAATCCTGAAGGAGGAGGACGACAATTTCTACACCTATTTTTCCACACGCACCCGTCAACAGCAACGCGTGCTTACGGCCATAGCCCAGGAGGGGGAGGAAAGCAACCCTCAATCGACTCAATTCCTCAGAAAATATCATCTCCCCGCAGCGTCTACCGTAAGAAGCTGCATCAAAAGCCTTGTGGAGAACGATTTCGTGCTCGACAATCGGGGATCCTACTCGGTTTACAACCGTTTTTTCATGCTGTGGCTCCGCTACCGCGCGTCGCTTTAACTCCCCAATTGCTGATATATCTACTCAAAAATGGGCGCCCCGATGAGAGGGCGCCCATTTTTAGGTTATCGAGGGGATGATTAGATCCACTTGGTGTAGGCGAAGTCCTGGCGGTGAGGCAGCTCCGGGTTGGTGGGATACAGGCGGTAAGCGTAGCGGAATACACCAGCGTCCATCAGATCCTCCTGGAACTTGTAGGTAACCACGTTGCCTTCCTCGGCCACAACCTTGAACGGGACTGTGCGCCACAGCTTGTCCTCCCCGTCGCAGTGCTTGTACACTACCATCTCGAGGGCCACGTCGGTGCCAAGGCCGTTGGTGTCAACCTTGACAGTCGTCTCGGTGGCCTGCCCGGTGATGGCGTTGCCAGTGTCGGTGGTGTTCAACTCTACCACGTGCACGCCGGGCCATGCCTCAGCCACTTTCTCCTTCCATGCCACGATCTCCTTGGCAAGGGCGAAGTCCTTGGCCGACAAGCGCTTGGTGCGAGCGGCCTCCTTGTCGTAGAAGCGCGAGATGTAGTCGTCGATCATGCGCTTCATGGTGAAATGGGGAGCGATGTCGCCGATCGAGCGCTTGATATATTGTATCCACTCGGGAGAGTAGCCCTTGGAGTTCTTGGCGAAATAGAGGGGGATAATCTCGTTCTCAAGCATCGAGTAGATAGTGGCCGCGTCGATCTTGTCCTGCTGCGACTGGTCGGTGTAGGTGCGCTTGTCGGTGAGCGCCCAGCCCGCCTGCTCGTTGAAGCGGTAGCCCTCGTACCACCAGCCGTCCAATACCGAGAAGTTCAACACGCCGTTCATCTCAGCCTTCTCGCCCGACGTGCCCGAAGCCTCCAGAGGACGGGTAGGGGTGTTCAACCAGATATCGACACCGGTCACGAGGCGCTTGGCCACGATCATGTTGTAGTCCTCCAGGAAGATGATCTTGCCCAAGAACTGAGGCATACGCGAGATCTCCATGATACGCTTGATCAGTCCCTGGCCAGCACCATCGGCCGGGTGAGCCTTGCCCGAGAACACGAATTGCACCGGGAACTGCTCGTTGTTCACAATCTTGGCAAGACGGTCGAGATCGGTGAACAGCAGGTGAGCGCGCTTGTAGGTCGCGAAACGGCGCGCGAAGCCGATAATCAGCGCGTTGGGGTTGATCTTGTCTACCACTTTCATCACGGCCGAGGGGTCGCCCTGGTTGGCAAGCCACTTGGCCTTGAAATCGCGCTTCACGAAGTTGATAAACTTGTTCTTCAGCGTGCAACGCATCTGCCAGATCTCCTCGTCCTTCACGCGGAAGATACCCTTCCAAGCCTCAGGATCGCTTTGGTTCTCAAACACTTGCTGCCCCAGCTTCTCGGCGTAGAACGATTTCCACTCCGAAGCGGCCCATGTGGGCATATGTACGCCGTTGGTAACGTAGCCTACGTGGCTCTCCTCCCAAGAGTAGCCTTTCCAGATGCCCTGGAACATTTTCTTGGACACCTCGCCGTGCAGCCAGCTTACGCCGTTGGCCTCCTGACAGGTGTTGAGGGCGAACACGCTCATCGAGAAGCGCTCGTTGGTGTCGGGATTCTCGCGGCCCATATTCATAAGGTCCTGCCACGAGATGCCCAGCTTGGCCGGGTATTCGCCCATATATTTGCCGAACAGCCCCTCGTCGAAGTAGTCGTGACCTGCGGGAACGGGGGTGTGCACGGTGTAGAGGCTCGATGCGCGCACCAGCTCGAGTGCCACATTGAAATCCAGCTTGTCCTTCTGCACGTAGTCGACCAGGCGCTGCAGGTTCAACAGGGCTGCGTGACCCTCGTTGCAGTGGAACAGCGTGGTCGTGATGCCCAGCTTTTGGAGCATCAGCACGCCACCGATACCCAGCAGATACTCCTGCTTGATACGGTTCTCCCAGTCGCCTCCGTAGAGCTGGTGGGTGATCACGCGGTCAAACTCCGAGTTCATGTCGAAGTCGGTGTCCATCAGGTACAGGTTCATGCGGCCAACGTTCACCTTCCATATGTGGCTGTACACCACGCGCCCGGGGAACGGTACCTCGAGAATCATCGGACGTCCGTCCTTCTCCATCATCTGCTCGATGGGGAGCTGGTTGAAGTTCTGAGGCTCGTAGTTGGCAATCTGCTGCCCGTCAACGCTCAGGCTCTGAGTGAAATAACCATAGCGATAGAGGAAACCAACGGCGGTCATGTCCACGCGCGAGTCGCTAGCCTCCTTGATATAGTCGCCGGCAAGCACGCCCAGGCCCCCCGAGTAGATCTTCAAGGCGTTGCACAGGCCGTACTCCATCGAGAAGTAAGCGATCGAGGGTACGTCGGTGCGCATCGGCTGGGCCATATAGTCGCGGAACATCTTGTAGACGTGAGCCATTCGCTCCATGATGCCTGCGTCGGCGATAATCTCTTGGAGACGTTCGAAGCTCAGCTGTTGAAGAAGCATGACGGGATTCTCGCCGGTGGCGCGCCACAGGTCGTGGTCAAGGTCGCGGAAGAGCGATTTCCCCTCGCTGTTCCACACCCACCACAGGTTGCGGGCGAGTTCCTCCAGGGGTTTCAGCTCCGCCGGAAGGTTGGCTTTTACGGTAATGTCCCTCCATGAGGGAGCATTCGTGTTGCTTACTTGGAGTTTCATAATAAAACTTCGTTTAAATTGAGTGTTGTTGTGAATTTCTTTTTGATATAATCTCTCGTGGTCGTTAAGGCTATTTCATTTGCCGCATGCGACGGTCGCGGTGGGCGAGAGCCGTTTCAAAGGCGCTTTCGTAGTAAGCGATGAAGCTTGTCCAAGCGGCCTGTCGTGCGGTTGCCATAGCGGCCTTGGAGATGGCGCGGGTTTGCTCCGGCGACGCTTGCGCAAGGTAGCGCAGGTCGCGGGCGATCTGAGAGGCTACCGCGTCGTAATTGAAGTCGCCGCGGGCTACGACGTTCACGCCGCAGGCCTCGAAGTCGTTGTCAAACGACGACAAGATCCACTGCCCGAACCCCGACAAGGAGGTGGTGACGGTAGGCACCCCGAAAGCCACGCTCTCCAGCGGAGTGTAGCCCCAAGGCTCGTAATAGCTCGGGAACACGGTGGCGTCCATGCCTATCAACAGGTCATAATAGGTGCGATTGAACACGCCGTCCCTTCCGTCAAGGTAGCACGGCACGTATATCATGGTTACATTTTCTGGCTGAGGAATTTGGCTCAAGCGACGCTCGATCGGGTCGTCGCCGGGATTGTTGATCCAATGGGTAAGGTAGGGGTTCCACAGGGGCTTGTGGATGGTGCGCGCTAGCGAGTCGAGCACGTCCTGGCGAGGCTCCTTCACCCATGCGGGCACCATGATGTAAGCCAGCACCTGCCGTGTGGAATCCTCGCGCGACAACTTCATCACCGAGTCGATGAACAAGTCAAGACCCTTGTTGCGGTACTCGCAGCGGCCACCCGTGCCAACGATGAACGTCGTCTTGGGGTCAAACTTCCGCCCCGTCAAGGCCGTGGCCATGCGGGTCATCACCTCGCGGGCATCCTGACGTCCGGCGTCGAAGCGTACACCAGTCGGCACGAAGCCGCGCTCAAATCCGTTGGGAGTCACCACATCCGGTCGACGCTCCAGCAACTGCTCGCACTCGGCCGCCGTGATGTCGCTTACCGTCGTGAAGCAGTCGGCCTGCCATGCCGCCGCCTTTTCCAGCGAGTGCTTGGCCTCCATGTTCAATTCTCGGGCCATCTGGTCGCCGTTGTACGCCTTCAGATAATCGTAGAGAGGCTTCCCGTTGCCGCATATCGAGCGGCCGATCGACGTGGCGTGGGTGGTGAATATGGTGGCGATCGACGGCATCTTCCATTTAAGGTACAGAAGGCCCATCCCGGTCGTCCACTCGTCGAAATGGGCGACAACACGACCGCGCTCCTTTCCCAGGTAACGCGTGAGGCTCTCGATTACGATCGCCGACGCAACGCCGAACGCACACCCCTCGTCGTAATCGCCGTAAGCGTGCAACGAATCTACGCCGTACAGCTCCCACATCTTACCGTAAGTCTCATTCTTGCAGGCATATAACCCGTCGAACTTCACCAGCACGGCCATCGGCTTGCCGGGTACGTTCCAGCGGCCTACCCTCACCTTGATCCCATGCGGCAACACCACGCTTTGTCGCCACGACTTCAACAACGTGGCGCTCTCGGTGAAGTAGGGCGACGGACGACTCTCACTCCACACATCGGGACCTATAAAGATGAGATTCCCTTTGTACTGACCTTGAAGAGTTTTTGCCTTGGTCGACAGCACTGTGTAGATGCCGCCTATCTTGTTGCAAACCTCCCAACTTGTCTCGAAAAGCAAATCAAGTTTTACCGGGGCTTGTACCATATTAATAAGCAATCTTTTGTAGATCACACCCTTAGATCAATAGTTCGTTAAAAATTTGACATATGGTTAAGCGGCTGCGGCCGCCACGC
>JAJBVP010000243.1 GCA_020859755.1 Bacteroidales bacterium | reverse complement strand
CAAAATCTATGGTATCTTTCCAAAATGGGTTGTAACTCGCTATTACATATTGGTTTATTTATAGCCAATGAACACCACTTTGGAGGCTGGGTAACAGACGGGTAACAGAATCGAATAAAAAACCCTCTCAACGCCCGATCTATCGGTCTGTCGAGAGGGGTATTCAACGCAACTGATACGGGGTTATCAGTACCGCAAAGATAGTGATTTATTTGGATTTCTATTGCTTGGCGTAGATTATCGCATTCTCTGCCTCGGTCAAGCCATAATCCCACATTTTGAAAGAGGAGGCGTCGATGACCTTGATATTGCGCTTATCTTCGCGGTTCACTACTTCGCCGTCCGTTCCGTATTCAAAGAATGAGATCGTCGGGGTTGCCCCCTCATATTTTACGTCTATTGAGTAATAGCAGGTCGATGAGCCGCTGATCTCTTCAAATCGGGTGTCGGTTATTACGGCGGTTCCGTATGCCGTGAAATCAGGGAAAAGGATTACCGTCGGCTTAATCTCTTTCGGCTTGGAATAGGGCTGAAAGACGATGGTTTCCGTGTAGGAGGCAGCAGAGGATAATTTATCCTCGTGGAATCCGATATAGGTTCCATTGAGGGTCTGCCAAATCTGTTTGACAGTTTCGTTCATCTCCGGCTGTGGGGCGTCGTCTTTGGAGCAAGCTGCGACGCAAAGGGATAGGAATAGGATAGATAAGAGTTTTCTCATAATATGATGGTTTTATGCTTTCAAGAAATAGACAGGAATAATCGGGAGCAGAGCTTTGTCCTCCTCGCTCATGCGGTCGTAGTAGCGAATCCATAGGTCAATGAACTCGTCGATGTCGATCAGGCGCAGGCAGCGATGCCCGTTGCGGGCCTCTTTCTTGGATTCGCTGGTGAATGTCCCCGATGTAACCAGCAGGCCGACTTCGCCTTCCTTGACGAGAACCCCCAGCAGACTACGGACGACATCGACGGAGATCGCCGAGGTGGGATAATGCTTGACCTGCACTTTCAACTGCGGGGCGGTCGTGCCGAGCGGGTCTCGGTAGGCGATAATATCGACACCGCCATCCTTACCTTTCGGGGCGATGAACGGCGTATAGTAGCCCATTGCCCGTAGTAGGGCGGCGACCAAATCCTGAAACTCGTAGGGGTTCTTTTTGATGATATACTCCCGAATGCCTTTCGATGCCTGACCTTGCAGCATATCCAAATCATCGGGCTGATCCGCGTTATCCTCGATGACAGATACCGCGTGTTCTTTCTGTATCTTGGAAAACTTGCCGTGAAAATCGGCAAAGAACTCTCCGGCTCCGGCGGCAAGAGCTTTCGCTCCTTCTTCCGTCAGATGCCAAATCCCGCTCTTTTTGACGAGATACCCGACCTTGCCGACCTCTATCGAATAGAAGTTGAGATACGCTTTCCAGCGGATGACCCCGCTCTTGGTCTCCTCTTTTTCATAATCGGTCAGCGGGAACGATGATGCGAGGGTTTCGTATATATCCGAAATCCTCATTTCGCCGCCGTTGGCCTCGATTGCTTTCATGGCGGCAAATACAATCTCCGCCTGCCTTGTTGGTTTCTTTTCGCTCATGCTATCCGTAAGTCAAGCATCTGCTGTTGTTTACGGATACACATATGAAACGTGGGCATTCCTATTTGGTTTAGAGGTATCGCCAAACACCCGAAGCCCATACAAGGAAATGCCCACGTAATACGCAGGCATTTACCATTGCTTTTAAGGGCTTCTGAAATATTGGCGATTTTCTAAACCTCAAAACAATAGCAAACGCTATAATATCAAAACTTTTTCAAAGGTACAAAAAGTTTTTGAAATTTGGAGCTATTATTATAATCGGCTGTATTTATCGCCTTTGCGTCCTCAAATAAACCTCCGAATCAAGGGGAGAATCTTTTTCCGGAGTAGTACGAGGATGATGATAATCGCCACCCAAAAACCGCGTATTTGCGTCTGTTGCCACCATGTCAATTTGCGCTCTACCTCGACGATCTTTTCGACCTCGACCTCCCGATCCCGATAGACGATACTATCCCGATATTCTATCGGCCGCTGCGTCGGTATTTCCCGATCGTCCGTCTTGTTTTCGAGCGAGTGGGATAGCGACCCGTCGGGGTTGATCCTTGCGTCCGATACCGCTGCCGAGGTTTCGAGGTGGCTCGAATCTTGGCGGACGGTCTGCTCGGTTCGCTCGGCCGGCAGTTGTACCCGAACCGTGTCGGGAATCCATATTGTGCGATGCCTGATCTCGACATGCAGGCTGTCCCGCGTCCCGGTCGAGGTCGTCAGATGTTTGCACGGGCAGCAGGCCGACAGTAAACCGATGATAAGGCACAAAATCAGCGTTCTCATACGATTTCGATTTGGATTGGTTCGCCCCGGTCGGAGGCCGCTTTGAGCATGGCATAGACCCGTCGGAATGTCGCCGTCGAGTTCAGCACCTTGCCGACCTCCTTGTTTTCGCCGACCAATATGCACCCCGCGCTATCCTCGGCGGTATTGCCGATATGGATCAGGATGCCGTCGAACTCCGGCACATTGAGCAGCCGAGGCAGGTAGCCGTCGCAGAATTTGTACTGTGCCCGATCCTTATATTTCGGGGATTGGACTTTCAGCGTGATGTCGTATGTCCCGTAGGGGATAGCGGTTTCGGCGTAAACTTTCTTTTCGCCGTTGTCGAACCGCCCGTTTTTGTTCAGGTCTCGCACGGCATCTTCGATGGTGTCGCAGACCTTTTGCCCGTCGATGTAGAGCCAGCCGATGGTATAGGTCGGTTTCAGGGCTATTCGTTTGAGTAAAAGTTTCATATCTTGGATAGTTAGTTAGATAGTAATGTTGCTACCTGAATGCCGCATTTGCGGATGGCTTTCCCGACGGCCGCAGCGTCCATGTGCTTGTCATTGCAGAACGACAGCCCGATTACTCCGAGAGGCCGCTCTCCGGCATATAGCGCGAGTATGGCAACCTCATTCACGGAATTAGACTTGAATTTGAAATACATTCGTTCGTCGATTTCTCGGATCGCATCCACCGATCCCCAATAAAAGCCGCCATCAAATAGTTTTCCGATAAACGGATATTTCGATAATTGGAAGTTGATATATTCATCATCTACATTGCTAATACTGTCGGCCACGACTTCAATACGCATATCGCCATAGAGGAACGGCAACCCCGACGATAGGTTTTTGCTGCCGTTGTGCAATTCGATAAGCCATGCGCGGTCGGCATTCAGCGTGTGGAGCAGATGATGAAGCATCAGGCGAATATCGGCATCCGCCTGAATGCGTTTTACCATGGATTCGTCGTGCTGCGCTGTTTGGATGGATTCGATCTTATCCAGCACATAGCGCGGATTGGTGATTGTGAGGATTACAAATCCCGTGAGGAGCAAAAGCAGGAGTACCCGCAGAAAGCGGAAGAACCCGTATTTTTCCTCCATTTTGAGCAGCCTTTCGAGCCACCCGATTCCCTTTTCAATTTTCTGTTCCATAACAGGTTTAGATTTATGACAAAAGTAGTAAATAATACCTAATAGGTACTTATTTGGGCGAATAAAAAATTATATTGTCGCCTCTAACTCATTGATACGGTTTCTTATCGCCTGCCTTTGAGAATGTAGTTCGTCAATGTCGTAGGGGAGTGCCGCCCGTGTCAAAGACGCCTCGTAGCATTTGATGACTTTATAATCGCTGCTGGTGAGCTGATCTTTGAGCGATTGGATTTCTCTGAATACCTTTTGAGTGTCAAATACTGTTTCGTATTTATACGATATGCGGTTTCCGGCATCGTATGGAGTTATTCTCACGGTGTACCCGTCGGCACATTGCATTGCGCTTTCGTCAATCGGATCGACTGGCTTCCATCCATGTTGCGCCAACTTCTCAATCTGCATTTCAATAGAGATAACTCGCATTTTGATCTTGCCGTCCGTGTCCTTATATTTTTCGACTTGTTCCTCGATGAATCTTGATACGAGGTAGCCTCCATCATTGATATATCCGTATTCTGTCATGGTTGTCAATATTTTAGAATTTCCAGCGACTTACAAGCCATGCCTCTTTTTTTACGTTATTCAGGTAAAAGATTGCAAAGGTGAATTTTGCTTCCCATCCCTCCGGCACATCGTAGTAGTCGTTTACGCTGATGTCATCGTATATGTATTGTCCTGAACGCGCCCGAAAACGCATTTGTCCTTGACCTATCTGTTTTGCGAAGATAACTTTACCTTCCATTCCTCCCGTCGGAAGATACACCGTCGCCGTTTTCCCTGAATTTGTCATTCCGAGGCATTGAGTGTATCCATCAGACAAATAATAGGTGTCGGTATCTCCGATATATTTTGGATTGAAGATCAGTCCGGCGGCCAGCAAATCACGGAAATATCCGCCGTATGCGGGGGCTGTACCCGTATTGCTGGCCCGTCCATATACTCCGGCAATTAACGTGCTTTCTTTGTCGAATGCCCACGTATAGTCCACGTCGCCATATCCAAGCCCGACGATTGAACCGTAATGCGTATAACCAGTAGTGGACGGCATCGCATTTGTTTTCGCATTATTGCAGAAGACGCCACTTGCAGACAGATATGCTACTCCGTTACTATTTCTTGCCAATACTTCACCTGCGCCTGCATCTATATCAATCTCCGAATTTTCGTAATCAAGAGAATAATCACCTCCGGTCGTTGTCGATTTGAGGTGAATCTTACCGGTTTTGCCATTCAAATACATAGCGGGGTCATTGCCCGATTTCATCGTAGATTTGATAATCTCGTCCGAGAAATAGAACCCTGCGATCAATGCTTCGCCGAGAACGCTCAATTTGGTTTTTATCGTGGCATTTTCCAGCAGCATGTTGATCGTGGATAGTGTGTCGGCGACGATGTTATTCCAATCTAAATAACTGCTATCATTTCCCAAGTGGAGCGCATTGCTCAAAAAGTCGATGAAGCTCTTGCCGTCCGAGGTCGCTATGCGATCCGTCGTGATGCGACCGGGCAGAATCTCCGAAAACCCGTAGAGCGAAACATAGCTCCGTTCGCCGTCGTATTCGCTGTTCAGAATGCCGACCAGCAGATGATAATACCCTGCAATGTCGGTCATCTTGATCGCCCGGTCAGAGAGCAGGAAATCGCCCTTTGCGGCGGTGTCCGTGCGGCTGACTTTGGCATAGAGATAATACTTCTTGTCGCCGTTGTCGAGGTACGGCGAAAGGTATTCGTTCATCTCCCAAACCTTGTACTCCGAATCGGCATGAGAGGACGAGATCGTGCCGATGCCGAGCGTCATGTGCTGGATGAATCCGTGCGGGATATGCAACTGCTTCGCCGCATTGTCGTAGGTGATGCCGTCGCTTACCGCCGTGAGGTCGGTCTTGCTGGCGACGAACCGGAATTGCAGACTTTCGTCCCCGACGAGCATCATCATCGTCTGCACGGTCAGCGGGCTGATGGAGTTCGTGAAGTTGTCGAGCATCGAATCCTCCAACATCGCCATCGTCTCCCGGACGTCGCGGAACCGACGCTTGGTATAGCTTACGGCATAGCGGATGCTGTTATCCGTCGCCACCTCGTTTTGGCCGATTTCCCGAAGCTGCGACGATACGCTCTTGCCCGAAACCGAGTTGGAGATTTCGAGAACGGGAGCATACGGCGAGGTGAGAAATTCCTTGATACCCGTGATGCGGATCGGGAGGCCATCGGGGGCGAACTGCTCATCGGAGAACAGGACATACCCGCCGACTTTCAACCGACCGCCGACACGGAGCCAATTCTTTTTCGCCCACAGCCCTTGCAGAGTGCCGGTAAAGGTGAATTTCTGATCTTCGTTCTCATAGAGCTTGCGGGCCGCTTCGCGGAACATATCCCATGATGCCCCCGTCTTATCCGCATTGTTGCAGATATAGGCGTCCGGCAGCATGATCCCGAAAACGGCGTAGGTATCGCCGACGGCGGGCTTGAATGTTTCGTTCGGCATCGTAACCCCGTCGATCTCCTGCGGCACGAGTTCAAAGCGGCGTTCCGAGTGGTTGTATTTGAACTCGAACTGCTTGTCGTCGCCCGCGAGCATCCCCTTTTGGAAGATGATCGTCGCCGTCTCGCCCTCGATGACATAATCGTTGAAGTTCAGATCGGCAGGGATGGAGCTGTCGATGATGTCGTAGAAATTCTTTCCGGCGTCAATACACTCGACCGCCGATACCGTTCCCTCGCGGGACGGGTATATCTCGGAGCAATCGAGGCTGTCCTCCTTGACGGCATCGGAAACCTTGTCGATGCGCTCGATGGAATACCCCTCCGCGTCGGATTGATAGGTGCGGCCCTCGTAAACGAGCATCTGCGACTTCGGCAACAGCAATTCCGCCGAGCCGTATTTCGAGCGGTCGATATTGCGGTCTCCGCCCTGAACATAGAGCCGCTTGATCGGCAGCTCATCGCTCTGCGTGGTGCGCCCGACACCCGGCTCGAAGCCGTTGCCCTTGCCGTATGCGAGCGGCAGGGGATCGTCCTTGAAATACTCGACTTTGTGCAGCGAGATCGTGTAGTCGTTGATTTCCCACTCGGTTTCGAATTTGTTTGCGACATCCTGCAATGCAGCATCGACGTAGGTGTGATTGAACTCGACCGTCTGCTCCGCCGCATCGAGGCATTCGCCGACTTTCCAAACTCCGGCCCCGTCGCGCTGGTTGAGATTCCAGACGATAGCTTCGACGAGTTCGTGGGGCTTGGCGCACATCGACCATTTGAGGCGTTTATCGACGGGATTACGCATCTTATACAGGCTCATGTTGTCCTCCAATGTTCCGAGGGTGAGCGTGTATTCGATATTGCGGGTTCCGTTCTTCTTGATGTTTTCCGGCGATCCGAGTTTGTATTTCACGCCTTGATACTCGCACCATGCCCCGACCGGAATTTCGACAAATTCCGATAGGGAGAATTTCAGGACGAGTTGCGGCTTGGACATGAGGGAGCGATAGCGGTAGCTGCTATCGCTCTCCTGTACGTCCAATGTCGTGTTGTTGAAATGCAGGGTCAGCATGATCTGATTTTATTCGATGTTCAGCTCGGCGCAGTCTGCGTCGATTTGGGCTTTCAACGCGGCTCTCGCTGCGAGAAAGTCCTTGTACGAGGCGATCTTCGCCTTTGCCTCGTCGCTCGATTTGGAGCCGCCATATACGCCGAGATTGGCGGCGTTGTACTCGTTGATGAGCTTCTGCTCGTAGTTCGCTTCCCACATCTGACCGATGACGGCCTCGGTGATTTTGTTGCTCGATACGGAAGCCCATACGATTACCTCATAGCATGAATACTGCGTGCGCGAACTTTCGGCGGCGGGCTGATCTTCGCCCTCTGCCATGATCTGCTGCGGTGCGGCCTCTTCCTGAATATCCCAACGGTAGATGTAGCTGCCGTTGCCTACGGCCTCGAATTTAGACGGCCTTGCATCGTAATACGAACGTGTCATAGAATTGTGATTTAATGATGGTTTTGAGTAAATGTTTTGAGTTGGAGACTTTCGCCCATCCGTACCAACTGCATAATCGCTGCTTGTAGTCCCTCGCGCTGATATTGAGTTTCTTATTCAGACGCGCGGCCATGCGGCAGAAATTCTGCTTGATGGATTTGCGCATGAGCGTTTGGTTGTGGTAGAACACGAAGCCGACGAAATCGAGGCCGCGCCCGTGCTTGTCTGCCCGGTTCTCGGCAATCGGAAATATCTGCTCGTTGCCTTTCAGCGTCAGTTTCAAGGCCGCGAGATACTTCTTGATGTCGGCCAGCAGGATGTGCAGTTCCTCTTTCGTGGAGGCGAGAAATACCATGTCATCGGCATATCGGAAATAGCACCGCACCCGCTTCTCCTCCTTGATCCAATGGTCGAAGTAGGCAAGCATCAGGTTTGCGAAGTATTGGCTCAAATAGTTGCCGATGGGCACGCCGTCGGTGCTGTCGATGATCGTATCGAGCAGGGCGAGCGTATCCTTGCATTTGATTTTGCGGCGGATGATGGCTTTCAATACGTCGTGGTCTATCGACGGGTAGAACTTTCGGATGTCGATTTTGAGGCAATATCGGGCGTTTTCCCGATCTTTGATAGCCCTCTTGACATTCCGCATCGCTCCGTGAATGCCGCGCCCCTTGATGCAGCTATACGTGTCTTTCGTGAAGACCGAAACCCATATCGGTTCGAGGATATTCATGATCGCATGATGCAGAATGCGGTCGGGGTAATACGGCAATCGAAATATGATCCTCTCTTTCGGCTCATAGATCGTGAACGTGCTGTATTCGGAGTTTTTGAATGTACGATTTTTCAGCGTTTCATGCAGGGCAAGGATATTCGCTTCACGGTTTTTGTCATGAAGTAAGACGCCATACGAGCGGAGTTTCCCGCGCCTTGCCTTTTCGTCGGCGAGGCGGAGGTTATCCATCGATATGATCTTTTCGTATAAGTTTCCTATGCGCTTCATTTCGACGCTTTGCTTTTCATATTCGGGGTGTTCAGCAGGTCGGAATCTCCTAACCGCTTACTAACTCCTTTTTTGAGGTGATATTTTTTGCCAAGAGGCAGGGCCGTTGCTCTGAAAATTTATGTTTTTACCTTTCTGAAAATCATTGGCGAGACCTGACATTCGCATTCGTATTCGAGGGCGTGTTATTCGTATTCGCATACGCAAACCCGGCATTCGCGCTGTTATTCGCATTACCGCCGAACAGGACACCGCAAGAGCAACCAACCTTTATCCATTCATTACTCCAAATAGTACCGCGTTCCCGATGCCCGCATCGTTACCCTGCGGGGAAATTTGTCCATCTCCCGAATCTTGGCGAGGACATATTTGATTTCCCGCGAATTGGTGAAAAACTTGCGTGCATCGCGGTCGGGGTCGTCTCGATTCATCTTGATCTTGACGAGCGTTCGGTCTGATCCGAACTTCGTTTTCACTCCCTCGATGTAGTCGCAGACCCAAAAGGTGAGGTTAATCAATTTCTGCTGCGTCGTTTCGGGGCAGTTGAAATGCTTGTTGGTTTCATCGGCGGGGATTTTCAGAAAATCCAGCGAGCCGTCATCCTCCATCGGATTGTGGTTATTCTCCATTGTCGTAGCGTTTAATTATTGGCCGAGCGTGTTTGTGGCGTTATCCGTTATGCGGGGATAAAGCAAAGGCGAGACCCGACATACGCAGTCGCAGACGAGGGCGCGTTATTCGTATACGCATACGCAAACCCGGCAGCCGCGCCGTTATCCGCAGGACCGCCGAACAGGACACCGCGCAAGGCTTCGGTCGTCGGGATGTTGGTATAGTGGTAGTCGCAAAAATAGGTCGAAGAACCGCCTCCTACGACGGAGGGCATGATCTCTCCTCCCTCGCCGAAAATCACCTCTTTGACATACCCCTCTGCGCGGGCCTCGTTGCCTACATGAGCGTAGCCGTCGTAGCCGCTATCCGAAAATTTGGCCGGATCGGTGCAGACGAATACCTTGCTCAACCCGTCGCCGCCGTTCTCCTCGGTCGGGCTAATCCGGATGTTGATGCCGTCCGTCCATTGCCAAACATGACCGAAAGGATTCTCGACGCCCCGATAGCGCGGAACCATGACCGTGCATCGGGTCGATCCGTCCTCATTGATGACGGGGTATGCTACCTCGCCCGTGCCATTTCCGAGTTCGTCGGTATGGCCGCACGGCACGAACGGATAATAGCCGTTGAATCCGCTCCAATTGGACATGTTCGTTACACCCGCTCCGAGACCGCCCTGTGCATAGCCGGTGCTGTCCTTTTCCGCATTGAACGTCGCCTGCGAGTTGAGCGTGGCATATTCGATGACGAAGAGCCAATACAGCTCTTTTTGGATGTCGTAGGTCATGCAGTTCCATTCCGTCGAACCGGCTTTGCGCTTGCGGGCGTAATTGCGGAAATTGGTGCGGGAGGTCGTTGTCGCCGGGCGTCCGAGGAGCGTGCGATAGGTTCCGTCATACGCCGTATTGTTCCCGCCGCCGCGGTAATCGGCATCCATATTCACGACCGAGCAGAGGGTCGTCGTGCTGCGCTGTATGGTAGCCTGATACGCCGAAACGTATCTTTTCCCGACAAGATGATAGCCGGGGAGAGGGTACTCGCTGATACGCACCCGCCGCTTCGTGCCGTCCGTCTCGAATTTGCGGTAGTGCATGGGAAGTTCGACCATGACCTGACCCCGTGAGCCATCGCGCGTCTGACCCGTCCAGTTGGACGGATTGAGGTATTCCACCACCTCGCCGTCGTCGTTGAGCAGGCAGCCTTTCATCCGGCTGTGGATCGGCAGGCTCTTGTGCAGGGAGAGGTTGCCGATACGGGTGCAGGCAGGCGAAGATACGGCGGTGTCGAACTCGATGCCGTAGCTGCATTCCTCCTCCATGTACGGCAGGAGCGTTGCGAGCGCGGCCTTTTTGCTCTCGCCGTCCTCCAATACCTCGCAGATGAGATTGAACGGGTTAGTCCCCGATACGTCGGGCAAGTCGCTCAACCGCTTGCCATTCTGAAAAGCCTCGATGATCTGTTCGAGGATCGCTTCTTGTGCTGCTGTCATAACTATTTGTTGTTTAAGAATTTGAAAACCGTTTTGCCTTTCGCTGCGATGAACATCACCGACGATGCGGTGTTCAGTCGCATTTTCTTCTGCTTACGGGATGCCGCCCATTGGCGCAGCCGCCGCGACAGGGATATGAATACCGATGCGATCATACCTTTTCGACGTAAGTTCCAGCACCCCAATAGAGGTCGTGAGTGTTGAGAAAATCCGCATTCGGCGCAATCGCCTTGATCGCCATCGGCGACCAGTCGTTGAGAACTACCGGAGCGTCGGAAAATTCGTCGTCCTGATAGCATTTCACGCTCAATACGGTGTCCACGGTGGAACTGCTGTATTTGGGCCTGATGTAGAGCGAGAACAGTGCGTCATTCGGCAGGCTGAACCCATTTGCGAGGCTCTCGATCTTGCCATGCGAGAGGATGCGCCCGCCGTTCATAAATTCGCTGATGTAACCTTGTCTTCCCATAGTTGATGTTGTTTTAATTGAACCTGAAATTACCGTTTGCCGTGAGGCGGATCGACGAGAGCGTTACCAATCTGACCGTAGGCTCCGAAACTTTGATCTGAATCGTCTTGTAGAGGGCTACGTTGCAGGTCGGGATGACATGGATGATGCTGACCCCGGCGGCGAGGATCGTGATACGCCCGTCGGGAGTTACCGATACGGCCTTGTCATCGCCGAGGAACAGTACATTCGGCTTGACGCTGGCCGGAGCGAGCGTTGCGCGGATGAAATTCTCCGCCATATTGCCGACCAGCAGACGCGAGGGGTATTCTACCGTCATCGCCGTAGGTACGAGGTTCAGCGGCTCCAATTCCGCAGCGGCGGCGATCACCTCCTCGCAATCCTCTTTCGCCTCAATCGCGGCGGCGGTGGCATTGCTGGCGTTCGTGGTCGCGGTATTGGCAGCGGTCGTCGCCGCCTGCGCCCTCTGCGCGGCATTGTCGGCCGTCTGCGCTGCGGAGTTTGCCGCGCTGGTGGCATCGGTCGCATTTTTCGTCGCCGACTTCATCCCCTCGACGACCGACTGGATATATTCGAGCGACACCTTGACGCTCTTGTTGAATATATCGACGCCGATAGTCCATAGCCCTTTGAATGAGGTGCATTCGGGGAGTTCCGATATTTTCTTCTTTATCATGTCCTTGTAGAGTTAAATTCTAAATACGATGAGGCCCTCTTCCGGCTCGGTTATCACTACCTCCTTATCCTCGGTCGCCAATACGCAGTAATTACCGTCGGGCCGTGAATCGGGAAAAGTCAGGGTTACGGTGAACTCGCACCACACCCGCCCGTTGCGGCGAATATCGAACCGCGTTACCGCATTGCTCTTGTAGTAGCAATTATACTCCTCCAAAGTGTTGTCGTTGTATAATTTGCGCAGTTCGGGTTTCAGTAGAGCGGTGAAAAGCGCATACCAGCGTTCCCAAAATTGAGCGATGCTATCGGCATAGATAAAGAGCTTCATCGCAACATCTTTCGCCTTGTAGAAAACCGATTCTCCGTCATAGCTTACTCCGGGCCGATTGGTTACATCGACTTTCAAATTCTCGCGGACATTCGGGGCTTTCTGAATATTCCGATCCGTGCCGTCGAGGACATAGACCCCGAAGCGGGAGAAATCGACATCATCCATCTCGTAGC
>JAJBVP010000181.1 GCA_020859755.1 Bacteroidales bacterium | reverse complement strand
GTATCACCTCCCCACATAATCAAATTTTTCAACACAGGGATTTGTAGGTGTCCCCTTTTTTATTTGCATTTTTGCGAGCAATTCATTACCTTTGGGCAGTTAATCCTTAAATACTCTCCTACTATGATTGTCGGCATTCCAAAAGAGATTAAAAACAACGAAAACCGCGTGGGTGCTACCCCAGCGGGAGTGAAAGAACTTATCCAGCACGGCCACACCGTATACGTGCAGGCCACCGCCGGCGAAGGCTCGGGGTTCCCCGACGAAGCCTACCAGAAGGCCGGCGCCACAATCCTCCCCACCATCGAGGATGTCTACGCCAAGGCCGAGATGATCATCAAGGTGAAAGAGCCCATCGAGCCCGAGTACCCCCTGATCCGCCCCGACCAAGTAGTGTTCACCTACTTCCATTTCGCCTCCGACCTTGCCCTTACCGAGGCCATGCTCCGCGACCGAGCAGTGTGCATCGCCTACGAGACCGTTATCGGCCCGCAAGGCGGATTGCCACTGTTGACGCCCATGAGCGAGGTCGCCGGCCGCATGTCGGTGCAAGAGGGCGCTCGTTTCCTCGAAAAGCCTCAAGGGGGCAAAGGAATCCTGCTGGGCGGCGTGCCCGGGGTAAAGCCAGCCAAGGTGTTGATTCTGGGCGCTGGCGTCGTGGGGCGCAACGCCGCTTGGATGGCCTCAGGACTGGGTTGCGACGTCACTATCACCGACATCTCCCTACCCACCCTTCGCCACGTGGCCGAGATAATGCCCAAAAACGTCAAGACGCTCTTCTCCTCGCGCCACAACATCGAGCAGGAACTGCCCACCACCGATCTCGTAATCGGCTCGGTACTCATCCCCGGAGCCAAGGCACCCAAACTCATCACCAAGGACATGCTGCCCATGATGCAACCCGGCTCCGTGCTCGTTGACGTGGCTATCGACCAAGGTGGCTGCTTTGAGACATCCGTTCCCACAACCCACAGCAAGCCCACCTATGAGGTAGACGGGATAATCCATTATGCCGTGGCCAACATCCCTGGCGCTGTCCCCTTCACCTCGACATTGGCCCTGACCAACGCCACGCTCCCCTACGCCCTGCAGATCGCCGATCTGGGATGGCGTGAGGCCTGTCGTCGCGACCCGGGCCTTGCTGAAGGCGTCAACATGGTCGACGGCCACATCACCTACCAAGCTGTCGCCCAAGCCTGGGATCTCCCATACACCCCTCTAAAACTATAAGCCCGGTTACTGGGCTCGGGCGATGGGGGCGTGGAGGCCGCGCAGGAAGGCGGCCGTGTCCATCGGGCGCTTGCCTGCGGGCTGGAGAGTGACAATCTCCAGCTCGCGGCCGTCCCCGCAATTAATTGCCAGCATACTGTCGGGACGACATCCACGCTCCGACAACTCATCGTCTACTATTTTCGTAGCTAGAATTTTAGCAGTGATTACTGCTCCGTTGGTGTCCACCAGCTCAGTCCATGCCGCTGGATAGGGCGAGAGGCCGCGCACGAGGTTGTGGATACGTTTGGCCGGTTGTGTCCAGTCGATGCGGCACGTATCCTTGAATATCTTGGGCGCGGGGGTAGCCGCCTCGCCAGCGGTGATGAGCTGGTCCTGAGGGATGGTGTGGAGGGTGCCGTCAACGATTTGGCGCACGGTGTCGACAGTGAGGCGCGCTCCCAAGGTCATCAGTCGGTCGTGCACGTCGCCCACGTTATCCTCGGGGTTGATCGCTATGCGCTCCTGGGCGATGATATCGCCAGTGTCGATTTCATGGCTAAGGAAAAAGGTGGTGACCCCGGTTTCGGTGTCGCCGTTGATAACAGCCCAATTAATAGGCGCGGCCCCACGGTAGCGGGGAAGCAAAGAAGCGTGGAGGTTGAACGTGCCCAAGCGCGGCATGCGCCACACCACCTCGGGCAGCATCCTGAAAGCGATAACTATGAACAGGTCGGCGTTCAAGGCCTGGAGTTGCTCCAAAAACTCGGGGTCGCGCAACTTTACTGGCTGCAACACGGGTATGCCTAGCTCCATCGCGCGCAATTTCACAGGCGACTGAAACAAGCGATGACCGCGACCAGCGGGCTTGTCGGGCATGGTCACCGCTCCCACCACATTAAAACCGCTGTCGACCAACGCGTTGAGACTCTCTACGGCAAATTCCGGGGTGCCGAGGAACACTATTCTGGGGTATTCTTGCATCTGCTTGAGGTTTAAGATTTTACAGTCGCCGCAAGTGCTTGCCAAAGGGTGTCATTGGGCACCGGGGCGTCGAGCGACACTTGTTGCTTGGAAATCGGTTGCGTAAAGGTGATATGCTTGGCAATCAACGAGATGGAGCCATCGGGGTTGGAACGCTTGTCGCCGTATTTCAGGTCGCCCTTGATGGGGCAACCGATGGATGCCAATTGGGCGCGAATCTGGTGCTTACGTCCAGTAAGGAGTTGAACTTCAAGAAGGTAGTAACGATCGCTTTGTCCGATCAATTTGTACCGCAGGCGAGCCTCCTTGGCGCCTGGCTTGGGCTCGGTGGAGACATACGACTTGTTGTTGCGCTCGTTGGAGGTGATCCAGCCCACCAACTCGTCCTCATCCTTGGGCGGGCGGTTGCGGGTTATCGCCCAATAGCGCTTGTCCACTCCCCCGTCGCGGAATAGCTCGTTCATTCGCGCCAATCCCTTGGAGGTGCGGGCAAACACCACGAGGCCACCCACAGGACGGTCAAGCCGATGCACCACGCCGCAGAACACGTTGCCGGGCTTGGCGTAGGTCTCCTTGATCCATTGGCGCACGTCGTCGACCAGCGGACGGTCGCCCGTCTTGTCGCCCTGCACGATCTCCCCGGGAGCCTTGTTGACCACCACGATATGGTTGTCGCAATATACTACCTCCATGCGCTATTCTTTGATGCCGTAGGCCAGGTCGCCAGCATCCCCCAGGCCAGGCACGATGTAGGAATGGGCGTTGATCTCGTCGTCGATGTCGCCGGCCCAGATGGTGGTTTTCTTCTCGGGGAAAGTCGCCTTGATATAGTCGATAGCAACCTTGGAGGCGATGACCGACGCCACGTGGATATGGGCAGGCTCTCCCTTGGTCAATAGAGCCTTGTAACTCAGCTCCATGGATGCGCCAGTTGCCAGCATCGGGTCGGCGATTACAAGCACCTTGCCGTCCAGTCGCGGCGACGCCAGATACTCGATAAACACGTCGAAATTCTCTTTCTCTTTGTATTTGCGATAGGCCGACACGAAAGCGTTCTCGGCATGGTCGAAATAATCGAGGAACCCTTGGTGGAAGGGGATACCCGCGCGGAAGATGGTGGCGAGCACAACCTTGTCGTCGATCACCTGGCACTTAGCCTTGTCCAACGGCGTCTGCGTTTCCACTGTGCGGTAACGCAGCGTGCGGGAGATCTCGAAGGCCATGATTTGGCCGATGCGCTCCAGGTTGCGCCGAAAACGCATCGGGTCCTGCTGGATCTTCACGTCGCGCAACTCCATCATATACTGGCTGATTAGCGAGGGAAACTCGCCGAAATTCACAACTTTCATGGTCGCTTCTCAATTTTGATTTTCAGCAAAGATACACCATATAGCGGAGATATGCAAATCTTATGCTTGCGATATTGCTTGAAATATGCTATATTTGCGGAAAACTAAGATAAACCAACATATAGCATGAAACGATATACGACGGCTGCCATGGCAGCATTGATAGGCTTCGGAGCCTCGGCGGTGACCCCCCTGTGGTTGAGGGACGTGAAGATTTCGCCCAAGGGCGACCGGGTGGCGTTCACCTATCGGGGCGACATTTACACAGTGCCTGTCGAGGGAGGGAAAGCCACGAGATTGACCTCACAGCCCAGCTACGAGTCGGTGCCCGTATGGA
This sequence comes from Bacteroidales bacterium, assembly GCA_020859755.1. GTDB lineage: Bacteria > Bacteroidota > Bacteroidia > Bacteroidales > Muribaculaceae > JAJPXC01. The sequence continues at coordinate 8,370 of JAJBVP010000181.1, read as the reverse complement.
GTCCCGACGGAGCGAAAATCGCTTTCGCCTCCGACCGTAACGGCAACGACGACATCTACATCATGGACTCCCAGGGTGGCCCCGCGACCCGATTGACGTGGAACTCAGTGGGCGAGATCCCGCAGGCCTTCACCCCCGACGGCAAAGCCGTCATTTTCTCGGCGGCTATTCAGGCGCCCCAAGCCTCGGCTATGTTCCCTTCGTCGAGGATGACGCAGGTCTATACCGTGCCCGTGGAGGGAGGCAAGGTGACACAAATTTTGGGCACCCCGGCCGAGATGCTCTCTTGGGCTCCCGACGGCAGTTACTTTGTTTATCAGGACGTCAAGGGATTTGAGGACGAGTGGCGCAAACACCACACGTCGTCGGTGACCCGCGACATCTGGCGCTACGACGTGGCCACCGGTAGCCACACCAACCTAACCAACCGCCCCGGCGAGGACCGTAACCCTGTCGTCAGCCCCGACGGCTCCACCATCTACCTGCTGAGCGAGCGCCCGGGCGACTCAGCCATCAACCTCTACAAGATGCCCGCGCAAGGCGGCGAGTCACAACGCATGACCGATTTTAAGACGCATCCCACGCGTTTTCTCTCCCAAGCCGAGGACGGCACCCTCGCCATGACGTGGGACGGCGAAATCTACCTAAAAAAGGGCGACAGCGAGCCTCGAAAAATCAACATTGAGATCCTGGAGGATTGGGGCGACCCGCTGAAAAAAATCTCGGTGAAGGCCGGTGGACGTGACGCCGCCGTGTCGCCCGACGGCTCAACCGTGGCTGTGATCCAGCGCGGAGAGGTCCTTGCCTCCTCCGTGGAATACCCCACAACCAACCAAATCACCTTCACCCCGCAGGCCGAGAGCGCCGTCTCCTGGGGCAGCGACGCACGCTCGATTGTTTACGCTTCCGATCGCTCCGGACGCAACAACATCTATGAGGCTACCCTTGCTCGCAAAGAGGACCCCAACTTCCCTAATGCCAGTAAGATAGAGGAAACCGCATTGTTCCCCGACGACGGCGTGGAGCGTTCCCAGCCCCAGTACTCCCCCGATGGCAAACGCCTGGCCTTCGTAGCCGACCGCAACCGCCTGATGGTAATGGACACCGCCTCCAAAGCCGTCAAGCAATTGACCGACTCTACCATCACCCCTGGCCGCTACCCCAATCAGATGATATACCGCTGGAGCCCCGACTCAAAGTGGATCGTGATGGAGGCAATCCTCAACGGCCGCGATCCATATACCGACATCGCCCTGGTCAACGTCGACTCGGGCGAAGTGACCGACCTTACCCACTCGGGATACTTCGACTCCAATCCCCGCTGGGCGATGGACGGCCAGGCTATCCTCTTCCTCAGCGAGCGCTACGGAATGCGCAACCACGCCTCGTGGGGCTCAATGTACGACGCTATGATCCTCTTCCTCAACCAGGAAGCCGCCGACCGCTACTTCCTCTCGGAGGAGGATTATGCCTTGAAGAAAGAGGCCGAGAAATCCAATAAAAAGAACAACGACAAGCCAGCAGCTCCCTCCAAGGACAAGAAGAAAAAGGACAAAAAAACCGAAGTTGACGATGACAAAAAGGACGATTCAAAGGTCAAGGCCACCGTTCTGGAAACCAAGGGCCTCGATTCCCGCCTATATCGCTTGACCCCGGCCTCGTCCGACATGGCCGACGCTTGGATCTCACCCGACGGCGAGACACTATACTACCTCACTTCCTTCGAACAGGGTCAAGACCTGTGGAAACGCGACCTGCGCAAAAAGGAGGATAAAACCGTGTCGAAATTGGACGGATCAGGCTTGTCGTTCTTCCCCGATGCCGACGGGAAGAACCTGTTCATCATAGGCCCGTCGATGATCAAAAAAATGGAGGTGAAGGGCGAAAAACTCTCCAACGTGACAATGAACGGCACCTTGAAAATCGACCCGGCTCGCGAGCGCGAGTACATGTACGACGACATGGTCATCCAAGAGCGCGAGCGCTTCTACACCAAGGACATGCACGGAGTCGACTGGACCGCTATGAGCGACCATTACAAGAAATTCCTGCCCCATATCGACAACAACCGCGACTATGCCGAGATGCTCTCCGAGTTGCTGGGAGAGCTCAACGTGTCCCACACCGGTGGGCGATATCGTCCCGGCACGTCGGGCGACGTTACAGCAGCGCTGGGACTGCTTTACGACGTGGCTTACGATGGTCCCGGGCTGAAAGTGGCCGAAGTGATCGAGGGAGGTCCATGCGACAACGCCACCTCCAAGATCAAGGCCGGAGTGGTTATCGAGCAGATAGGCGGCCAAGTGCTGGCGGGCGACGTTGATTATGCCTCCCTGCTGCTCGACCGCAAGGGCAAGAAAACACTGCTCAACCTCTACGACCCCTCCAACGGTCGCCGCTGGGAAGAGGTAGTCATCCCCATCACACGCGGCAAAGAGAGCGACCTCCTTTACGAGCGCTGGGTGAAAGCCCGCGCGGCCGACGTCGAGAAATGGTCCAACGGCCGATTGGGCTACGTCCATATCGAGTCGATGGGCGACGACAGCTTCCGCCGCGCCTACAGCGACCTGATGGGCAAGTACGCCCAACGCGAAGGCGTGGTGATGGATATCCGCTGGAACGGCGGCGGGCGCCTGCACGAGGACATCGAGGTGCTCCTCTCGGGCGAGAAATACCTTACCCAGGAGATTCGCGGCCAGGACGTGTGCGACATGCCCTCGCGCCGCTGGAACAAGCCCTCGATCATGCTCATGGCTGAGCCCTGCTACAGCAATGCCCACGGCACCCCCTGGGTGTACAAGCACCGCGGTATCGGCAAGCTCGTGGGCATGCCAGTCCCCGGCACCATGACCTCGGTCAACTGGGTGACCATGCAGGACCCCACCCTCATCTACGGCATCCCCGTGATCGGTTACCGCACCGCCGAGGGTACCTACCTGGAGAACACCCATCTCGAGCCTGACATCCGCGTGGCCAACTCCCCCGAGACCATCGTCACCGGTGAGGACGCCCAGCTCCGCGCCGCCGTCACCGCCCTCCTCCGGCAGCTCGACCAAAAATAGCCCTCCCTCGAATGAACCCACGCTCAGCCATCTTCACCGTTGCCCTTGTCATCCTGTTATCCTTAATGGGATGCGGGCAACGCCACACCGCGGCCTGGGCCCAACTCGACACAGCCGACTCCCTGATGGAGTCTCAGCCCGACACAGCCCTCCAAATCCTGCAATCCATCGACGTCACTACCCTTGGCGGAAGCGAGGAGCGGGGCCGTTACTCGCTCCTCCACGCCATGGCCCTTGACAAATGCTGGATCGACACCACCGACCTGGGGGTGATCGACCCCGCCACCCAGTGGTACACCAAGCACGGCACTCCTGATGAACGACTGAAAATGTGGTACTACCGCGGTCGCATCGCCCGCAACGCCGACTCCCTCGACATCGCCATGCAATGCTACATCCACGCCAGCGAATACGTCGACCGCGCCGTCGACACCCTCGCCATCTGCCGCCTATACGTGGAGCAAAGTATTATTTTGTTCTCAATTTACGATTATGAAGGGAATATGCGGTTTTGCCAAAAAGCAGCGGATTTATATTCCCGCATCGGCAAGACTGAAAGAGCCTTCGACTGTGTTACTCGATGCTATACCGCAAGCTTAATCCTCGAGGACTCGGTGTGCGCTAATGATTTTTACTCAAAATTAAATACATTAAGCGAAACCGATACCACCTTGCTCCCCCAATTTGCGGAATATCAACTATCTCATGCCATCTGGCTGGACGACAGCGTGGAATTACAACAGACCATTAAAACCCTTCAGGCATCAAAAGAGGCTATTTCTATTGACGACATAGACATTGTTATAGGGTTAGACCATTTAGGCCGATTCAATGAAGCGGAAAAATTCTTGAGCGAAATAGAAGAGCCCCAAGAAGAAACACAAAGGTTGAAATACTTAGCTACATCTATTTTAACACATGCCTCCAACAAGAATTACGAAAAGGCCTATAAACAATTCCTAATCTACGATTCAATTCGCGAGCACATGGATCAAATTCGTTTGACCCAACAACTCCAGTTTAGCGAAGAAAAGCACTCTCTGGAGCTAATGAATCAGAAGCAACGAGCTAAACGCATTCAATCTCAGATTATTGGCCTAAGCGTAACGATAACTCTACTCCTCATAATTTTTATCCTAATACTTCGTCAAGCCAAATTGCGAGAGGCCAATAAAAACCGGCAAATCCAGATTGAAAATTTTCAACTTAGAATAATGCAATTAGAGGTTGAAGCCAATGAATTGAAGCAAACAATAAAAAACAATGAATTCTCCAACGAAATCGCCTCTGCTTTACGAGATCGTATTGAAGCACTTAATGCTTTGACAGCCAGTGCTATTGCCAATGACCCCAAATTAGCTCAGCCCTACGAAGAATGGGCCAATGAGGTAATTAAGGACCAAGCTAAATTCCTACACGATACCAAGTTGGCATTCACAGTATCACATCCTCATTTCATCAAATTCCTGGAAGAGCACGACCTTACCGAACAAGAAATTGGCCATGCTTGCTTATACGCTATAGGCCTTCGCGGCAGCGAGATTGGATATTTCCTCCACACCAAGGACAATTACAACATTTGCTCAAGAATGCGAGCCAAATTTGGACTAAAATCCGCCCACAGCAACATCTCCCAATACCTCCAACGCATTTTCAAACGCTATAAATAACCCAAAGAAATTGGGCCACCGCAGGTCCAAAGTGGTCGGCGTGCCGACCACCGAATGTAGCCCACTACCGTCATGAGCGTGAGCTCATGCGGTGGTGGGTTGAGGGAAGCCCCATTTTTTACATCCATGACCCATCGGCTTGCCGATGGCCGTCTGCATCCTCTCCCATTATATCCCCAGACACGCTCAGGCTGTCGCCATCGCTTAGTCTGGGGTTGCCTACAATTCGGGCTCTCCGAGCCTTTTTGACCTCCGTCCCTCCCTTTCTCCACAGGCTCGATTTGTGCCACTTCCACGATTCAATTTTCCCCTTTCGCCTTTAGGTAAATTGCCCCAAACCCTAACTTGCTATCTATCATCAAATTACCCGATATCAAATTAAATTTTAGGTAAACTTTTCGCCCCTTTGATTCCAACTCCAAAAATCCACCTTCTTAGCACTTTATTTTTTTGATCCCTGATAATCAGTGCTTTACAAGCCCAAACCTTAAACTATTTTTTTGGAATTTTTATCCTTTCGCCCTATCTTTGCCCCTATCAAAAACACCCATTTTTTACTACATGAAAAGACCAATACTTTTTCTTTTAGGCGCTCTTGTTTGCTTGTTCGCCGCAGCTCAAATCTCCTCCTCTGGAGACGGTGGCTCTCTTGAGACGAGGCAAAAAGCATCATCTTCGACAAGCACTACCCATCGTTCACCTCTTCTTTTACCCACAGTGACTTACTGGATAGAGTTTGATGCCCAAACTCTGGAAATCAACAGTTCCACTGAGTGTGATGGAGAGACTTTCATTTATAACTCCGTGGGAGTTATAATTGACTATGAGCCATCGGTTAACGCTATCTTTGACATCTCCTCTTATCCTTCTGGATCATACTTTATTGTGGTATCATCCTCAGTTTGGGTAGCAGAAGGCCTCATCTCTATATAGCCTCTTATAATTAACTTCAATATCAACTTAATAAACACTTTAACAATGAAGCATTTATTCTTTGCTTTGGCCACAACAATCATGATTCTTGTGGCCTGTTCATCACATGATGATGCCATTGAAGCGTCATCGGCTTCTGTGGATGCAAACGCCCTGGCGAAAGTTGAACAATTGGTTCAAGATTTCGCCACTGGTCTCAACCCGGCTGCAAAGCTCCAATTCAACGAAGTGCGTGCCCAAAAAGCTTCCCTACTTCCCTCTCAGGCTTCCCGTTCTAGCATGACACAAGACGGCTCTATCTACACTGTCACTTTCACCAAGAACGGCAAAAATGGCTACGCTTATGTAGGAGTATGCGACGACTTCATGAAAATCTACTTCTACACCGAGAACGGCACTCCCTCGGATGCCGATAACATTAAACCTTTACAAGATATAATAGACAACCTTCCGGTTCTCCTTTCCAGTGATGCAATCTCGCTATACCCGGGCATAGACTCCCTTAGGCCTGGCCGTGATCCAATAGACTCTACTGCCTTTGTTGCATCTAGTTTTTTGGTCAAGACACAATGGGGACAATGGGAGCCATTTAACGCCAAAATGGACACTTGTTGGGACTACACCTTACCAGAAAGGGATCGTTGGATTATCGGCCAAAATTACCCTGTTGGTTGTGTAGGTATGGCGGCTGCTCAATTCTTGGCACAGCAAGGACATTACACCGACCTGGAAGGGACATATCACGATCTAAGCGTAATTGGCAACCATGCCACTCCAACCGACTCAGAGTGGGATTTTGTAACGACAATGCTTCGAGAGATTTGCGACCGAGTGCATTCTACTCCCGCTGGCATTAATACTTCCGCAAGCATGTACTTCATTAAACCTTTGTTACTCACACAAGGTGTTACTACGTATTATGTAGAGGATACCCCTATTGATAATGAAAGACTTCTACGTGAACTTAACGCTGGGTATCCTCATATAATGAGAGGTTCTGATAACGAACAAAATGATGGAGGTCACGCTTGGATTGTTGATGGATATTATTCAACTTCTACTACCAACTACTATCATTGCAATTGGGGTTGGGCTGGATCTTCCGATGGCTGGACAGCAGAAGAATATTACAATCCCATCAGTGAGGATGTAAGCTACTGTTATTTCTTTTACCATCTTTATTGCGTGAGATAAAAATTAAATTTGTTAAAATATTTGGATTAGCAAGTATTTTCGATTATTTTTGAGGTCATCAACCTTAAATGAGGTTCAAAAGCTTGCATAAATATTTACCATAATAACAAGACATAACTATGAAAAGGTTTGCTTTTATACGAATCTTTGTGCTGGCAACAGCCATGGCAATCGGTACAGGAGGCCTATTAGCTGAGCCGATCATGTGCCATCATTTATCGGAACTACGGTCCAATATTCCCAATTTTAATTGGTCAGAAATTGAAGTCCCAGTAACAGTGGATCTTGAATTCAATGGAACCTGCACCTTATTAGGCATAAATGATTGTGGAGCCGTGATGATGGAGGAAGAAACCATTATTGTATTCGATTTCGACGAACAAACAGAAACATCCTTTAACAATGGAGATATCATTACCAGTTTTCAATGCGTATCTCCACCCTTAGGTGTAGAAGGGGGTAGCACTCGCTTCACCTTACGCACTACGACTCTGCAGGGCAACGGCGAAAAATCGGATGTGACACCTGTGGTAGCCGACCCCACTCAATCGTTGAAAAATTACAGGAATCAATACGTTCGTTTCGAAAATATGGTAATCGACGATTATCAGTTTGCAGCCAACACGAAATGGCGTGCTGCGTACGACAATCTTGGCAATTACGCTTTGGTGAGTCTGAGTTTCGCCGATAAGGGCTGGCCCAACATTGCCATTTTCTCCTACGTTGATTGTCTGCTGGGATACTACGACTCTCGTATGCCTTATACCCACATGATCATTATCGATCTTGGCGACGAGACGCGTGTGGTACATGATTTCGATGAACTAACAGAGTTCCGCAACGAGCCTTACGATGAAATCTCAGAATCCACCGAATATGTGGAAGGATGGGGCGCACCCAGGTCTTTCATGCTCAAAGGCGAAACCACCGTATACATGCACAAGGGTAACCATATTTGGCTGAACGACGGAACATCGATGGAACTGATGATGACAACTTCCGTTGCCGATCAACTGTTCCCTCAAGGCACCATTCTATCGTCTTTCACCGGCATGACGCCTGATATCAGTCTGACTGGTGGTATACTCTTCTATAATCTCGACACCGAAAGCCTTACGTCCTCGGGTAAAACCGTGGATATCACCCCCATAGAATGCGAGGAAGGCAAAACCTTCACCGACTATACCAACTATGAGCTGGTGCGTTACCACAACGTCACCGCCAGCACCTCTACCTATCAAGGTATGACCATACCAATGATCACCGATGAAGCTGGCAATAGCGTGTTTATCCCCTTGTGCTACGACGGCATTCCCGAGCCGGGAGAATACTCCTACATCGACGCAATTACTTACACCTATGCCACCGATGTGCATGTTAATCAGATCGTAGGCTTTAAGGTGGGCGAGCCCTCGGGCGTAGGCTCGATCCTGTCGGGCGACACCGAGGTGACTGTGAGTGTGTCTAATAAAATCTGTTAAGCAGCCAAGTTGGGGACATGATGCAACACT
>JAJBVP010000013.1 GCA_020859755.1 Bacteroidales bacterium | reverse complement strand
CTGCCGAAATCTTATTTACCGAAAACTTATGAAATTTTATTTGCAGATTACACTTGCTTGTGACTGGCGCCTGCGGCGCACTCTCCCCGCGGTGGAACCGCGGGGCACGGTGGCCCAAGGCTGATGGGGCGGTGACCCCAGGCTGATATAGGGATTTCTGGGATTTCCGGGAGGGAGGGGATTAGAAGAGGCGGGTGAGGTCGGTGAGGGGAAGGGTGGCGATGACTGTACGGCCATCGGAGGTGTAGGTGGGGGTTGAGAGTGAGAAGAGGTCGCTGAGGAGGCGGTCGATCTCCTCGGCCGACAAGATTTGGCCGGGCTTGATAGCGGCGGCACGGGCCATAGTGGTTGCGAGTCGGGATAGCATCTCCTCGTCGACGGGACGGCCGGTGGCTGCGAAGTCGTCGACGATTGCCAGCAGTGTTTCGGCGGGGTTTTTGTCCTGAATCACCGATGGCGCGCCGTTGATGGCCCAGGTTGATGGGCCGATGCGGGAGAGATCCCAACCGGTGTCGGCCAGCGACTTCTCGATGCTCTCAAGGAGCACGTCCTGCGCGGCCGACAATTCCACTGTTTCGGGGAAGATGAGTCGCTGGGAGGCGATCTCGCCGCTCTCAATCATGTTGATGAATCGCTCGTAGAGCACTCGCTCGTGGGCTCGGTGCTGGTCGACGATGAGCAGGCCATCGGCGCCAGGGGTGATTATGAATCGGGCGGCGAGCTGTACGGCCGTCATCCCCTCGGGAGCGATTTCGAGCGGCAGGGAGTCGGTGGACGGTATATCGTTGATGCGACTTTGGATTACGCTCTGCGTGGCTGGCTGGGTGTCGCGCTCGCTTTGGAAATTGGCGTAGAGGGAATCCCAGTTGGAGGGGACGGTGGTGTGGCGAATAGCGGCCGAGGTGCCCACGCTTCTGGATGGCGCGGGCGAGGCACCCACGCTCCTTGTTTGATAAGCCGCGCCTCCGAGGGCGCCCATTGAGGAGGCGTACGGGCTGGTGAAAGGGTTGTAGTTGGGATCGAGGGGGACGTTGGCCGCGCCACCGGCCGAGGGGTCGAAAGCGGGAATCTCGGGGGCGTCGTCCTGGTTGAAGTCGATAGCTGGCACGGCGTTGAACCGTCCCAGGGACTCGCGTACGGCGGCGGCGAGAATCTGCCAGATTGCCTGCTCGTTTTCGAATTTTATTTCGTTCTTGGTGGGGTGGATGTTGACGTCAATTGAGGCTGGGTCGACCGAGAAAGTGAGGAAATACACGGGGTGGCAGTCGGCAGGAATCAGTCGCTCGTAGCATTGCATGACGGCCCGGTGGAAATAGGGGTGCCGCATGTGTCGGCCGTTGACGAAGAAATATTGCAGGGCGTTGCGTCGTCGGGCATTCTCGGGCATACCCACAAATCCGGTAATCTTGACCAGTGAAGTCTCGGTTTCGACGGGGATCAATTGCTGTCCCACCGACTTGCCGAAGAGGTCGCTGACCCGTTGCTTGAGGTTGCTCTTTGGGAACTGATGGAGGATAGTACCGTTGTGCATGAGAGTGAACTCGACGTCGAGGTTGACCAGGGCGAGGCGTTCAAATTCGTGAATGACGTGGCTCAATTCCACGGCGTCCTTTTTCAGGAACTTGCGGCGCGCGGGGAGACGGTTGAACAGGTTCTTGACCATCATGTTGGTTCCGGGGACGCACGTCTCGGGGTGCTGGTCCTCGACCTTGTTGTCGGTCAATAGCAGTCGCGTGCCGTAGCTTTCGCCGTGGGGCATCGTGCGGAGGTCGACGTCGGCAACGGAGGCGATGGTAGCCAGAGCCTCGCCGCGAAAACCCATAGTGGTGAGGGAGAACAGGTCGGTGGCCTGCTTGATTTTGGATGTTGCGTGGCGTTCGAAGGCCATGCGGGCGTCGGTGGGCGACATACCGCAGCCGTTGTCGATAACCTGGATGAGCGTGCGGCCAGCGTCCTTGAGGATGATTTGGATGTTGTCGGCGCCAGCGTCGACCGCGTTCTCCACGAGCTCTTTCACTACCGAGGCGGGGCGTTGAATCACCTCGCCAGCGGCAATGAGGTTGGCTACAGAATCGGGGAGAAGGCGGATGATGTCGCTCACTTTTTGCTAATATTCTAAATGCTGAATGCTATTTTGGTGGAGTAGTGGCCGTGGGAGCCTTGGATGGAGAGGATGTAGATGCCCGGGGGGAGGGCTTGAGCGTCGAGGGAGATGGAGCCGGATTGTCCCTTGGCCGATGTGGCGATTGAGCCGGAGGTGGAGTAGAGGGTGGCGTTGAGGGTGTCCTCTCCGGGAATCAGGGCCTCGATTTGGCGGCCGTTGACCTTGACGGCGAGCTGGCGGGCGGTGTCAATGGTGGCCGATTGAATGCCCGTCTGCTGGGCCAAGTATTTGAGGCCTTCCCAAGCGTTGATCTTGCCGGCACCCCACATTGCGGGGTCGGAGGCCGAGTTGACGAAGTCGTCCTTGGTGGATGAGTGGTCGATCACGTCGAGCACCTCGTCGAAAGTCAAGTCGGGACGCGCTTGCAGCCACAGGGCGATGACACCCGAGGCGAAAGGCGTGGACATCGATGTGCCGCTCATGTTGCTCCACACGTAGGTCTTTCCGTTGGAGGTAGCGGTGGCGACGCGCGAGACGCTGTACCGGCTGGAGTAAGGCTGGGAGTAGGTGGATACGATAGCGTGCCCGGGGGCGCACACGTGGGGGAGAGTGCGGCCGTCGCAGAGGTTACCCCAGGATGAGAAGTAGGTGATGTCGCCGACAGTGCCGGTGAATGAACCGACGCTGGGCACGGTGGTGCGGGAGGTGTAGGCTCCGATGGCGAACACGTTCTGACCGCACGCCATGCCGTTGATAGAGCCGTCGTAGACACCGTTGGAGTATCCAGCGAGGTCGCGGGCAACGATCTCGTCGTAGTAGCCGTCGCAGTAGGCCCACACTTTTTGGGCGTTTTCGCTCGACAAGGTCACGGCGATGTAGGCCTTGGGAGCGTAATAGGAGTTGTTGCTCTTAAGGTCGAGGTCAAATTGCAAGTTGACCGTGTATCGGTTGTTGTCGGGGTCGACATAGGAGGCACCCTCGATGTAACCGCCTGTGTAATAATAAGAACCGAGGTTGTTGGCGAGAGCTGAGTCAACGCGGGTGGTTTCGCCCTGGGTGTTCTCGGTGAAATCCAAGATATTTCCGATGACGATACCCGATGAGTTGATCAGGTCGACCTTCACGCGGAAGATGGAGTCGTCGGAGCCCCAAAACTCCAGCGACCCCGAGATGTAGGGGTAGGAGCCGGATTGGGGGTAGATGATGGTTTTGATAGGATCGGGCTCCTCGGCGAAGTCGCGGTAGAGCGCGATTTTCAGGTCGCCCTCGTTTCCGGCGGCGATGCACAGCTTGCAGTCCTCGCCAAGGGAGGCCAGGTATTGGGAAAACGCGTCGGTGCCGTCGTGGGGGCCTGTGTTCATGCCGAGCGACATGTTGACAACGGCTGGGGCGTCCACGCTTTGGGCGTAGTCGATGATCTTCTGGGCGCCGTTGAGGATAGAGTTGTCGTAGAAGTCGCAGCCCACCATCACGATGTCGGCACCGGGAGCCACTCCGTAGTAGTGGTTGCCTTTGTAACCACCGGCCATGATACCGCACACGTGGGTGCCGTGGGTCTCCGAGGAGTCGTCGGTGGTGTAGGCGGCGATTGCCTCGGGGGTTTCGTAGGCTCGGGTGCTGGAATTGGTGGCGTAATAGACGGCCTTGACGCGGAGGTTGCCCTCGTCGTCCTTGAAAGCGATATGGTTGGGGTCGACGCCGCCGTCCACCATACCCACGACCACTCCAGTTCCGTCAAAGCCTTGGGCGAGGTCGGTGCCCTCATGGGCGTCGTCGACGTAGGCTGTCGGGCGAGCCATATCCAGTTTCATCTTGGCTCGACGCGAGGCGGACACCTTAGTGACGCCGCCCACAGCGGCCAATTGCTCGATGCGGGAGGCGGGCAACGTGACGATGTAGACGCCGCCGCGGTGACCGGAGATGGTGCCCAACGCCTCGATGGCCTCTTGGGCGTCGTCGTTAGCCTTGACCAGCACGGTGATCGGGGAGTCGTTGACGACGGTGGGCTGGACGCACAGCGCGCGGGGTATCTCGGCGCGACCATGGGCGCGCAACTGGCGCAAGGTCATGGCCAGGGGGAGGTCGATCACGCCTTGGGCGCCGGCCGAGAGTGCCAGCAATGCGCTCAGTGAAAGAGAGATTATTTTACGGTTCATGCTTTTTTCGGTGGATTCGGTGGATTTCGGGAATGTCGGGATTTCCGGGAATGTGGGATTGGTTAATTTTTGTTGGCTCGCTTGCGTTCGATCTCGTCGAGGATGATCTTGCGTAGGCGCAGGTGATTGGGGGTAACTTCAACGTATTCATCCTCTTTGATGTACTCGAGGGCCTCCTCGAGGGAGAAGACCACTGGAGGGATGATACGAGCCTTGTCGTCGGCTCCCGAGGCACGCATGTTGGTCAATTTTTTCGACTTGGTGACGTTGACCACGATATCGTTGTCCTTGGCGTTCTCACCCACGACTTGGCCGGCGTACACCTCCTCTTGAGGGAAGATGAAGAATCGGCCGCGGTCCTGGAGCTTGTCGATCGCGTAGGCGTAGGCTGTGCCGGCCTCCATGGCGATGAGGGAGCCGTTGGTGCGACGCTCGATCTCCCCTTTCCAGGGCTGGTACTCGAGGAAACGGTGGGCCATGATGGCCTCACCTGCGGAAGCGGTCAAGACGTTGTTGCGCAATCCGATAATGCCACGGGAGGGGATTTGGAATTCAAGGTGGACACGGTCGTTCTGGGCCGTCATCGACAGCATCTCGCCCTTGCGACGGGTGACCATGTCGATAATTTTGGAGGCGTACTCCTCGGTGACGTTGATTGTGAGCAACTCGACAGGCTCGCACTTCTTGCCGTCAATTTCTTTTATAATGACTTGAGGCTGACCCACTTGCAGCTCGTAACCCTCGCGACGCATGGTTTCGATGAGCACCGACAAGTGGAGCACACCGCGGCCGTAGACTGTCCAGATGTCCTCATGGTCGGCCTTGGTGACGCGGAGGGCCAGGTTGCGGTCGAGCTCGCGTGTTAGGCGGTCGCCGATGTGTCGCGAGGTGACGTATTTGCCGTCGCGGCCGAAGAATGGGGAGTCGTTGATAGTGAAGGTCATCGACATTGTGGGCTCGTCGATGGCGATTCGGGGCAAAGCCTCGGGATTGTCGACCGAGGTGACGGTGTCGCCGATTTCGAAGCCCTCGATTCCCACCAGAGCGCAGATGTCGCCGGAGCTAACCTCGGCCACTTTCTTGCGGCCCATTCCCTCGAAGGTGTGAAGCTCCTTGATGCGCTGGCGGGAGATTGAGCCGTCGCGGCGGCACAGGGCGATCTCCATTCCCTCGCGGAGGGTGCCACGGTGAACGCGACCGATGGCGATACGGCCCACATAGCTCGAGAAGTCGAGCGATGTGATGAGCATCTGTGGGTCGCCCTCCAGCACCTTGGGAGCGGGGATATGCTCGATGATGGCGTCGAGAAGGGGGAGGATGTTGTCGGTGGGATGTTGCCAGTCGGTCGACATCCAGCCTTGCTTTGCTGAGCCGAAGATAGTGGGGAAATCGAGCTGGTCCTCGGTTGCGTCGAGCGAGAACATCAAGTCGAAGACCATCTCCTGCACCTCGTCGGGTCGGCAGTTGGGCTTGTCCACCTTGTTAATAACCACGACGGGTTTCAATCCCATCTGGATAGCCTTTTGGAGGACGAAGCGCGTTTGTGGCATAGGGCCCTCGAATGCGTCGACCAGGAGCAGGCAACCGTCGGCCATGTTTAGCACGCGCTCGACCTCGCCTCCGAAGTCGGCGTGTCCCGGGGTGTCGATGATGTTGATTTTGTAACCTTTATAATTGATGGATACGTTTTTCGACAATATGGTGATACCGCGTTCGCGCTCGAGGTCGTTGCTGTCGAGGATAAGTTCGCCGGCTTGCTGGTTGTCGCGGAAGAGGTGTCCGGCCATCAGCATCTTGTCGACGACGGTAGTTTTTCCGTGGTCGACGTGGGCGATGATGGCGATATTCCTGATTTTATCCATTATTCCATTATCTTTTTGGCGGTGTCAAGGATAGAGTCCTTGTCGCGCTTTCCCTCGTAGGGGGTTACTTTGCCGTCCTTGCAGATGAAGAGGGCGGGGATAGTTTGGATGCCGTAAGCGTCGGCCACGGCGCCACACTGGTCGACGTTGACCTTGTAGACGGTGATTCCGGTCTCCTGGGCGATCTCGTGGAGCACTGGGGTAAGGGCGACGCATGGGCCGCACCAAGTGGCCCAGAAGTCGACGATGCAAGGCTGGGAGCCCACATACACCAGTGGATTTCCGTGGATGTCGGCCACCTTGGCGATGTATTCGTCGGTGGAAATCTCCACCACTTGGCCAGCGTCGGAGGCCTCAGCCTGCTCAACGGCGGTTGAATCGGCGCCCTCGGCACCCTTGTCACTGCTGCCCGAAGAGCAGCCTACCAAGTTGACACTCAGCATCATGGATGCCGTTGCGCACAAAGCGATCGCAAATTTCTTCATATCGATGATTTTTATCGTGTTTTTTCAGCTAAATATAATATCAACTTGCAAAGGTACGCATTTTTTCCGTATCTGCAATATCGTGAACCAAGTGCCGCGGCGTGTGTTTTATTGATAAAGAAAAAATCCAACAAAAGTTATGAAAAGAATAGGCATATTTTACGGCTCGAATACGGGCACTACGGCCGATGTGGCCAAGCGCATAGGCAAGGCCTTGGGTGTGGCCGAGGGCGACATCCACGACGTTGAGAAGACAGCGCCGAGTGTAGTGGACGCATACGACTTGCTCATTCTGGGCACCAGCACCTGGGGTAACGGCGATCTTCAGGACGACTGGGAGGACTTCGTGGCCGGACTGTCGGCAATGTCGTTGCCGGGCAAGCAGATAGCGTTGTTCGGTTGCGGCGACGAGACCATGAGCGACACCTTCTGCTCGGGCGTGGGCGAATTGTACGACAGGATTAAGGACACGGGTGCCGAGTTCATCGGCAAGTTTGACACCATTGGCTACAACTTCGACCATTCCGACGCGGTGGGCGACGACGGCGTGGCTATCGGCTTGCTTCTCGACGAGGTGAACCACCCCGACCTTACCGACCCTCGCATCGCCGGCTGGACTGCCACCCTGAAATAACCCCTAAGATATCCCATAAAATAATTTTGGGAAACAAATCCGATTGTTTCCCAAAATTGTTATACCTTTGCATAAATAATTAGCCCTATGTATCGTACATTTCAATACAATATCCCCGAATCCGACTGGTCATTTGTCAATGACTTGGCTATCCTTCGTGGATGGCAACCTATAAATGCGATTGAAGGACCAAGCGAAAAGTCTAAAATTCTTGCTTCTATTGAACGTGGTATAAAAGATATCAAAGAAGGTAGAGAGTACCCTATAGACACTATCTGGGAGCAACTCCAATGAATATAGAAATAATTTATACTGCTGAATTTCTCAAGGAAGTAAAGTCTTTGAGAAAGCACTACCCGTCGTTTCGCTCGGATTTTGAGATTTTTCTGGCTTCTCTTAAAGAAAATCCATTGCAAGGAAAAGATTTAGGAGAGGGCATTAGGAAAATAAGGATGGCCATAACTTCCAAAGGGAAAGGAAAAAGTGGAGGTGCACGGGTCATTACATATAATGCACTTATTGCCACGGAAAATGGTCGAATAAGATTGGTCACGATTTATGATAAAAGTAAATGTGACTCAATTTCAAAGCAAGAAATATGGACTATTCTGCGCAAATATGAAGGAGAGAAGGATACTGGTGGTGGAGGACGACGCGACGCTGAGGGAGACGTTGCTGTTGAACCTTGAGCTCGAGGGGTACAAGGCGGTGGGGACGGCAAGCGCCGAGGAGGCGTTGGGGCTGCCGTTGGCCGATTTCGACTTGGTGTTGCTCGACGTGATGCTCGAGGGGCAAAGCGGATTCACCCTGGCTCGCCAGATGAAAAGTGATCCTCGCACGTCGCACGTGCCCATTATCTTCTGCACGGCCCGCGACAACGAGGACGACATGGTGCGGGGGCTTACCCTTGGAGCCGACGATTACATCTACAAGCCGTATACCTTGCGCAACGTGCTGGCGCGCGTGGCCACGGTGTTGCGTCGGGTGGAGGCCCAGGCGGCCGCGGCCCACGCTCCCGCCAAGGGTGTCACCATCGACAAGAACGGCCGACGTTGCCTTTTGGACGGGGAGGACGCGCAGCTGGTGCGCAAAGAGTTGGAAATCCTGGAGTTGCTGATGGAACAACCGGGCCATGTGTATACGCGTGACGAAATACTCGACCGTGTGTGGCACGACGACGCTATCGTGCTTGAGCGCACTGTGGACGTGCATATCCGTCGTATCCGCTCCAAGCTTGGGAAATACGGTTCGTCGATCGTGACGCGTCCCGGATACGGTTATCTCTATCACGAAAAAGAGCCATGAAGTACCACTACCGGTTGTTCCTGCTGACGCTTGCGCTGGTGTGGCTACTCACCGGGGCGTTCATCGCGTGGCAATGGTCGCAGGAAAAGCATTACAAGGCGGTGGCACTCAACGCGCGGCTCCAGCTCAACAACGAGCGCGTGCTCGACAACTATGTGCCGGGTGATTCGGCCACTGAGCGCTTGGCCACGCTCGAGCTACCCACACCAGGGTTGCGCGTGACGGTGGTTGACACGACGGGAAGGGTGTTGTTTGACAACACTCCTGGGCCACTTCCCTCATCCAATCACCTCGACCGTCCCGAGATCGCCCAGGCCATAGCCCAGGGAACGGGAAGCGACACGCGTCGCTCGGCGACTACCGATTCGGTGTACTTCTACTCGGCCACGGCTCGCGGCCCTTTGGTGGCTCGCTCGGCGGCACATTACGACCCGTCGCTGGTGGAGATGTTGGTGGCCGACCAAGGGTTGTTGTGGTTCATGATCGGGATCACGGTGCTGGTGAGCGTGCTGGGATACATAGCGATGCGGCAACACCGCGTCACCTTGGCGCACGCTCAGGACACCCGACGCGTGAAGCGCCAACTCACGCTGAGCATCAACCACGAGTTGAAAACGCCGGTAGCGGCCACCAAATTGTGCCTGGAGACATTGCAGCAACACCCGGGATTGTCTCAGGAACAGCGCAACGGCTTAGTGGAGAGGGCCTTAAAGCAAACCGACCGTCTTACTGCGCTCCTTGCCGACGTGGCCACTCTCAATCGCCTGGATGACGACAACTCGTCGATCGAATGCACCAACGTGTCACTGGCCAAGGTTGTGCGCAAAGCGGCCCAGGAGTACACTGGCGACCAGTATATCCCCATACGCCTTCACCTGGACAACGACATGGTGATCAGCGGCAACGAGGCGCTGTTGCTGATGATTGTGCGCAACCTGCTGTCCAACGCCAATGCCTATTCCGAGGGGACAATTATCGACATCCGCCTCAACCGGGTGCCGGCCACGGGCGTGCCGCGACTGATAGTAGCCGATAACGGCCGGGGAGTGGCCCCCGAGCATTTGGACCGTATCTTCGAGCGCTTCTATCGCGTGGATAAAGGAAGATCCCGCGCCAAGGGAGGCACGGGATTAGGGCTGGCGATTGTAAAAAATGCGGTGGCGTTTCACTCGGGGACAGTGAGCGCGTCGACCACAGTGCCCTCGGGGCTTACCATCTCCATCACGTTGCCCGGCAGAGGCTGAACACTCAGCAACCTCAATGCCGCACCCGCGAGGCGACGCACGCTGCTCACCAATTCACGCTGCTCCTGCAGCATGTTGAGGTAGACGTAGATCACACCAAGGCGTGACGATGATGTGGCGCGCAGGTCGGTATACAGCCTCGCTTTCTCCTTGTCAATCAGGTTTTTCACATGATCGCAACGGTGGCGGAGTGCCTCCACCTCCTCGGGGCGCGGGCTGATGACGGCCTCGGTAGCGTCGGCCATCAGGGCGTCGACGCGACGGGCGATGGCGCCGCCATTCATGGCCATGCCCGAGGGAAGGGCCGGGAAATTGTTGTCGACATGCTCGTGGCAAGCCTCGGCGATGCGGCGCATGTTGTAGAGCATCGACATCATGCACACGTACACGAGGTGGAAGGCCGACGAGCGCTCGATCGCCAATGTATGGTCGACGCGGGTCATGGCCAAGGTGGCTCCACGGCGCTGAGCCTTCACCCATTGCTTTTCGCTGACGAAGGTGTTGATGGCCTTTCCGATGGGTCGCGAGGAGTCGGTGAAGAACCCCTCGGCTACTTGACGGTGTACCTTGCGGGTATATCCGAGGAAGTCGACCATTCCCTGAGCCATATAGGCGCAGAGGAGGCCCCAAGCGCGGCGCTTGTCGTCGCAAGCCATGATGCGAGCCAGGGCGCCCGACTCGGCCTCCTTGGCCTCGCGTTTCTTGCGCAGGTTGGAGCGGAGAAGCACCACGATGGCCACGACAGCCACGGCGATCATCACCCATGTGCCACCCACGTGCATGCCCCATGCGATAAGGGCAGTGGCCAGGAATGCGACACCCGCGGTGAGGAACCATCCGCCGATCACCGAGATCACGCCGGTGATACGGAACACTGCCGACTCGCGCCCCCAGGCCTTGTCGGCGAGCGATGTGCCCATGGCTACCATGAAGGTGACGTAGGTGGTGGAGAGGGGGAGACGGAGAGAGGTGCCTAAGGCGATCAACCCGCTGGCGAGCACCAGGTTGATGGAGCCGCGCACGAGGTCGAAGGCGGCGCCGTGCTCCAGAGTGGCCTTGTCGGGGTCAAGGCGCCGGCGTATCCAACGCTTGACGCCGCGAGGGGTGTTGCGGTCGATCCCCTCGGCCACGCGTATAGAAAGCCTTACCAGCCGGCGCGCAAGTCGCGACGATCCAAAAATCTCGTCGCCAGCGTCCTGCCGACTGAGTTTAACCGTGGTGTCAACCACCTTCTTGGCCTTTCGGCTTGTTGCCAGGGCCACTACCATGATCACGCCGGCGATCAACAGGAAGTAGACAGGCGTGGAGGCCGGTGAGTTGAACGAATCCATCATGTAGGAATCGGCTGCTATACCAGTGCCCGACCACTCGGTAAGTGCGGCGAATCCCGAGAGGGGCACGCCGATGAAGTTGACCAGGTCGTTACCGGCGAAAGCCATCGCGAGGGCGAATGTGCCAGCCATTACCACCATCTTGAAGACGTTGATTTTCAGCATGTGCATCAATTGGCACAACGCAGTGGCCACCACGAAGCAGCCAGCGATCAACAGTGCCTGGTGGGAGGCGACCCAGCCCTTTACGTCGGGAGTCATGAACGCAAGGTCCTTGGCGCCCTTGAAGAGCAGGAAATAGGCGATGGCGGTGACCGAAGCGCCGCCAAACAAGCCTATTTTCCATCCCAGGCCTTTACGATAGTCGAAAGTGAACCATAGGCGAGCAAGCCATTGTACAATCGCGCCGAAGATGAAAGCCACGGCCACCGAGACGAATATGGCCATGATCACCGAAAGAGCCTTCTCGGTGTTTAGCATCTGCCCGAGGGTGAGTGAGGCCTCGGTGGTCGTGGCCAGTTTAACCAGCGACACGGCGAAAGCGGCGCCGAGCAACTCAAACACCATAGAAACCGTAGTGGATGTTGGCAATCCGAGAGTGTTGAATACGTCCAATAAGAGTACGTCGGTGACCATCACGGCCATGAAGATGACCATAATGTCGTAGAAAGCGAAGTGCTCGGGCCGGAAGATACCGTGACGCGCGATATCCATCATGCCGTTTGACATTGACGCTCCTATGAAAACCCCCACGGCGGCGACAATGACAACCGTACGCCACGTGGCGGCTTTTGTTCCGACTGCCGATTGCAAGAAGTTGACCGCATCATTGCTGACGCCCACCGACAAGTCGAAAATAGCCAGTAAAAACAGAAAAACAATAATCCCGATAAATACATATTCCATAATTATCTACGTCGGAGGGGATGAACTTCGGCATTGTCCCCTCCTTGGGAACGCGGCCGATCTCCGACACCACAAAATTACCCCGCCGATATTTCACCTCTATTACCCCCCTGTTACATAAATATTAAATTGTCTCCCGCTGGGCAACGCCTCCTCGGTGGCTGCGCATAAATTTTCTGATTTTTTGGATGTTAGGGAAAATAATTGTACTTTTGTTGTTATAAAACAATACTTCGGTAAATTTTTAAAGTTCACGAGGCATAAGCCTCAAAGTTGTT
>JAJBVP010000037.1 GCA_020859755.1 Bacteroidales bacterium | reverse complement strand
GCAAAATTAGGCCGAACTGCCATGGCTGGCAATCCGGCTAGTTTCGGATGGTTACTTTCGAGAAGAGGGTCTGGACGGCTTGGTCGATGCCCGAGAGATTCTGGTAACCGTTGCCGCCGCCGTTGATGATGGTTGCAACCGAGGCCGTGTAGAGAGGAATCTTGTCGTCGATGTTGACCATGTCCATGGTCAATACACCTTCCTTGTAGATTCCGGTAATTACCTGAGCGTTACCGTAATATCCGTTCCAGTATCCAGTGGGGTACATATAGCTGGGGTAGAAGGGGCCGTTCCAGGGATAAGGGCCTGGAGGTGGGGGAGGGGTGACGGAGCTAAGCGGCGCGGTGGAGATCTCGCGCTGGGTGGTGACGGCGAGGTTGATCAGTAAGGGCGAAGTGGCGCTCTCGGTGAAACCGCGCTCTACCATCTGCTCGCGTATCGCTGCCGCGATATTGTAGTAGGTCACCAGTTGCATTCCCTCGGGGAGCTTGCCCATGTCGGGCGTGACGATGCGGAAAGTGTGGTAGGAGGCGAGGTTGGCGTTGTTGTACACCTCCGAGTTGACCAGTGTGTAAGGGGAGCATGCTGTCAACAAAGCCACACCGGCTAAGATACTGAGTAGCTTTTTCATAATCGTTTGAAACACGTTAGACAGGTGAATAAGTGTAAAATCTTTTCTATAATAACAAATAGTAGCGAGAAAGGGTTTTTAGGTCGCGAAAAGTGTTGTTAATCGGCCAAAAGTTAGTAACTTTGCAAAAAATTTTTTGACACCTCCCAAGGCTTATGAAAAAGTTCAAAGAATATAGCGGTCTTGACCTGTCGAAGACCAACAAAGAGATGCTCGCCAAGTGGCAGGGCGAGGGGCTTTTTGAGCGCTCGTTGAGCGAGCGCGAGGGTGCCCCTGAGTATGTATTCTTCGAGGGCCCCCCCTCGGCCAACGGTATGCCGGGCATCCACCACGTGATGGCTCGCACCATTAAGGATATATTCTGCCGCTACAAGACGATGAAGGGATTCCATGTGGCCCGCAAGGCCGGATGGGATACCCACGGATTGCCTGTTGAGCTTGGCGTCGAGAAGTCGCTTGGAATCACCAAGGAGGACATCGGCAAAAAGATCTCGGTTGACGATTACAACGCCGCATGCCGCCGCGAGGTGATGAAGTACACCCGCGAGTGGGAGACTTTGACCCAGCAGATGGGCTACTGGGTGAACATGGACGACCCCTATATCACCTACGACAACCGCTATATCGAGAGCGTGTGGTGGTTGCTCGCCCAGCTTTACAATAAGGGCTACCTCTACAAGGGGTATACGATCCAGCCTTACTCTCCGGCCGCCGGCACAGGCCTTAGCTCCCACGAGTTGAACCAACCCGGTTGCTATCGCGACGTGAAGGACACGACGTGTATCGCCGAGTTCAAGATCAAGAA
The DNA here is from genome assembly GCA_020859755.1 of Bacteroidales bacterium. Lineage (GTDB taxonomy): Bacteria > Bacteroidota > Bacteroidia > Bacteroidales > Muribaculaceae > JAJPXC01. The sequence goes on along the minus strand of JAJBVP010000037.1, from coordinate 10,872 downwards.
TGCCGGCGAGGAGTTTCTCGGCCACGGCACCCCCTACTTCCTCGCATGGACCACCACCCCCTGGACGTTGCCGTCCAACACCGCCTTGGCCGTGGGTCCGGCAATAAAGTACAACATCATAAGGACGTTCAACCCCTATAGCGGCTCGCCAATCACTGTGGTTGTGGCCGACGCGCTGATGGGATCGTTGTTCAACCCCAAAGCTGCAGGATTGGCCCTGGGCGAATACAACAAGGGCGACAAGCTGGTCCCCTTTGAGGTCGTGGGCTCCAAGATGGGCAGCGAGCTTGTGGGTATGCAATACGAGCAGCTTCTCCCTTGGGTAAACCCAGGGGAGGGCGCCTTCCGCGTGATTCCAGGCGACTTCGTCACCACCGAGGACGGTACTGGCATCGTGCATATCGCCGGCACATTTGGCGCCGACGACCAGCGTGTGTCGAAGCAGAATGGCGTACCGCCATTGCACATGTACGACCGCGACGGCAACCTGCGCCCCATGGTTGATCCCACAGGCCGCTTCTACCGCATCGAGGATCTCGATCCGAAATTTGTCGAAGAGATGGTCGATGTGGAGCAGTACACCCCTTGGGCCGGCAAATATGTCAAAAACGCCTTTAACCCTGAGGCCGACGACACGACCGAAACCTTGGACGTGGAGATCTGCATGTACCTGAAACAGCACGACCAGGTGTTCAAAATCGAGAAGCACGTGCACAGCTATCCTCACTGCTGGCGCACCGACAAGCCTGTGCTCTACTATCCGCTGGACTCGTGGTTTATCCGTACAACCGCCGTCCGAGAGCGACTGATGGAGCTCAACACCACCATCAAATGGAAACCGGCGGCTACAGGCTCGGGCCGTTTCGGTAAGTGGCTTGAGAACTTGCAGGATTGGAACCTCTCGCGCTCCCGCTATTGGGGCACTCCGTTGCCCATTTGGCGCACCGAGGATGGCGCCGAGGAACTGTGCGTCGACTCGGTTGAGACGCTCTACAATGAAATCGAGAAGGCGGTCGCCGCTGGCGTGATGACATCCAATCCGATGAAAGACAAAGGTTTCGTGCCTGGCGATTACTCCAAGGACAATTACGAGAAAATCGACCTGCACCGTCCCTATGTCGACGATATCGTGCTTGTGTCGGAATCGGGCAAGCCGATGCGCCGCGAGTTGGACTTGATTGATGTATGGTTCGACTCTGGCTCAATGCCTTATGCTCAAGCCCACTATCCCTTCGAAAACAAGGAGGCCCTCGACAACCGCAAGATCTATCCCGCCGACTTCATCGCCGAGGGTGTCGACCAAACCCGTGGCTGGTTCTTCACCTTGCATGCTATCGCTGGCATGGTATTCGATTCGGTAGCTTATAAGGCTGTGGTTTCCAATGGTTTGGTGCTTGACAAGCATGGCAATAAGATGTCGAAGCGCCACGGCAACGCGGTCAATCCGTTCGAGACCATCGAGAAATACGGTTCCGACCCCGTGCGCTGGTACATGATCGCCAACTCATCGCCTTGGGACGACTTGAAATTTGACACCATTGGCGTTGAGGAAACGGCTCGTAAGCTGTTTGGCACGCTTTACAACACATATTCCTTCTTCGCGATGTACGCCAACATCGACGGTTTCGATCCCGAGGCGCCCCAAATTCCGGTGAACGAGCGCCCCGAGATCGACCGCTGGATCCTGTCGTTGCTCAACTCCCTGATTAAGGAGGTGGACACCGACTTGGCCGACTACGAGCCTACGAAGGCAGCTCGCGCTATCAACGAGTTTGTGGGCGACAATCTCAGCAACTGGTATGTGCGCTTGAACCGCTCCCGTTTCTGGCGCGGCGAGATGACTCCCGACAAGCTGGCTGCCTACCAGACGCTCTACGAGTGCCTTACCACGCTCGCCCGTTTGATTGCGCCCATCGCCCCGTTCTACGCCGATTGCCTCTACCGTGACCTCACACCAGGAGAGCCTTCGGTACACTTAGCCTCGTTTCCTGTCGCCGATGAGTCGCTAGTCGACACTGCCTTGGAGAAACGTATGCACATCGCCCAAGAGATCACCTCGATGGTGCTCGCCCTGCGTCGCAAGGTAAACATCAAGGTGCGTCAGCCGCTGTCGCAGCTCATGGTGCCCGTGATGAATGCGTCCCAGCGTGAAGACATCCTCGCTATGAAGGACCTGATCCTCTCGGAGGTCAACGTCAAGAACCTCAAGCTTGTCGACAACGAGGAGGGTGTGCTGGTGAAGCGCATCAAGCCCGACTTCAAGAAACTCGGCCCGAAATTCGGCAAGCAGATGAAAGCTGTTGCAGCCGCTCTGGCCGGCATCTCCCAGAAGGAGATCATCGCTTTGGAGAGCGACGGTAAGTTGACCATCGACCTCGATGGCTCGGCCGCCGTGATTGAATTGACCGACGTAGAGGTGATCTCGGAGGATATCCCCGGCTGGCTCGTTGCCAATGACGGTGCACTGACAGTGGCCCTCGATGTCACCGTCACCCCCGAGTTGCGCCGCGAGGGTATCGCCCGCGAGCTTGTCAATCGTATCCAGAATATCCGCAAGAACCGCGACTACGACATCACCGACCGTATAGAGGTGACCATCGCCCCTGCGGAACTCACCGACGAAGCTGTTGAGGCCTTCCGTGATTACATCATGGGCCAAGTGCTGGCTTCCAAGCTAAATGTCGCTCCTGTTGAGAATCCCGCCGCCGACGAGGTGCTCGACATCGACGGCGTCCCTGTTACCGTGAAAATTGTCAACCCTAAATAGTATCCACCTACCTATGAGCGAAACAAACGAAAAGACCCGCTACAGCGACGAGGAGCTCCAGGAGTTCAAGGAGCTTATTCTCGCGAAGCTTAAGAAAGCCCAGGCCGATTACGACGTATTGAAAGCTAATATAATGAACTCGGATGGCAACGATATATCCGACACGTCGCCCACATTCAAGGTGCTCGAAGAGGGTGCCAGCACTCTGGGCAAAGAGGAGGCCGGAAGATTGGCACAGCGCCAGATGAAGTTTATCCAGCACCTTCAGAACGCCCTGCTGCGCATCGAGAACAAAACCTACGGCATCGACCGTGTCACTGGCCAGTTGATCCCCAAGGAGCGCCTGCGCGCAGTTCCTCATGCCACCCTTTGTGTTGACCAAAAGCAGGGCGGCCGCAAGTAAATTATACAATTCCTCGTCCCTTTCGTCCCCGAAAGGTCATCAATCAAGTCCTCGAGAGCGATTTAAAGGAGAAAAGGACTGAAAACTGAAAACAGAAAACTGAAAACCCTCAACCGACATAAAGGCCTACTGGCCCTGGTGGTGATTCTGCTTGTCATTATCGCCGACCAAGCCTTGAAGATATGGGTAAAGACCCATTTCTATCTGGGCGAAGACTATCGTATCACCGATTGGTTCCAGATATATTTTATTGAGAACAACGGAATGGCATTCGGCATGGAGCTGGGCAGCAAGCTGTTGCTCACGCTTGTGCGTATCGTTGCGGTGGCCGCTCTGATATGGATAATATGCCGCATACATCGCGATGAACGTTACACCGTGGGGTTCATGGTGACACTGGCGTTGATTACGGCTGGCGCGGCTGGCAACATCATCGACTGCGTGTTCTACGGCGAGATTTTCAACAATCCTCCGCCACCCGAGGTGGCCCAGTTGTTTCCTCCCGACGGTGGCTACGGCACGTGGCTCCACGGCCGTGTGGTGGATATGTTGTATTTTCCCCTCTGCTCATGGGATTGGCCATCGTGGATGCCATGGATTGGAGGCAAGCATTTCATTTTCTTCCAGCCGGTGTTCAATCTTGCCGATGCGGCGATAACCGTGGGTATGTTCATCTTCATCTTCTTCTACACCAGGTATTTATCGCCTGTAAAGGAGGAAAATAAGGATGCTGGGAAAGAGGATTCTCGAATGAACGAATGCACGAGTGAACAAGTGAACGACAGCCAACGAGTAAACGAATAAACCGATGGGCAAGTGGATGGGACGTTGGAAATGCCTTATGGCCATGGCGCTGGCAGTGATGCTGGCCGCATGCTCCAATACGCCCAAATACGTCATTCCCAAAGGAAAAATGGCCTCGCTGATGGCCGACATTTACACGGCCGAGAGCATCGTCGAGTCGAATCGCGCCCGCTATTCATCTGATTCGTTGCGCAAGGTGTTGAAACAGTCGGTATTGCTCGAGCATGGCGTGACGCAGGAGGAGTTTGACACGTCGATGGTGTGGTACGGGCACAATCTCAGCGACTTCATCGAGGTATACGACCAGACTATTGATATTCTTCAGGAGCGTGTCGATCACTCGGCATCGCTGGGTAACGCCGCATTGGCCTCGAGCGTTGACGGTGACTCGATTGACGCTTGGCTGTGGGCGCGCCATTACACATTGCGGCCCTCGGGACCCTCATCCATCATATCATTCCAGTTGCCTCGTGACGAGAATTGGAACCCTGGCGACGCTTACACGCTGGCGATGAAATTCGTAGGCAATCGCGACGCTGCCACGCTTGGGTTGACCGCGCTATACGACGACGGCACCGTGGAGTTCACTTCCACCAAGGGGGCGGTGGAGGGCTGGTCGCGAGTGCAGCTGATCACCGATTCCACTCGCGTGCCAGTGAAATTGTTGGGCCACATGTCGGCTAAGCAACCCCTGAGCGAGGACCTGCGCATCGACTCGGTAGAGCTGCTCCGCACGCGCCTGCGTCCTGCGCTCTACCACCAGCGTTACCGCCAAAAGCAAATCCCCTCCAAAAAGTAAAAACGTATGCGTCATCCCGGGCGGGCCGCCGAACGTCGGCCCGCCCGAGCCGACGCGTGTTAAGCCTGCAGGGAGGTGAGGTTGAAACGGGCGGTGAGTGGCTGCACTTGGATGCGGCCGTGGAGGATGTCGAAGAAGAACGTGCGGATGTCCTCGTTGGTCAATTTAGCTGTGGTGCCGTCGACCTTGGTGCCCAGGTCGTAGCTACGCAGCAACTGGGGACCAAGTGCCGCGGCAGTCAAGAGGAAGTGGTTTTGGAATTTGTCGGTGTCGAGCAGGTCGGCAGCCAGCACTTTGCCCACCACCGAGTAGGAGCGCAGCGTCTTTTGCACGTTCTCGTCGGCCAGGCGTGCCTTAAGCTCGTCGGCTTGCGGCGTGACAGGAATCTTGCCACTGTCGGGGCTTTGTGGCGCACCGCGATACAGGTCGCCAAGGTCGGCCAGCGACAGGTTCCACATCTCGCAGTTGGGAGCCACGTTGAGCGGCTCGAGCGAGAAGGCGCTGGGCAGAAGCATGTAGATATTGCCTTCGACGCTCACCTCGGGGGCGTTGAATGTGCCTACAACGCAGTTGTTGAGGATAATCTGCTGGGAGGCGAACACGCCGCCGATCACCACGCAGTTCTCAAGGGTAATTTCGTCGGCATAGACGCTACCCGCGACGTAGGCGTTGTAGAGGGTGACCGATTTGGCGTTGATGTCGCTCAGGAATGAGGGCTTGCACTCGGAGGCGCGGCTCACGATCGAGCCGGCCGATGCCACGGCCTTGTCGAAAGTGACGGTACCTTTGGCGCTCGACTGAATGTACAGCTCGTTTTGGGTGAAAACGGCACCATGGATGGTCAACGGGCCTTCCTGCACCTCGATGTCGTGGGCGTATACTGCGCCGTCGACCTCGGTGTCGCCCTGGAATTGGATTTTGCGATTCAATTCCGAGGCTTTCTCGGGGAGGATGGAGGAGCGCACGATGTTGTCGCGCAGCTGCAATATGTTGCTATTGAAACGTATCTCTTTAAGTTCTTTCATCGTGATTGGATGCTAAAGATTAATTTTTGTTGGTATTTTCGAGGGAGAACATCTCCCTCATTTTCTCGGCCACGCGGCGTCCGTGCGGGGTGGTTTGGTCGATTTTGTTGGCCATCTCCTCGGTGAAGTAGCGGTAGAGCATGCCTTCCTCGGCGGGTTTCACCTTGGGGTAACGCTGGGCGGCGAGGGCCGATTGTAGCTTGGGGTCGTTGTTCATCTCCTTGACAGGCTCGGGAGTGAATGTCTGGCGGTTGATCCCGCCATCGACGGTGCCCTCGAAGAAAAGGGCGGGCACTACCGTCTCGATGTCGTCGGCGGCGACAATCGACGATCGGTCCATCACCTCGGATACATCCTTGGAGGTGTCCAGGTATCGCTCAACGGTGTCGAGAGTTTCCCAAGCGCCCCATTTGAGGCGAGAGGCTTCCACCTTGGATCGTGCGGCGGCCACTTCCGCGGCCTCTACCATCGCTGCTCCGGCGCCGTCGAATGTGCGGCTGGAAATGTTGGCGGCTGAGCGTTGGAACTGGAACACTGGCTCGTCGATTGCGAAGATGCGGTTCTCGAGCTCTTGGTTCAACTCGTCGAAGATTTTGCCGTAGCGTGATGAGATGCGGTGATAGTCGGCGGTCATCTGGCGTTGCTTGTCGAGGCAACGTTTTTGCAATTCGGTGAGGTGGATGAGCGAGGCTTCGATGCTGCTTTCCAGCTCGGCAACTTGCTGCGAGATTTCGGAGCGCACAGTCTTGAAGAATCCGCTCACGATGGTGTGGCCGATTTTTTTGGCTTTGTCGCGTATAGAGGCCACCTGGGCAGTCTCGGTAGCGGCGACGGCACCGGTAAGTCCCAGCACGTGGTTGCTGCAGCGTTGCACCGACGCGTCGTAGGGGTCGGTGACGACCTCGACATTTACGATCACGGTCTCGTAGGCGGTTCCCGACACGGTAATCGAGCCACCCGACTGAGAGGCGGGATAGGACACCGTCTTGGAGTAATGGATAGCTATCTGCTTGGATACTTGTCGTGAATAACTCATATCTACGGGCTGTTAACGAGGTTGGACACTATCGTTATGCAATTGGCGCATCATCTCCTTTACGCGGTCGGGGAGCGAGGATTGGGAGATTAGGGCGTTTAGCTCGTTGGAGAGGGTGTGGTTGCCCACGGTGTTGGGCATCGGCACGACGTTTTGGGCTACCAGCTCGGTGACGTCGCGTGCGGCGTTGGCCGGTACAAATGTGGTGTTGGAGTAGCAGTTCCAGTTTGACGAGTCGGGAGCCTGAGTGGAGTTGACGACGATTACGGGCATGAGTATCTGCTGCTCCTCTTGGTCGATGGTTTCGTCGAGCAACACCTTCTGGAGCAACACCTCTTGGCGCTTATAGTCGGAGAGGTAGCGCTCGGTAGATTCGAGTACCTCCTTTGCCTGGTATTTGACGTTGCCGGCGAGGATGCGTTCGGATGCCGCGAGTGTCTCGGTTTGGCCCAGTGGGACTTGCGAGGAGAGAAGGCGTGTGCGGTTCTCGAGGCGTGTTGTCTCGTCGGAGGCGAAACGCATCACGGGGCGGTCCAATTCGGTGACTCGCAGTCGCAGGTCGCGGTTGAGCGTCGTGAAGAGTTTGTGGTAGCGTTGTGATGTCATCGCGTAGTCGCGTTGCATGCGTGATTTCAAGCCCAGAAGCTGTTTTTGGAGCTGTGTGAGCTTCATCACGTGGGAGTCGACCTCCGATGAGAGTTTGGCTATCTTTTGAGATATCTGGCTGTGGATAAGGGAGTAGAAGCCTCGGTTGACGTTTTGGCACACGTGGTCGGCGGCGTCACCCTCGGCCTTAATGACAGCGGCCTTGAAGCCCACGACGGCGGCAGTGGTGCCGTCCACTTGGCGGGACACGCGGTCCATCTCGCGCGCCATCGGCTCGGTGTCGATTACACAATCTATTCGGGATGCCATGGCTGTGCGGGATTAAATGTTAAACTTAGGAGGAACGGGGCCTTGGTTGGGCTGATTGTTGCCAGGGAGTGGGGGAGGAGTGGCGCCAGTGGGCTGGTCGTTCTCGGGCTCCTCGTCGAATTGGGGCTCGATTTCGATGTCGAGTTCCTCTTCTTCCTCGATTTCTGGCTCAATCTCTAATTCTTGCTCCATTTCCTCGAGCTCCTTCATCTCCTGGTCCTCTTCTTCCGGCGCATTATCGTTTTCTTGCTGTAACGATGTAACGCCTCGAGGGGATTCGGGGGCGGTATCGTCTTTAGGGGACTCGGGCTCGGGGGTGTCGTCGGAGATGATTTCGGTGGCCTCGCGGATGATTTGGCGATCGAGGGTGCCGAGGTTGCCAAGGGCCTCGCGGGCGATTGCGGGCAGGTTGATCGACAGTTGCTCGTAGGCCAGGGGCTCGATAGAAGGCTCGGGTGGAAGCTCGCTTTCCTTGGCGAGCACGGGGTGGGCGGCAGCAAGGGGACGGCGACGCTCGTCGAGTTGTGATACCTCGCTGGTGGCAACGGCAACCTCGTTGGAGTGACCGTCGCGCAGGCGTGCCTCGTAGTATTCCACGTGTCCGAAACGTGCGGCTTTTTCGTCAATGTCGTCCTTAAGGCGCAGCATGTAGTCCTCAAAGTCGAGTTGGGTTTGCTGGAATTGTCGGGATTGGAGATCGAAAGCGGCAACGGTCTCGCCGGTGTTCTCTACGGTCTTGACCACGGTGGAGTTGAGTTCCTCACCGCTCTCGGCCATCGAGTCCTCGGTGCGTTTGAGTGAGGCGAGGGTGTTGTAGGCAGCGATATATTGGCGCAGACTCTCCTGCATGAGGTTGATGATGTCGGCACTTTCGGCACGGTTGGCGCGGTAGAAGGCGTCGGTGTCCTGATGCCATTTGTTGAGGTAGGAGAGTTTCTGGTCTTTGATGTGGTTGTAAATCTTCAGACGCTCTATGCGGTTTTCCTGCATGAGCGATTGTACCATAGGTGCCACGATTTCCTCGTAGATCTGGTGAACGCCGAAAGGCATTCCGGTGGTGGATCCGTCCTCGGCTTGCCAAACTCCGGCTGGGAGGTTGTACTTGACGCGCGACGATTGCTTGAGGTTGAAGGGCTCGTATCCTTGTGCGTCGTCGGTGAAGTCGAATGTCTCGTTTTTGATTCGGTCGATCTCCTCGTATTCAAGCAACGGGGAGTATTGGTTGTAAGGGGCTTTCAAGATGGTGTACAGGAGGCGGTTGCTGTCGGTAACCACCTTGTCGACCGATGATAGCTTGAGGGCTGAAACGGCCTGAACGGATTGGGCCATGGTGTGCATCAATCCTTTAAGCACGTCCTCGAATTGTTGCGACTCGTTGCTCAGAGAGTCCTTTAATCGGGCCAGGTCCTGGAAACGCTTGATAGGCTCGGCGTAGCGGTTGCGGTCGTACACGTTAACGACCGGAGATCCTTCGGGCACCTCGGTAGCGCCGTATTCGTGCAATTCCTCGAGGCGCTGGCTTTGGTCGGCTACAAGGGGCAGGCGTACGGATGATGTGTCCAAGTCGCTCATGCAGAAGGAGATGGTGCGCAGCGTGCGGTCGAGTGCTCCCATGTAGTCGTATTGGTTCATGTTTTGGATTGAAGCCGAGTACTGGTCGGTGGCTATCTCCTCGGTTTCGTTGGCTGTCTCCACGATGGGGGCTTCTTTGGAGAGGTCCTGCAGGCGGTTGACCGATTGAGCCAACAGGTCGCTTTGGCGCGACATCTGCACGGTCACCTCGCTTTCTTGTGTTTGGCCGGTAAGGTCGACAACGAAGCTTTTGTCGTCGTATTTTACTTGCTCGGCGACAGGCACGTAGGCCACTCCGAGGCGGTTGACGCGATAGTCGCGGAAAATCTCGTCGTACACCTTCTGGAAGTTGTCGATGCGCTCGTCGATGTAGGCGATTTGGCGCTCACACTCTTTCTTTTTTATGAAGTACATAAAGAATGTGATGATACCGAGGAACCAGTACCAGAGTTTTGACATGCGCTCCTCGATGTCGGCGCGTTCGCGTTGCAATTTTTCCACTTCGCCCTCTATCCGCTCTTCCTCGGCCACGATTTTCTCGGCGGCTTGGCGGTAGAAGTTAAACAGGATTTGCGCCTCGTCCTGGTAGATGTTGGCGTGCTCCTTGAATACTTTGCCTTTCATGATAAGTGATTGGGGTTGTAGGGGGTTAATATACTGATTTACGTTGTTTAAGGGTCACCTGTGCTTCCTTGATCCACTGGTCGATTTGGCGATCGTTGAGGTCGTAGGCAGGCAACGCGCGGGAGATGTCGCCGGCGAGGGAGTAGAGCTTGGCGTCAAGGTCGCGAGCGCGTGGGGTGGGGGATGGGGAGATGAATCGGCAGTCGGCTGCCAGGTGCTCGATGCTTTCCTTCACTTGGGCGGGGAGGCCGGAGATAAGTTCGGTTTGGGCCACCAGGTCGTTCCAACGCTCGCGTGTGTCGACTACAGGGCGACGTTGCTCTCGCTGTTCATCCTCCACTGCCGAGACCTTCTGGCCGGCTTTCACCGTGGAGAACATGCCCGCGATCAGGAACACAAGCAGCGCGGCCTGCACGAGCACTTGCCACTTGAATGGAATCGGCTGGAAGTAGCCCCATATCATAAACATTATGGACAGGAACGCGTACCATCCTGATACCCACCATCCCACGCCCATCTCGCCGAGCGAGCGGGCTGTCTGGCGACGGTCGTTGATTTGGATAGCCCAGGGCAGGCGCCAGGTCCAGAACAGTGAGGTCCACGCAAGGCACGCCACGACGATATCGAGGATAAGCACGTTGGTGGGGAACGCGTTGGCCATCAATATGAAGGCCGCTATGATTAGCCCCATCACAAGGAGCCAGATTGCTATTAACATAGGAGCGAGGTATTTTTAGTTTTTAGTTTATAGTTTTTAGTTTCTAGTTTCTAGTTTATAGTTTCTAGTTTATAGTTTCTAGTTTATAGTTTATGGTTTATGGTTTATGGTTTATGGTTTATGGTTTATGGTTTCTGGTTTAATGAATCAGGGATTTAAATCGTTAAAGCATTAAATCTTTAAAGGGGGGAAGGGGGAAAGGAGTAAAG
>JAJBVP010000177.1 GCA_020859755.1 Bacteroidales bacterium | reverse complement strand
CGTGGCGGCCGCAGCCGCTTAACCATATGTCAAATTTTTAACGAACTATTGTAAATTTAGTTTCTAGTTTTTAGTTTCTAGTTTCTAGTTCCTGGGATAAGGATTTTAAAACTTTAAATCGTTAAATCTTTAAAGGAGGAAAGGAGCAAAGGAGCAAAGCATTATGGGTATTAGGCTAAATGCTTAATGCTTAATGCTAAATGCTTAATGCTAAATGCCAGGATCATTTCCCGGGAGTGATGGGGATTTCGCCGGGATGGGGAGCGGCAGGGGTGAGAAGGCCGCGGTTGCGCAGCAGGGCCTCGGGAGAGGGTTTCTGGCCGCGGAATTTCACATAAAGGGTCATGGGGTCCTCGCTGCCACCCATCTCAAGGACGTTCTCGCGGAACGACTTGGCGGTGGCGGGGTCGAAGATGCCTTTTTCGCTAAAGAGCTCGAAACCGTCGGTGTCAAGCACCTCAGCCCACAGGTAGGTGTAGTAACCCGACGAGTACTCGTCACTACCGAAGATGTGCTTGAAGTAGGGCGAGCGGTAACGATATGTAATCTCTTTAGGCATACCAAGTTTGTCGGCCACATTGGCCTCAAAATCTTCAACGTTAATATCGCCCTCAGGGTTCAATGCGCCCCATTCGAGATCGAGCAGAGCGGCACCCACGAGCTCGGTGGTGCGGAATCCCTGGTTGTGGGTCGAGGCTGCTTGGAGCTTGGCCACGAGGTCGGCGGGGATAGGCTCGCCGGTCTTGTAGTGGAAGGCGTAATCCTTGAGCAACTCAGGCTCGAGCGCCCAATGCTCGTGAATCTGGGAGGGAAGCTCCACGAAGTCGCGGTCGACGTTGGTACCCGACTGCGAGCGCAATTTGGCACGGGTCAACATTCCGTGGAGGCCGTGGCCGAACTCATGGAACATCGTCTCCACATCGTCGATCGACAGCAGCGAGGGGGTGTCGGCAGTGGGTTTGGGGAAGTTGCACACGTTATACACGATCGGGCGCTCAGCCTCTTGCCCTGGATCCTCCCAAGAGTTTTTGAACACATACATCCATGCGCCTTGACGCTTGGAGGGACGGGTGAAATAGTCGGTCATGAACACGGCCACGTGGTTGCCGTCGGCGTCCTTCACCTCGTAGACGTTGACATCGGGGTGATACTTTGGAGCGTCGGGCATGGGGGTGAAGGTCACCCCATAGAGCTTGTTGGCCATAGTGAAGATTCCGTTGCGCACATTGTCAACCGAGAAGTACTGGCTTGCCAGATCGGGGTCGATGTTGTATTTTTTGCGACGGAGGATCTCCATGTAATAATAGTAGTCCCAAGGCTCGATGGTGAAGCCGAGGCCTTCGCTGTCGACCAGCGCCTGCATCTCGGCAACCTCTTCCTTGGCTTTGGCCACGGCGGGACGCCAGATCTCCATCAGCAGCTCTCGGGCGGCCTCGGGGGTCTTTGCCATCACGTTCTCGGTTTGGTAAGAAGCAAAATCGGGATAACCGAGCAGTTTGGCTTTCTGTGCGCGGGTCTTCACTATCTCGTTGATGATGGGCCGGTTGTCGTTCTCGCCCGAGGTGGCGTTGGTGGTGTAGCCCTCGTACATTTGGCGGCGCAGGTCGCGGTCGGCCGCATAGCTCAATACAGCCAAGCGGCTGGGGGCATGGAGGGTGAACACCCATTTGCCGTCCAATCCACGGCTGGTGGCTTCCTCGGCAGCTGCCGCCACAGTGGGAGCCGGAATACCCTCGAGACGAGCCGGATCATCGATGATGATGGCAAACGAGTTGGTGGCATTCAACAAGTTTTTGTTAAACTTGAAGTAGAGGTCGGTCAACCGGGTGTTGATCTCTTTGAGCTGGGCCTTGTCGGCGTCGTTGAGCAAGGCGCCGTTGCGCTTGAAGTCCTTGTAAAGCTGCTCGACGGCACGCATGCGGGGGGTGTCGTAGCCAGCCTTGTCGCGTCCATCGTAAAGCTTTTTAACGCGCTGGAACAGGGCGTCGTTCATCATTATCTCGTCGCTATTTTGGGCGAGCATGGGGTTGAACTTCTCAGCCACCTCCACGATATCGGGGGTGGAGCACGCCTCCTCAATCGAGTTGAAAATCAATTGAACCGAGGTAACGGGGTCGCCCGACTGCTCGAGGGCCAAAATCGTATTGTCGAAGGTCGGCTCCTCAGGATTGGAGACAATTTTCTGGATCGCGGCTTGCTGAGCGGCTATCGCCTGCTCCAGAGCGGGGATATAATCGGCTGCCTTGATTTGCTCAAAAGGCGGGATCTCGAATTGCGCCGTAAAAGGTTGTGTAAGCGGATTTTGTGCCATCGCTAACGGATTTGCGGCCAATAGCGCCGAGCCAATGGCCAAAGTGACAACTGTTTTTCTCATGGATATATTCATTTGTTGATTATTTTTCGTTGAATAAGAAATCGACGAGCATGGGGAGGTGGTCGGAGGTTTTGCGGGTACCCCTCACCATTTTCACGGCCTGCATGTCGCCCCGGTAGAGCACATGGTCGATACGGAAATACATGTTATTGGTGAAGAAAGTCCACCCCGGACCCCAACAGAGCTGGGTATAGACATCCTGCAACCCGGCTTTCTCCTGAAGCTGACGGATAGCCCAGCAGCCGGGGATGTCGTTGAAGTCGCCACACACGATGACGTTCTCGCCACCCATGCGGTTGATGAAATCAATGAGCACTTCCACCTGGCGCGCGCGGCGGCGAAACGCGGCGGCCAGCTTGTGGAGCAACTGCGAGCGTACTCCATGCAGCGTCTTGTCACCCTCGATAGTGGTGAGGTTCTTATAGAGCTCCTTGTCGCTTTCGTTCATGCTGAACGATGACATATGCACGACACAGAGGGTTACCGGCCGTTGATGTACCCACACGCGATAGGCTGTCAACACGCCATGATAGTTTTCCGGTACGGGAAGCTTGATGTTGCGGAACATCATCCTCGACCACAAGGAATTGCCTCGACCATCGAGATGATGATAGGGATACATCTGCTTGAGGGAATCGGTTTGGACGCGCTTGATATTCCACGGCTTGTACTCGGTGTCGACCTCACACTCCACCAGCGCGGCCATATCGGCGTTCATCTCCAGGATGTAGGAGATAGTAGAGCTGAGCGAGTCGGGAGCGTATTTGCCGTCCCATGGGCGAAAATTCAAGATGTTGTAGCTCAGGAGGGTAAAGCCTCGCTGTGCCATCTCTTCCTCGGTTACCTTGGGGGTGACAAAGTTGAGCGGGCAGTAATTCCACAACGGCTGCGCGCACACCACCATCGTTGCCGCCCCAAGCACAATCGCCCATCGCTTCACCCAAATCGAAGCCACCATGTACACCATCATCCCCACTACCCAAAACGGGAAGGTCATGGCGAATATCGGAAAGAACGCCGAGCGAGTGGGACACACCAAGCCACCATAGCCCGAGAGAATTATCCCCAGAGCAAGGCAACCGCCTATAGTCCACCATATTACTCGCAAAATCTTCATCGTTGCTTTACTTGTCTTTCAATCGGCTTGAAGCTTGGAACAGGCGCTCTTTCTCGGCCGCTGTGAGCGACGCATAGCCGCTCTTTTTAATTTTGGCCAAGATGGGGTCTATGGCGTCCATCTCCTGTTGCGGAGTGGTTTTAGGAGCCTTTCGGGATGATGTCGTCGACTTCTGGTAATTATATTTCGGGGGTGCCTTATATCGGTTTTTCTTGGGCTTGAGCGTCACCAGGGAATCAATCAGATTATTGAACGGCCTGGTAAGATCTTTACCCCGCTTGAAAGCCACCGCATATATAGCGCCGATAGCTGCCCCACCGATGTGGGCGGCGTGCCCTCCAGCGTTATCCCCGGTGAGCCCCAAAGCGAAAATCAGCACAGTTGCCACGGCGATCCATTTGAGTTTGACCGGACCGATGAGCAACAATGGCAGCTCCAGATTGGGAGTCAACACCGCCGAGGCAATCACGATGGCCATAATCGAAGCCGACGCGCCGATAAGGCCCGCACCACCAATCCACGGCATCATCTCGGCCATGCCGATGTATAAAGCCGCGCCTGCCACACCGCCATAGATGTAAAGCGCCAACAATTGCTTAGCGGTACACAAGGTCATGAACAGTCGACCAAACCACCACAGCCATAGCATGTTGAACAGGATGTGCAAGAAGTCGTAGTGACACCACATATAGGTGAACACCGTCCACGGACGATGCAAAAAGCCGATGAATGTGGGTGGCACTTCCACCCATTGCAGCACTGCGTTAACGCTTCCTGAGCCGATTGTCAACACCACAGCCAATATCCTTATAGCCAAGAATATCACCACGTTGACGGCAATGATACGGAATGTCATGTCGCCACCGTTCCAGAGCTGTTTCAGTCGGTTAGTAGTAGCCATTATGCAGGTCACCGTGACGTTTCCAATACAAAATCATAATCAGGCCGAAAATCATGCCTCCCAAGTGGGCCACATGCGCCACATTGTCGCCGGGGTTGTTGCTTACGGCCTGCACCAGCTCAAGCACCGCGTAACCGGTTACCACCCATTTGGCCTTGATGGGAATAGGGATAAACCAGATGAAAAGGGGCAAGTTGGGGAAAATCATGGCGAATCCCAGCAAGATGCCATACACCGATCCCGACGCGCCGATTACAGGCGTGCTCACCAACGCGGCCAGCTTGTAGCTCGTAGGGTCGGCCATCGAGTACATTCCCTTGTTGGCCAACGCCACCAGTTCCTCGGGGAGTATTTTGGCATAATTGGCCACCATGATGGCGAATACACCCTCTTGTATCAACGCCGCTCCTAATCCGCAAGCAACATAGAAGAACAAGAACCGGCCGCTGCCCATCACCCTTTCGAGCGACATGCCGAACATGAACAGGGCAAACATATTGAAAAACAGGTGCAGGAAGTCGACCTGAATGAACATGTAGGTCAACAGCTGCGCGGGATTGAAATGCACGCTCGTGAAATAATATAGCGCCCCATACTCTTGGATGGCCACCCGCGCGTTCATGCTAACATTAGCTACCAGCCAGATAATCAGGTTGATTATCAGCAAGTGCTTAGTCACCGGGGGCATTGCGCTGAAACTGAAATTTCTCATATCAAGCTACAAATTTACAGCCTTTTCGTCAAATCACCAAATCCTATTCCTCTATTAGCTTAGAAGGCAACGATTTGGACGTTTTCGCCCCCAGCTCCCGGAGATTTTCAGCCGTTTTAAGCACGCTGATGCGGCCCGTGGAAAGCTTCTTGAACGCCTCCTCGTAGCTCTTGGAAGTGCGCTCGATATTGCGTCGGATATCCTCCATCGCGTCGACAAAGCCTACCAGGCGGTCGTAGAGATAGCCGCCAGTCTCGGCGATTTTCATCACGTTGCGGTTGATTTGCTCCTGTTGCCACAGTTGCTTCACCACCTTGAGCGAGGATATAAGATGCGTGGGCGACACGATCAATACACGCTTGTCGTAAGCGTCCTGCCACAGGTGGTTGTCGAGTTGCATCGCGGCCATGTAAGCCCCCTCGCTGGGGATGAACATCATCACGAAATCGGCGGGACGTGTGCCCGTGACGTACGCGCTATAATCCTTCATGGCCAACTCCTTGACATGCTCGCGCACCGATTTCACATGGCGCATCTCAGCCGCTTTGCGGTCGTCCTCGCTATCGGCGTTGACCATGTCGGTGTAGGCGCTGAGCGACACCTTGGAGTCGATTACCACGTCATGACCGTCGGGGAAATGCACCACCACATCGGGGCGCAGACGATCCCCCTCGTCGTTGGTGATGACGCGTCCCGACGCGTCGCGGGTCACCTGCGTCTCAAATTGCTCCCCCTTTTGCAACCCGCTCTTGGATAGCACCGACTCAAGCACCATCTCACCCCAATCGCCTTGGGCTTTGCCGTCGGAGCGCAAGGCACGCGTCAATTCGCGTGTCTCTTGGGAGATGGTGTTGTTGAGCTTGATGAGTTCGCCGATGCGCTCCTTCAGGGAGAAACGCTCGCGAGCCTCGGCTTGATAGGTGTCGTTGACGGCTTTGCGAAACGAGTCGAGGTTCTCTCGCAGGGGCATGAGAATCTCGGCCAGACGTGCCTCATGCTGCTGCTTGAACGCCTGGGAGTTCTCCGTGAAGATCTTGCGGGCCAAGGCCTCAAACGACAATTCCGTCTGCCTGTCCAATCGCTTTCGTTCCTCCTGGACGAATCTCATTCCTTCTTGAAGGCGTGTGTTCTCCACGCGCATCTCGGTGTTGCGGTCGTGGAGCAGCGCATTCTCTTTCTTCAACTCCGATATGGTGGCATTGGAGTCGGCGAGCCGGCTGTTTAGCTCCCCCACCCTCTTCTGTCCTTGCAGCCATAGCACGGCGGCCACCACGATGAGCGCCACTGCCAATATTATTATTGCTAACGTCATGGGATAATCTCATTTATACGCGAAGGTAGCAAAAACGCGCCAAAAGAAAAAGAGGGCATCTCACGACGACCTCTCCTTCCATTCATCACATTATGCTTGTTTAAGTGCTCTTACCTTATTTTCTTCTCTCTTTCTTTTATCGTTTCTATCTTACTATGAATCTCAAATCATTTTTTCACTTACTTTCGTAGCCTTAGGGAATTAGTAACGACTCTCGACAATGTCCCAGTCGATGATGTCCCAAAGAGCCTCGAGGGCGTCTTTGCGTCGGTTCTGGTAGTCGAGGTAATAAGCGTGTTCCCAAACGTCGAACGTAAGGATAGGCGTTAGTCCTTGGGGCAGGGGATTGGATGCGTTCGGGCCCTGGGTTATGAACAGCCGTCCGTCGTTGTCGCGCGATAGCCACACCCATCCCGAGCCAAACAGGCTCACACCGGCCTCAACGAACATCTTCTTGAACTCGTCAAACGACCCGAACTGCTTGCGGATGGCCTCGCCAAGCTCACCGCCTGGCTCGCCGCCGCCGTCGGGCGAGAACGAGAAGAAGTAGAATATGTGGTTCCATGCCTGCGAGGCGTTGTTGAAAAGCGGGCCCTGCGCTTTCTCTATCACCTCTTCCAATGCCATGTCCTCGAATTCGGTGCCTTTGATCAACTTGTTAAGGTTGTCGATATAAGCCTTCTCGTGCTTGCCGTAGTGGTAGTGAACGGTCTCAGCGCTGATCGCCGGAGCGAGGGCATCGTGAGCATAGGGTAATTCGGGCTGTGTATAGGTCATGATTTCTTTGTTTTTTATGTTTTATATTGAAAACGCCCTTGCCTGATTTTTGTTCATTAAAAATCGTTATCTTTGCATTCCCAAAGTTTAATGAATGGAAAATAACCCTCAATACCGCCAAAACCGCCGCGCCCAAGAGCCGTCGGCCAACAATATTATAGAAGCCCAGGGCCGCGTCGTCCCCCAGGACAAGGACCTCGAGGAGGCAGTCATCGGAGCCTTGATGCTCGAAAAGGACGCCTACACCACCGTGTGCGACATCCTCAAGCCCGAGTGTTTTTACGACCCTCACCTAAGGATGATCTACGAGAGCATCCAGATGCTCGGCGCCTCTCAGGAGCCGATTGATATGCTTACAGTCACCGAGCGACTGCGTCTCGACGAGAACCTGGAGAAGGTGGGCGGCATCCCCTATATCACCGACCTCACGGCCAAGGTAGCCTCGGCGGCTCACGTGGAGTTTCACGCCCGTATCGTGGCGCAGAAATACCTGGCCCGCGAGCTTATCGCCTTCGCCTCCAATATCGAGGGGAAGGCCTACGACCCGTCGAACGACGTCGACGACCTGCTGCAGATGGCCGAGGGACGCCTCTTCGAGATCTCGCAGCGCAACGTCAAGAAGGACGTGACGCAGATCGACCCGGTGATCAAGCAGGCCATAGAGCAGATCCAGGCCGCGGCCAACCGTGAGAGCGGTCTCAGCGGCCTTGCCTCGGGCTACCACGAGCTTGACAACCTCACCTCAGGCTGGCAGAACTCCGACCTTATCATCATCGCCGCCCGACCCGCCATGGGCAAGACGGCATTCGTGCTCTCCATGGCCAAGAATATGGCTGTCAACTACAACACCCCCATCGCCATCTTCTCGCTTGAGATGAGCAACCTGCAGCTGGTGAACCGCTTGATCTCCAACACGTGCGAGCTGGAGGGCGAGGTAATCAAGAGCGGCCGCCTCTCTCAGCAGCAGTGGAGCGACCTTATGAGCCGAATCAAGCACCTGCAATCGTCACCTATATATATTGACGACACCCCGTCGCTGTCGATCTTCGAGCTGAGGACCAAGGCGCGCCGACTCGTTCGCGAGAAGCAGATCAAGATGATCATCATCGACTACCTGCAGCTTATGAACGCCACGGGCATGAAATTCGGCTCTCGCGAGCAGGAGGTGTCGATGATCTCACGCTCGCTGAAGCAGTTGGCCAAGGAGTTGAACATCCCCATCGTGGCTCTTTCGCAGCTCAACCGCTCGGTGGAGTCGCGCACCGACGGCAAGCGTCCCCAGCTCTCCGACCTTCGCGAGAGCGGCGCCATCGAGCAGGACGCCGACATCGTGTGCTTCATCCACCGCCCGGAGTATTACACGAAGAGCGACGTCGACGCCCAGGGCAACGACATCCGCGGCCTGGCCGAGTTCATCGTGGCGAAGCATCGTTCGGGCAAGGTCGACGACGTGAAGCTGAGGTTCCGCAGCAAGTTCGCGCGCTTCGAGAACTGGGGTGAGGCAGTCGACGATTTCGCGCCCACCACCGTAGCCTCGTCGCTCAACAGCGGAGCCGGTAGCGCCACCCCCTCGTCCATGCCCCTTGGCGGCGGCTCAGCCGACATCACTCGCCCCACCACCAAAGAAGAAACCCCCTTCTAGCCGCCGAGTGAGTGGAATTGTAACGGATTTGTAGCGCGAGAGGGACAAAATTGACGATTTTCAATGATTTGAGAAAAATTTTTGATTTTTTTCGAGGAAATATCAAATATTAAGTTTATATTTGCGCAAAGAATTAACAACCACTAAATCTAACTATTACCTTATTATGAACAAGACAGAGCTTACTAACGCTATCGCCGAGAAAGCCGGCCTGACCAAAGTTGACGCAAAAAATGCCCTTGACGCTGCCGTAGCAGCTATCTCTGAGGCCCTCGCCAAGGGTGACAAGGTTGCCCTCATCGGCTTTGGCACCTTCGCAGTTTCGGAGAAGGGTGCGCGCACGGGCATCAACCCCCGCACCAAGGAGAAAATCGAGATTCCCGCTCGCAAGCAGGTGAAATTCAAGGCTGGCGCTGAGCTCGCCGACAAGGTGAAATAAGCCCCCTCCTTTTCATTCATCACATCACAGAAAAATTTTAGCCGATGCCCGCCATGAGCATCGGCTTTCTTTGTCATTCACGCTCTATCCCCTATCCTTCATCCTCTACCCTTCACCCTTAAAAATAAATGACTCCCTGAGGCAGGGAGCCATTTGTTTTTTCACGTGGTCGTCGTGGGGTCACGTTAATTGGCTATCATGGAGCTGAGCGCGGGGTGGAGCTGAGGCTGATACTGATAAGCCCTTGCGAATTGGCTGAGGAATGCCAGAGTGGAGGGGCGGGGCGACTGCTGCGCGCGTGAACGTGAGGTTGACGACATAGAGGTAACTTGAGTAGAGTTTTTCCGCATAGGCAATGGCTGGCGTTAGTGGGGTTAACAATAAATTGGTTAAGAACTCGCCTTGGCGAATTCATCTATAAAACGATTACATGTCGCTTTTTATTGCCAATAGGGCAAAAATTTGTAATTTTGTGGGCAAAATGCCCTAAAAGGGCGAAAATACGACCAAATAAAGCCCGTGACGGGCCACCAAACACAGCTTACGATATTATTATGAAGAAAGAACGCAACCATTTCGCGTCGAAAGTAGGACTGATCGCGGCAACGGTAGGCTCGGCTGTCGGCTTGGGCAACGTGTGGCGTTTCCCGGCCGAGACCCAGGCCAACGGGGGCGCGGCATTCCTGTTGGTGTATATAGCATGTGTGTTTATCCTGGGTGTGCCGGTGATGGTAACCGAGATGGCAATCGGCCGCGCCGGCGGCAGCGACGCCGTGGGAGCGTTCAAGAACCTCGGGGCCAAGCGGGGATGGTGGACTGTGGGTGGATTGGCTATCCTGGCCAGCTACTTGATCCTGTGCTTCTATATGGTGGTAGCCGGATGGACGTTTGAGTACTTTTGGCAATCGATGTCGGGGGCACTGTACGCGCCTGTTCCGGGAGCCGAATCGCTCAACGGGCAATTCGCCGAGCGTATGCGGGAATTCATCACCCAAGGATGGAATCCACTGATCAACACCTACATAATGATTGGCATCACGCTGGCGGTGTTGATCGTGGGAGTGCAAAAGGGTATCGAGCGCGTGAGCAACGTGCTGATGCCGATACTGTTCCTGATTCTGGTGGTGTTCTGCGGGGTCTCGCTCACATTGCCTGGGGCCGAGGCCGGAATGGAATTTTTCCTAAAGCCTGATTTCTCCAAAATCAACGGCGGCGTTATCCTCAACGCGTTGGGCCAGGCACTCCCTAAGCCTTGGAATGGGCATAATCATCACCTACTCCTCCTATTACCCCAAGGACACCAAACTCACCCGCACGGCCATCACCGTATCGTCGCTCGACCTACTGGTAGCGCTGCTTATGGGCTTCATCATCTTCCCGGCGGTGATGTCGTTCGGGCTTCAAGGTGAAGGCCTGGAGGGACCCACGCTGGTGTTTGTCACCCTCCCCGAGGTGTTCGCCCAGATGCCAGGCACCGAGGTTTGGTCGGCACTGTTCTTCCTGTTGTTGTTAGTGGCGGCGCTCACCTCGTGCATCTCGATCGCAGAAGTGACGGTAGCGTTCTTCCAGGACCGGCTCAAATTGACGCGTCGCTGGGCTTCCTGCCTGGTGATGTTGCCGTTATTTATTTTCAGCACCCTGTGCTCGCTTTCACAGGGCGTGCTGAGCGATTTCAAGATCGCCGGGCTGAATATCTTCGACCTTCTTGACACGGTAGCCACCAATATCATGCTTCCGTTGGGGTCGATATTCCTGTGTGTCTACATGGGATGGTTCGCTCCCAAGGGGCTGTTCCGCAACGAGTTGTCCAACTACGGCACGGTAAAGTTGCGCATCTATCGCGTAGTCTACTTCATCGTGCGCTGGATCGCCCCGATCCTCATCGCCCTCGTCCTGGTCTCCTCCTTCATCAAATAGTACGTTTTTAAGTCCCATAAGTCTAATATGGCTTATAGGGCCGATAAGTCCCATAAGTCTTATTTGTCATTTCGGGGGATTTTAGCTAAATTCGCGTCAGATATGGGACGACTGTTGGCAATCGACTACGGCAGGCGTCGCTGCGGCATAGCGGCGACCGACACATTGCGTATCGTCGCCAATGGCGTGGCTACCGTTCCCTCGGCCACCCTGATCGATTGGATCAAAGCGTATGTGGCCAAAGAGCAAGTGGATGAGATAATCGTGGGGCTCCCCACCACCTTGCGCGGAGAGCCTTCAGAGTCGATGCGCTACATCACCCCCGCGATCAACCGCCTGAAAAAGGAGATGCCCCAAATCCCCGTCACATTCTACGACGAGCGTTTCACCTCGGCGCTGGCCCATCGCGCCATGATCGACGGGGGGATGAAGAAGATGGCGCGCCGCGACAAGGCCGCAGTCGACGAGATCTCGGCCACCATCATCCTAAACGACTATTTACAAAGCAAAACATATAACCAGCAATGAGACTACCTGTGTACCTCTACGGCCATCCCGTGTTGCGAGAGAAATCGGTGGACATCACCTCCGATTACCCCGAGCTTAAAGAGTTGGTGGCCAATATGTTCACAACCATGTATGAGAGCGATGGCGTGGGATTGGCCGCTCCCCAAATCGGACGCAACGACAAAATTATCGTGATTGACGCCGACCCCGTGAAAGAGACTTTTCCCGAATGCGAGGGCCGAAAATTCACGCTTATCAACCCCAAGCTCACAGTGCTTGACGGCGAAAAGGTGAGCCGTGACGAGGGATGCCTGTCGCTGCCCGGACTAAGCGAGAAAGTGACTCGCGTGGAGCACATCCTGCTCGAATGGGATGACGAGAATTTCGAGCACCATCAGGAGGAGATCTCGGGATTCCTTGCCCGTATCGTGCAACACGAGATGGACCACCTCGACGGCAAGCTTTACATCGACCACGTATCGCCCATACGCAAGCAATTGATACGCTCCAAGCTCAACAACATCGTTGAGGGACGCACGCGCTGCGACTACCCCGCGAAATACGCCCCTCGCCGGCGCCGGAAATAGCATTTGGCATTTAGAGTGTGTCTAATAAAAATGGTTAATAAATGAGGGCATCAGCCCTGACAATT
>JAJBVP010000109.1 GCA_020859755.1 Bacteroidales bacterium | reverse complement strand
CCCCCTCCATAGCCCGCACCTACAACGGCAAGCTCAACCGCCTCCACTACCGAAATAATAAAACCAATAAATTATGAAATATGCGCTCGTCACAGGGGCATCGCGCGGGATTGGCCGCGCCGTGGCCGTCAAATTGGCTTCCCAAGGTATCCCCGTGATTATCAACTACCAAAGCAACGACCACGCCGCACAGGAAACCCTCGCCGAGATCCTCGCCGCTGGCGGCCGCGCCGAAGTGATGCGCTTCGACGTGGCCAACGAGAAAGCCGTCGTGGCCGCTCTCGACAGTTGGGAAGACGCCCACCCCGACGACTACATCGCCTATCTGGTAAACAACGCCGGTATCCGTCGCGACAACCTCATGTTCATGATGCCCGACAACGACTGGCACGACGTCATCGACACCTCCCTCAACGGATTCTTCTACGTCACCCGACGCCTGCTCCCCAAGATGATGCAACGCCGACACGGCGGCCGAATCGTCAACATGGCATCCCTATCAGGTCTCAAAGGACTCCCCGGCCAAACCAATTACAGCGCGGCCAAGGGCGCACTGATCGGAGCCACCAAGGCCCTCGCTCAAGAAACCGCCTCCCGGGGGGTCACCGTCAACGCCGTTGCCCCGGGTTTCATCGAAAGCGACATGACACGCAATCTCCCCATCGACGAGCTTCGTAAGCAGGTCCCCGCCGGTCGGTTCGGCCGACCTGAAGAGGTGGCCGCGCTCGTCGCCTTCCTCTGCTCCGACGACGCCGCCTACATCACCGGCCAAGCAATATCAATCAACGGCGGCTTGTACAGTTAAGCAATTTTCAGTAAATTTGCGCAAATTTGACCAATAATCGCGGTTACAGTGCAAATTTTTTCCTATGGAGCGAAGAGTAGTAATTACCGGCATCGGCATCTGGTCGTGCCTCGGAAACGATATAAATCAAGTGGAGGAATCCCTGCGACAAGGTCGCTCGGGAATCGTATACGAGCCTGAAAGAGTGGAATATGGCTTCCGTTCGGGCCTCACCGGCCGAGTCGATAAGCCCGTCCTGAAAGGGCTGCTCGACCGTCGCCAGCGAGCCAACTTGTCGGAGGAGGCCGAATACGCATTCATGGCCTCTCGGCAAGCCTTTCAACATGCCAAAATCGACGAGCCATACCTCCTCGACAACGAAATCGGTTGCATCTTCGGCAACGACTCATCAGCCAAAGCCGTTATCGACGGCTACCGCGTGATGGAGCAGAAGCACGACTCCGATCTCGTCGGCTCCGGCTCCATCTTTCAGTCGATGAACTCCACGGTCAACATGAACCTATGCTCCATCTTCCACCTTCGCGGCGTAAACTTTTCGATTTCAGCCGCTTGCGCCAGCGGTAGCCACGCAATCGGCCTCGGTTACATGATGATCAAGCAGCGACTGCAGGACGTGGTACTGTGCGGTGGAGCCCAGGAAACCAACATGTACGGCATGTCGTCGTTCGACGCTATCCGCACGTTCTCCCTGCGACACGACGCCCCCGAAAAAGCCTCCCGGCCCTTCGACCGCGACCGCGACGGATTGATCCCCTCAGGGGGCGCCGCCGCTTTGGTGCTCGAGGATTACGACCACGCCGTGGCTCGCGGCGCCGATATCCTGTGCGAGGTGGTAGGTTACGGATTCTCAAGCAACGGTGGCGCAATCTCCCAACCCAGCGACGACGGTTCGGCACTCGCCATGCAACGCGCCATGGACGACGCCGGCGTAACCCCCGACGACATCGATTACATCAACGCCCACGCAACTTCCACACCCCAAGGCGACATGTTCGAGGCCAAAGCTCTCGCCCGACTCTTCGAGGGCAAACCCGCACTGATCTCATCCACCAAATCGATGACCGGCCACGAATGCTGGATGGCCGGCGCCTCCGAGGCCGTCTACTCAATCATCATGATGAAAGGAGGCTTCGTCGCTCCCAACATCAACTTCGAAAACCCCGACGAACACTCGGCCCACCTCAACATCGCCCGCGTCGCCACCCCCCGCTCCCTCCGTTACGTATTAAGCAACTCCTTCGGCTTCGGAGGCACCAACTCCGCCCTCATCCTCAAAAACCTTTAGGGGGGCCTTTAGGGGGGCCGGCCTTGGACGGCCATCTAGGACGGCCTTTAGGGGGGCCGGCCTTGGACGGCCATACCAGGCGACCCTTTAGGGGGGCCTCTAGGGGGGCCGGCCTTGGACGGCCATACCAGGCGACCCTATCATCGATTTTCAGCACTCAAAATAAAGTGTAAAAAGTTTACCTAAACAATCGATGAAAAATTGTTAATCCACTACCAATCAATTACTTCCCAACTCAACAAGTTTACCTAAACGGTTTACCGCCTGCGCGTGTATAGGAAATGTGTAAGTAACTTTGTGACGCAATTAGGACGAAAGAAAAACGCTCCCTCCAAAGCCCCGGGAAGGATAGATAGCATAACCAAAATGTTCCCTCGGCGACAAGCGAAGATTTCCAATAGTCCCCATATAATAAACCAGTGCAGGATTTACACCTACTAACTACATCAAAATTCAACAATTTATAACCAAAAGATGAAACAGATCATTACCTTGTTCACGAGTGCGCTATTAGCACTTGGCACGATGGTCCATGCCGCCGACACCACCTACGGCGCTTGGCCTCACAACCAAAGCACTCTGTCGACGTGGACTGGAGGCTGGAATGGCTCATTCTCAGCAGTCAAAGACAGCTCCGTCCCGACAGGAAAGGAATGGGTTTACACCCTTGAATCCACCTCTTACGGTTTTGCCGGAACCCAATTTAAAGGCACGGGCTCAACTTTGCAAGCTCTTGCAGGCACGACTTTGAAATTCTCCGTAAAAGTAACTGGTGAGACCAAATGGTATATACGTTTGGGCGGTTACGATTCCAATGGTGACAAACAAGAAAAACAAATTGCGTTGGACGGTTACACTGAAGGCCAGTGGGTAGAAAAATCCTATTCGGTACAGGCAACTTTCCCCGATATTTATACTTATTGGAGCCAGACAGCTTCCGACAAGGATTTTTCCACCTTGGAGGCTTATTTGTTTGCATTGGCTGATAATGGGGGCGTAAAAAATAAAAACGACAAAGTGGAGGTCGCCAACGTGCGTTTCGAGGACACTTTCCACACCTATTACGTGCTTTCGGGCATCAAGAGTCCCTCCTACAGCGATAATTTGCCCATCGAGATCAATAGCAAAGCCTTGAACTGGAGCGGCACGATGCAATCCCAAACCGTCGTTTACGACAACGACGCTCCTCTTGGCATGTACGCTCACTGGGTAGCTGGCAGCAACTCGTGGTGCGGCGGTGGCTATCTGATGAATAGCAAGTTGGGCACCACTTCTGAGAACTACTATAAGGCACTTGCCGAGTGCGACCTCGTGTTCAAGGCTCGCGTTGGTGGCACCATGCCCTGGGTGGTTCGCCTCACCTACGGCTCCTCCAATGACTACAATAACGCACAGAATGATTTCCCTCTTGATATACCTAACGACGGCGCATGGCACGAAATACGCTTGAATGTGGCCCAACTGTTCCCCGATGTGTATGAGCGTTGGGCTGGTACCATGGCCGACGTGGAGCACTATATCTTCGCTCTCGCCAGCAATGGCTCTATCAACGCCGGTGATTATATCGATTTCACCGACGTGCATTATGAGTCGCCCTCGACCAATCATGGCCGATACGGTGGCGAGAACCTGGTAACCAACTTAAACAATAG
This sequence comes from Bacteroidales bacterium, assembly GCA_020859755.1. Taxonomy (GTDB): domain Bacteria; phylum Bacteroidota; class Bacteroidia; order Bacteroidales; family Muribaculaceae; genus JAJPXC01. Next base: position 8,637 of record JAJBVP010000109.1, on the reverse strand, counting down.
CTGGGATTGGCCGGTTACTATTGACGCATATACCAACACACAATACAAGTACTCCGCTACCCATTCCGATGGCTTCCAGTTCAAGCACAGCGGCTATATCCGCACATTGATGGCCCTTTACCCCTCGAAGATCAATATCAGCAACACCTCGGCCGATTGGGTAACCTTCAAGCTTTCCGATTACAACTCGGATAAGGGTTGCTACGAATTTGAGGTATCGGCTGACAACTTCACCAAATACTTCTATAAGGAGAAAAGCGAGTTGGTGACCAATGTCGCTGTGGCCTCCCCCTTCATCTCGTTCACCAAAATCGAGCACGAGATCAACTTCAACTCCGATGGCTCCCTCGCCACCTCTTACATCCGCGCCTATGCCAGCAAGCCGGCAGCACGCTACGGCAACAACAACCTCGGCTGGGGCAACGACGCAACACTCACCGAGGACAACTACACCACGCTGATTTACTCCGATCCCGTATTTGACAGCAACAACTCCATTGGCGCCGGCAACTACGTGCGCACGATGGTTCGTAACCTTCCCACTTACATTAAGAACTTGGCCGGCAGCGGTTCGAGCCAAATTGAGTTCACCAACGCCGATTACGATTACGCCAACGACCGTTATGTGAAGACCATCTCAGCCGATGATTTCTCAACTTACGTACGCTACCAGAGCGATAACGGCGGCGAGATCTTCACCGACGTCTTGATCCCCAACGAGGGCCTTCGTTTCAAGACCATCCAGCACGAGATTTCAATCTCTTGGGATGGTGATACTCCCAAGCCCGTCGTTACCATAACCTTGTCGCGCAACACCTGGGCCCCGAGTGCCCGCTACGGCCAGAATGGCACCTACTTCACCGTTTACAGCAACTGGAACGCCCAGGCATCGATTGACACTAACACCAAAGAGCAGCTCTCGCTCAGCTACGACGTGATGAAGAATGTCAACTCCTCGCTCAACCGCGGCTATATCCGCACAATCGTTAAGGGTCTCCCCTCGAGCTACTATGACGGCGGCGCAGGACTTGCTTTCTCAGGCAGTAAAATCGAGGTTAAATCCACGGATTGGAGCGACTCGGAAGGCTGCTATAAGGTAGAAATCTCCGCTGACGATTTCGCAAATTACTTCTTCCTCGACAACGTTTGGGAGTTAGCCTGCGACATCACTGGCGACAACACGGTATCTTTCTCGACGGTGAAGATCGAGTTTAACATCAACACCGAGAATGGTAAGCCCGCAACCACCGTTATCCGCCTTTACAAGGCCGAAACCGAGCGCGCCAACTGGGCTATCCACTTCTGGCACGGTCCTATCCTCAGCAACCTGAAGGCTAACGAAAACGTGGCCCAATCGGAGAAGGACGCTGAATACTTCTACTTCACTTACGACGAGGAAAAGTCGACCGACAGCTCCACCTACGACTACTACAAAATCGCTGTAACTGACGGCACTCCCGACGCTATCAAGTACGTTGTACAATGTAATATTGACACCTACTCGGAGTTCTTCTTCAACTATCCCGGTTACGCTACCGCCAAGGACGCTACTTCGGGTGGCCTGCTCCGGTTCTACTTTGATGCTCGCGAGAGCGACAAGTGGGTTGACCTACAGAAGTATGACTCGCGTATCAACCACTCGCGCGCTAAGGTGGGTATCAAGACCAAGAACATCTGGCTGCGCGCAAAGCGTGGTGAGACCGATCCCTACAAGAAGTTTGACATCATGTTCGACTCCAACGGCTCGATCAACGTCGACGCCGACGAGCAGATGCCTATCAACACGGAGCAATACTCGATCACCGTTGCCAAGGGCACTCCCCTCTACACCCTGCTCCACGGCTCGAGCGACGCCGATGAGGTGACCCTCGACTTCTCGAAGCACATCGCATCCGACGACTACTACCAGATCAACCTCGGCCGCAACATCTCGCTGGATATCGCTCAGGCTTTCCAGTTCAAGATCAACAACGAGGTCAACCAGAACGTGCAGTTCAACGTCTCCGACACCAACTACGACGACTCCATGGCCTCGGCCGAGACCCGCGACATGTCCTACCTCGCCGGTGGAACCGAGTTCAACCGCATCATCCTCAAGGTCACCTACGAGGGTAACGCCTACAAGTACCAGCTTTCGGTACACAAGATCGGCGGTGACTTCCCCATCAACTGGAACAGCCACACCACCACCTCCCTTCCCCTGCTGAAGGCCTGGAGCGGTGACGATTACAACTCGTCGAAGAATATCGTCGAAAACTACACCGCTTCCGAGGCCTCGACTCTTGGTGTCTACTTCGACCAGGAAGGCTCGGTGAACTACTACAAGTTTATGAACGTATGGGTTAACGAGACCAACGCCGACGGCTCGGCCAAGTCGCTCAGCTACGGCTATGAAGTGCCTACCGGCAAGGTGGCTCACCCCAATGAGTTCTATCTGCCCTTCCCCGCTGGCGGTATCACCCTCAACGCCGGAATGAACGCCATCCTCAGCGGCTCGGCCCAGAACCGCGCTGGCAACACCGATGGCTTCTGCTTCGACACCGATAACGACGCCATGGACCACCTCGACTTCTTCAACCTCATCGACGAGGACGGTTACGACGTCGCCAACCCGTTCCAGGGTGGCCAGTGGTTCTACAAGAACACCTGGTGGTGCTGCAACCCCCGTGTGGCTCCCGAAGGCACCTCCAACGAAACGATGCAGGATATCGACGCTTGGACTCCCGACATGCGACCCAAGACCGGCACCCCCGGCGACCTCGTCGTGGGTGAGGAGATGAAAGTCTACGGCATCACTCTGTTCCGTATCGGTGGCACCAAGTACGACATGTACATGCGCGACGACCAGGAACTCGCCAAGAAGGGTATCTACTCGCGCTTCGTCGACGGTAACATCTATTACCTCTACTTCGACACCGAGAACAAGGGTCCTGAGTTGACTCTCCCAATCCTCGTCGACTACAAGAGCGGCAGCCAGCCCTCCACCACCAAGAACTCCGGCAACGCCCAATTCGTCAACTATCAGGGCCGCGACCTCGGCTATCCCACCTCGGGCACCGTGAAGAACGGCTGGAGCGACTCCAAGTACTACAACTTGCGCAACTACATCTCCGAGAACCAGAAGTCTGGCGTAGCTACCGCCGCCGATGGTGACGCTACCACCGCCAAGCCCGTGTCGATGAAGCTATACAAGATCAAGACCAACGGCGACGCCCTCTACACCATGGAGCTCGACTCCTACTCGCCCGCCGTGCCTAATCCCTTCGCAGTGTCGACAATCACAGCGTCGTTGACCTGGCCCAACAACGCCTCCACCGACGCCATGCTGCCCTCGCAGTACGTGCTCTACTACTTCGGCGAGTCGACCACCGCTACCGAGCTCGTCAACTCCACCTCGACCGTTGACGACACCGACATGAGCTACTCGCGCCTCTACCTGGCCACCAACTCCGACCAGCTCCGCTACCAGTTGCAAGCCAACACCGCCGTGATCGACGCCGAGGCCTACAACCAGTACCAGACCGACGAATCCAAGCAGGCCGACGAACCGGTGATCTACCCGACGTTCGACGTGCAGCTGCGCATGAACCTCAACGCCGCCGACCTCGCCCAGTCGTCCAACCTGCCCATCAAGATCTACGCTACCAACACCAACGTGGCCTCCACGAGCAGCTCCAAGGTGGTTGACCAGACCCAGATTGCATCGCTTACCCCGTACCTGGCTCTCACCCTCAACGATGCCAAGATCACCGGCACCAAGGTGACCTTCGACGGTACCTACCAGTACAGCACCAACGAGTCGACCAAGGCTATCACCTCGCGCCTCACCGCTGTATCGGAGAGCGACGAGATCAACGCCGACCCGACGCTGAACGACGGCGACGCCATCCTCAACTTCGACCTCTCGTTCCTGCTCGATCCCTCGTTGATCAACGGCACCCGATACGTGTTCGCTCAGGTTGGCGACAACGTTACCAACCTGGTGACCACCACCTACAACAACCCCACGCCGCAGATCGCCCTGACGATGTCGCGCAACACCTTCGTGGAAACCAACACCTCGGAGAACAAGCGCTTCGGCACCCACTTGACAATCACCTCCAACGACGCTGAGAACGAGCTGCCCCACGCCTACTCCCTCTACCGCTACTACGAGAGCTCCCAGGCTTGGCACAACTTCATGGGTCACGAATCGGCTACCCTCAACCAGGCCGCCCTCTCACAGGACGACTTTGAGAAGGCACTGACCACCACCTGGGCCAACGCCGAGGCATTCAAGAAGCTTGACAAGTGCGGCACCTACGGCGACGACGAGGAGGACATCGTCGTTGGCCAGAGCCTTACCGTTGCCGGCAACAACTACATCAGCTACGGCGAGTCGTGGCACCCCAACGGAACCAACAACATGGTAATGGGCTACGCCGTCACCAACGACTACATCTACGCTTATCCCGAGACCGAGCCTCTGCTGGTTGATGCCGCCGTAACCGGTTTCAAAACCTCCGACCTCACCAGCGGCAAGATCAACGCCGGCTCCGCTCGTCCCCGTTCCACGATCAGCACCTCCACGCTGAAGTCTCACACCCTGCGCGCCTACGCCCAGGACACCCAGCTGTTCACAATCGGCTCCTCGACCGGAGTTGAGGACGTGGCTACCGACTCCGACGTCACCATCCTGGCTGGCCAAGGCCAAGTGACCGTGCTCGGCTGCGACACCTGCCAGATCTACAACCTGCGCGGCGAGATGATCTACTCCGGCGCCACGGGCACCATCCCCGTCGCCTCCGGCCTGGCCATCGTCGCCACCCCCACCACCACCGCCAAGGTTCTGGTACGCTAACAAGGAGCGTGGGCGCCTCCGCGCCCCCTCCCCCAAATTACGAATCTGTTCGTCTCAATATATTCAACACTAAAGAGAGTTATAAGTAAGATTCCTAATTGCATTAGTTCCCTAAACACAACCCGAGGGGGCCGCGCTTTGGCAGCGCGGCCCCCTCTTTCTCCCCACCCCATCAGGCGGATGCCTGGGCGCCCCTACGGGGTTATTTGAGAGGGGCGAGGGCGGAGTGGAAGAGGGCGTGGTTGGCGGGGATGCCGGCGTCGAGATCGATGGGGATCTCCAGCTCGGCCACGGCGTGCAGGCGCTGGTGGTACTCCTCGCAGTCGGCGATCTGCGCCCGCACGCGGTCGAGCTCGCGCTGCGGGGTGTCGCCGGCCTCGATCAGGTCGGCCAGGCGTTGCCGCAGATAGTCGGTGTAGGGGAGCAGGTAGCGCGAGCGGATGCGTTCGGCGGTGGTGGGGTTCATGCGGTGGAGGTAGGTCAACACCTGGAAATGACCCTTGCGCGACGACCATAGCCAGTAGATGGGGCGGTTTTGGTACTGCCGCTTGTGGTCGCGCCAGAAGTCGCGGATGAAGTACTGCTCGAGCGATTGCCCGAGGCACTCCTCGATGAAGGAGAGGTTGGCGTTTTGCTGCGACTCGCCCCACACCTGGCGGGTGAAGTCGGCCATTCGCTGGAGGGCGTTGTCGATGAATCCGCACTTGCGTGGGAGCAGGGGGATGATGGCGTCGTCGTCGATATCGATCAGGTCCTGGATTCCTTCTTGGTTTAAAGGATTAAAGGAGGAAAGGGGGAAAGAAGGTGGCAGGGGGTAGGGCTCGACGTCGCGGCGCAGAGTGCCTTGGTGGGCGATGTAGAGCCCTGGGCGGTCGAGGCGGTAACGGCCCATCCACACGCCCATTGCGTAGCTCACCAATTGTCGCATGATGGCGGCGCGGTCAAGGAGCAGGGTTGGCTGGGGGACCCTTTCTTGCTGGAGGATTGTCACCTCGTCGAGGGGCACGTCGGGCGACAGCTCGTCCTCGAGACCGTAGATGGCGATGAAGCGGCGGTTGAGTTCCTCCTCGTTGGCGTGCAGGCGGTGGAACCGCTCGCTCCAGTATCGCTCGTACTCGTCGAGGATTGCCCGCAGGTCGAAGAAACGTCGGGTCTCTCCCTGACGCAACTGCTCCTCATACCCGACGCCGGCCTTGGTCAGCCTCACCAACTCGTTCTCCTTGAAATCCCAGCTGGTCTCATGCGCGTCCCAGTCCTCCTTGGAGATAGCGACACACTCCTCCACCAGCCGGTCAATCTCAGGGGAAGAAACATCTTTCCAAGGAAGAGAAGCAAAATTGCCCGGAGTGAAATGGATTGTGGGATTAAGCAATTTCCCTAAGTAATTAACGATTGGAGTATTAAGGAAGGCCAAAACAACATTATAATTTTGGTCATCCTTTACAAATCCGGCAGTTCCTGAAGAATCAAATAGAAATCCATTGTCAAATGATCTAAAAGAAAGCCCTCCACTACAAATGTAAGACCAACCTATATGTTTTTTGAAAATGGAATCAAGATTAAAGTTATGTGCCTTTATTCTTTCGCCACTTTCATGAAGGGTAGTTTGTAGTTCGTATCCATCATTATACCAGTTAATTACATACTCACGATTGCCATACCATCTTCTGAAACTACCACCTTTAGCATATGGAAACCATTTTAATTGAGATAACTTAGCTTGCGAGCGAGTCATATTCCAGCCAATTCCTGAAGATGCCAGCTCAAACCACAAACGCATATGTTTATTATTATCTCCCGTAGCCATCCCAGTACGCGCATATGCAATACTCCCTAATTGGTTTTCGAAGGCTTTGATGATTTTGTCGGAGACCCAGTAGCCGATGGGTGAGCCGGGAATCTTTGAGAAGTTGGCCTGGGGGATTGCGGGATAAAGGATTTTAGCGCCATCCTCGCTGTACTCAATGCTCTCCACATCCTTGGAGTAATCCTTGAACTTGTAGCGGAAATCGGGATTGGCCAGGGTTTTCTCGAAAAGCTCTTGAAGATGCTTTACATCAAACTCCTGGAATGTCCTTTCGATCAATCGGAAGTAGGTGCCACGGAAATCGGGGCGCGGCTCGTTGACAATGACAGCCGAGGATGCGCCGAAATCAGCGCCGAAAACACCGCGTGAAAGGTGGAGCAGGGAGTCTATGCTCTGCTCCTTGATCATCTTCTGGCGAAGTTTTTCAAATGTGCCCAAGAACATCCACGATGGCGGGATGATGAAAGCGTAGCGGCCTCCCTTCTTGGTAAGACGAGCAGCCACCTGCAAGAATACTGTGGCGAGGTCGCTTTTCCCCTCGGGGTAATGCTTTTTCACGTAATCGGCCATATCTTGGGGCATGTTTCCGCTACCCATGTATGGGGGGTTCATGATGATGGCGTCGTAGCGGGTGGAGAGGGCCGCGACGACGGGGTTCGGGCTGTCGGGGTTGTCGTGGATCTCGATGGAGCCGAGGGTCTGAGAGGCTGGGGGCATAGCCGACATGTCGTAGACGCGGGGAGTCCAGCGCAGGTCGCGGGCGAGCGCGGGGTAGCGCTGGGCGGCGCGCAGGAGCAGCGCGAACGAGGCGAGCTGGCGCGCGCGGGTGTCGATGTCGATGCCGGTGATGTTGCGGGTGAGGATCAGCTCGACGGCCTCGCCGGGGAGGCATCCGTCCTTGATGTAGAGGTCGTAGAGCAGGTCGAACACCTCGACGAGGATGTGTCCGGAGCCGCATGCGAGATCGGCCACGCGCAGGTCGTCGATGGGGAGTGTCGGCCCACCAGTCGGCCCCCCCGCGGCCGTGGGGTTGCCATCCGGGTGGCTGCTGATGAGGTATTTATATCCCCCCGCTGCGGGGGTTTGGGGGGCCGAGTCGTGGTGGATACCGAGCTGGGGGAGGATGGCGTTCTGCACCATGTATTTGACGATCCAGTTGGGGGTGAAGATCTGGGTGGCCGGCGCGATGTCGTCCTGGTCGTACTTGCCCTTCTTGGCGAAGACCTCGTCCTTGCGCTCCGAGATGTAGAATTGGTAGAGCCAGCCGAGGAGTTCGGGCTGGGTGAAGTCGTCGTCGGAGATGAAGTCTTGTTGGTTGAGCATCGACAGGAACCCGTTGTCGCTGAGTATCTCGCGAGGGAACAACAGATAGGTTAATTCCGAGGTGGGCTGTCCGGATGGCAATTGTGCACTGGAGAAGCTGTGGGCTATGATTGGATTGGATCGGCAGAAGGCGGAGATGAGGGCTGCGAACTGTTCGTCGGTTTTGGTGTCGTCGAGCATGAGCTGTGCGAGGTCGGGGTCGTTGACGAGGTCACCGAGGCCCTCGCGAGCCTGGTCGACGATGTAGGGAACGCGTGCCGAGCCGACGTACTGCAGGACGGGTTCGCAGAGGTGGTTTTGGCGAGTATCCGAATGGCCATCAGACGGTTGAACCAGGTGTAGGCGACCTCCTCGACGACGTGATCGAGACCGCGCGCGGCGATGCGGTCGCGAGCCGCGGTCCAGGCGAGGCGCTTGGATTCGGGCCATGTGGGGTCGGGTTGTTGCTCCTGGAGGAGGCCGAGAAGCTGGATTTTGTCTCTTACGCCTTGACGGAGGCGCGTGCGTGCTTCCTGGGCGAAACGTTTTAGCTTTGTGGTGTTCACTTATGTGAGAGGTTAAAGGTGACGGGGCTTAGGGGGGCTTAGGGGGGCCGGCCTTGGACGGCCATTAGGACGGCCTTTAGGGGGGCCGGCCTTGGACGGCCTTTAGGGGGGCCGGCCTTGGA
>JAJBVP010000232.1 GCA_020859755.1 Bacteroidales bacterium | reverse complement strand
TCCGCACTACGATCCACGGCTTGTCGATTAACATTTTTTGTTGAACGGAGCCTTAGCGTTCTAAAGTATTAGAGATATGTCAAAGGTAACCAAAGAAATGGCCCTCGACTACCACCGCATGGGTGGCAAGCCAGGCAAAATCGAGATCGTTCCCACCAAGCCTTACTCCACTCAGGCCGACCTGGCCCTTGCCTACTCGCCGGGCGTGGCCTACCCATGCCTCGACATCGAGCAGGATCCCCAGGATGCCTACGAATACACCAACAAGGGCAACCTCGTGGCCGTCATCTCCAACGGCACAGCCGTCCTCGGCCTGGGCGACATCGGCGCTCTCGCCGGCAAGCCCGTCATGGAGGGCAAGGCATTGCTGTTCAAGATTTTCGCTGGTATCGACTGCTTCGACATCGAGATCAACGAGAAGGACCCCAAGAAGTTCATTGAGATTGTCAAGGCCCTTAGCCCCACATTCGGTGGCATCAACCTCGAGGATATCAAGGCCCCCGAGTGCTTCGAAATCGAGCAGACCCTCAAGGCCGAGTGCAACATCCCGGTGATGCACGACGACCAGCACGGCACCGCCATCATCTCGGGCGCCGGCTTGCTCAACGCTCTCGAGATTCAAGGCAAGAAGATCGAGAACATCAAGCTGGTGGTGAACGGAGCCGGAGCCGCCGCGGTTTCCTGTACAAAATTATACATTGCCCTGGGCGTCAACCCCAAGAACATCGTGATGTGCGACTCCAAGGGCGTGATCAACACCGAGCGCAAGGACTTGAATCCGCAGAAACGCGAGTTTGCCACCGACCGCCCTATCCACACGCTGGCCGAGGCCATGGTGGGCGCCGACGTGTTCCTGGGCCTCTCGGTAAAGGACGTGGTTACCTCCGAGATGCTCCAGTCGATGGCTCCCAAGCCTATCGTGTTCGCCTTGGCCAACCCCGATCCCGAGATTGCCTACGACAAGGCTATGGCCTCCCGCAAGGACCTGATCTTCGCTACCGGCCGCAGCGATTACCCCAACCAGATTAACAACGTGCTGGGCTTCCCCTACATCTTCCGCGGCGCGCTCGACTCGGGTGCCACCGTCATCAACGAGGAGATGAAATTGGCCGCCGTGCGCGCCATCGCCGACCTGGCCAAGCTGCCCGTGCCCTCGGTGGTGAACGCAGCCTACAACATGACCAACCTCAAATTTGGTCCCGACTATATCCTGCCCAAGCCTCTTGACCCCCGCTTGCTCACAACGGTGGCTCCCGCCGTGGCTCGCGGCGCGATGGAGAGCGGCGTGGCCCGTCGCCCCATCACCGACTGGAAACAGTACGAAAATCGCCTGCGCCAGCTCATGGGCTACGACAACAAGCTCACGCGCCGTTTCGCCGACCAGGCCCGTTCCAACCCCAAGCGCGTCGTCTTCGGCGAGGCCAACACCGACAACACCCTGCGCGCGGCCGTCTCGGCACGCAACCAGGGCATATGCATCCCCATCCTTTTGGGCAACGAGGAGATGATCGCCAAGCGCGCCGAGCGCCTGGGCCTCGACATCTCGGGCATCGAGATCATCAACCTGCGCCACGACCGCGAGGCCGACCGTCGCCACCGCTTCGCCACCGAGCTGTCGTCCAAGCGCCAGCGTCACGGCTTGACCTACCGCGAGGCGTTGGAGAAGATGTTCGACCGCAACTACTTCGGCATGATGCTCGTTGAATCAGGCGAGGCCGACGCGTTCATCGCTGGCACCTACTCGGCCAACGACAAGGCCACCGAGATCGCCAAGGAGGTAATCGGCATCCGTCCCAGCTACAAACACTTCGCGTCGATGCATATCCTCAACACCAAGCGCGGCACATACTTCTTGGCCGACACCATGGTCAACCACGGCAACGACGAGGAGACCCTGATGGACGTGGCCCGCTTGACCCGCAACTCGGTGGAGTACTTCGCCCACGACCCCGTGATGGCGATGGTAAGCTACTCCAACTTCGGCTCGTCGCGCGAGCCTGAGTGCCAGACGGTACACAACGTCGTGGAGCGCATGCAGGAGCGTTATCCCGAGCTGCCCATCGACGGCGAGATGCAGGTCAACTACGCCCTCAACCGCGAGCAGCGCGACGAGGCGTTCCCCTTCACCCGTCTCAAAGGCAAGGACGTCAACACGCTGATTTTCCCCAACCTGTCGGCGGCCAACACGGCCTACCGCATGATGCTCGAGATGGGCTTGGGCGACGCTATCGGCCCGATTCAGATGGGCTTGAACAAACCTGTGCACTTCATCGGCGTGGACCAGCCCGTGCGCGACATCATCAACCTGGCCACGATCGCCGTGCTCGACGCCGCCGTGCTCGAGAAGATCAACGCCAATCCTTCCGCCCGCCAAGAAAAATAATCACAGCAGGTCGAGGTCAATGGACACTAAGGTGGGGTGCGAGCGATCGCGCCCCATCTTGGTTTCTATCGACTTGAGCAGGGCGCGGAATTGGTCGCGGGGTAGAAGGCTGTGGCAAGTGACCTCGGCGTTGGCGTAAATCATCGCATCGGGGTCGTCAGGGCAACGCCAGTCGGGGCTCTCCACTACCTCGCTGCGCCAGTCCACAGCGGGGAGCCGCCGTATAGCCTCCTCGACGCGCGCCATGCGGTCGGGGGCGTTGCTGCCTACCCTGACGCGGTAGATATTCATTGCTCGGCGCGACTTATGGGATTCTCGGGGCTTTCGGAATTCTCGGGATTTCCGGGATTCTCGGGATTCCCCGGGATGAGGAAGAGGGAGAAATTCACCGATCCGTAGGCGCGATGGGAGTGGAAATAAGGGAGGTGGGAGTAGTCGCGCTTGGAGGAATGCTCGAGGATAAAGAGGGTGTCGGAGTCGCTCTGAGCGCGCTCGACCATGGCGATGACGGCCGGGGCGACCTCGTCGAAGTTGGGCATATCGTAGGGGGGATCGGCGAAAATCAGGTCGTAATGGCGGCGTGAGGCGGCCACGAATTTCAGGGCGTCGCCGCGCACGAGCGAGTGGGTGTCGGTGGCCTTGAGTTCGCTGGCCACTTTCTGGATGAATCGGGCTTGTGTGGCGGCCTTCTCTACTGAGGTGACCGACGCGCAGCCGCGTGACACCAACTCAAAACTAATTGCTCCGGTGCCGGCGAAGAGGTCGAGAGCCGTGGCGCCGTCGAGGTCGACCATGTTCTCGATTACGTTGAATATATTTTCGCGCGCGAAGTCGGTGGTGGGTCGCGCGGTGATGTTGGTGGGCACCTGGAAGCGGCGTCGCCCGTATTTTCCTCTAATTATTCTCATGGAGAAGTTTTTAGTAATTAGAAGTTTTTAGTAGTTAGTAGAAGTTCTTTCCACATCACTGAAAACTGGAGACTGAAGACTGAAAACTGAAAACTGATTACTCACAAAGTGGCAGCACGATGAGATCGAATGGGGTATCGAGGGCCTCTTTGCCGGCCTTGTACATCAGCGAGGGGAAGATTGCTGGCATCACGTAGGCCAGGTACTCGCGCAGTACTGGCATCAGTCGCTCGCGCTCGCGGGCGTCGCCGGCGAGGAGGAGCTCGTCGGTCTGTGGGTTGAGATCTAACGCCTTGCGCGCCGCGATGATGTAATAAGCGGCGTCCATCGTGTCGTGGATTGGGTAGGTGTTGGCTATGCGTACTGTGTCGCGGCCGAACGACATGATGTCGACCGCCCCCTGGCGCAGGTGAGCGTACATCTTCCCTGAGTTGCCGATGCGGCTTTTGTCGTGGAAGTAGCGACATAGCGGTGCCAGATGGCAGTGCAACCGGGGATTGTTGAACGTGCGGCGCAGGAAGTGTATCAACTCGGCGTCGGCGCCCCAGGCCAATACGCAGTCGAGCCCCGGAAGGTCGTTGTACACTACCTCCTCGGCATTGTCGCCCGAGGGACAAACGGTGTCGTAAATGCGGCGGCGAGTTTCATCGTCGGTTATCTCGTTGGGAATAAGCGTGAAGCGATTGGTCTCTACCACTGCCTCCACCCGGCTGAAGTCGCCCAGCAGCGCTGGATTGTCGTAGACAGCTTGCTCCAATCCCTTGACCAATCCCTCAGCGGTGTTCAAGGGTAATTGGCGGTGGATGAGCATATTATCGGTGGCGATGTTGTAGAGCATGACGTGAAGGTCGCTGGGACCCACGCGCAGGTACAGCCTCCACATGCGTGGCGAGTCGCCTATCATCTCTTGGGTGATTATCGGTTCCATGGTATTAACGTTTATTCGTGCATTCGTTTACTCGTGTATTCGAGGGGTCGATTAAACGATTGCACGAGCTTAGTGGTATTCAAGAAATAGTATAAAAATAGCGACGCCGCCATAATCAACGGCACCGACACGCTGAACACTATACCCACGATGCCCCAGCCGAAGGTAAAGCCGAAAATGTAAGTCACTGGCAATCCCACGATTATGTAGCTCAGCAGGGCGATCCACATCATGGGCTTGACGCGCGAGGTGCCGCGCAGGGCGTTGGCGAAGGTAATCTGGGTTGCGTCGGCCAATTGATAGAAAATCAGAGGGAAGATGAGCGTCAAGGTGCAGGCGATCACCAGAGCGTCCTCGGTGAAGAAGTGGACGATCGGGTGGCCCAGGAAGGCGAATATCAGCGAAGCGACCAAGGCCAGCGCCAGGATGATGTGGTAGCCCGAGAAGGCGATGCGGCGCATGGCGTGTCGGTCGTCGAGGCCTTTGGCGTTGGACACGAGCACGGCCACGGCGGTTGCCATCGAATAGTAGACGCAGAAACCGAGCGTGCCGAGCATGATCATGATCTGGAACGAGGCCAATTCGATCGCCCCGAGCCATCCCACCATCACGGCGCAGATCGTGAACGAGCCGCTTTCGCACACCATCTGTGCCATCACCGGCCACGACGTAGCCCACACCTTGCGGCTTGTGGAGCGGTTGAGCCGCGACTCCCGAAGGCCGCGACGGGCCTCGGCAAACTCCTCACGCTGCATGAACATGGCCGCGATGATGATCACCGACAGCCAGCGTGCCATGAACGTGGCCCATCCGGCGCCCGTCAGGCCCATCTCGGGGAATCCCCAATGGCCGAAAATCCAGGCATAGTTGGCAACGACGTTCAACGCGTTGCAGCCCAAAATGATCCACATGGGTGGCTTGGTGCGGGTGATACCGTAGCTCCATTGCGCGAACACGCCAAAGAGTGCCACGGCGGGTAATCCGGCAAGGTAAATCAGGTAATAGGGCTTCACGATCGGCATCAGTTCCTCGGGCTGGCCCAAATGCTCAAGATTGAGGTAGAGAATCCCCATCACCGCGGCCACGAGTAGCGAGAACACGAGGTTGATAACCAATGCGTTGCGCATCGTGGCTCCGATGTCCCATTGCCGCTTTTGGGCGTACAACGCGCCCACAAGCGGGGTGATGCCGTAGGTGAAACCGATGCAAGCGAAGATGGCGACGTTGAAAATGTTATTTACCAATGAGGCCGAAGCCAAGGCGGCCGTCGAGTAGTGGCCCACCATGATGTTGTCGGCCCACCCAACGGCTATCATGCCAAGCTGCCCGATCAACACCGGGCAGCCAAGCGAGATAATCTCCTTATAATATTGGAAATAAGTTTTCAGTTTTCGGTTTTTTGGTTTTTGGGCCCCCTTTCATCCTTTCATCCTTTCATCCTTTAAAGGAATAAAGGAATAAAGGAGGAAAGAGGTTGCTGGGGGCCAGCCTGTTAGTCGCGGGAGCCGCCGAAGAAGCGGAGCAGGAAGAGGAAGAGGTTGATGAAGTCGAGGTAGAGGCTCAGCGCGCCCAGGGTGGAGAGGCGACCGTCGCCAGCGCCGGGCGACGTGGCTGCCATCTGCTTGATCTGCTGGGTGTCCCAGGCGGTAAGCCCGATGAAGATCAGCACGCCGGCGCCCGAGATAATCCAATCGAGGGTGGACGACTTCATGAACAGGTTGACGATGATGCAGATAATCAGGCCGAAGAGGAACATCATGAGGATGGAGCCGAATTTGGCCAGGTTCTGCGTCGTGCAGTAGCCGTAGACGGTCATCGCGCCGAAAGTGCCGGCCGTGATGAAGAACGTCTTGGCGATGCTATCACCCGTGTATACCCAGAATAGCGGGGCCATCCACAGGCCCATCAATATCGCGTAGATGTAGAACATCAGCGCGGCCACGGGCGACGACAGCTTGTTGATAGCACCCGAGATGGCGATCACCATCACAAATTGAATGCCGAAGATCACCCACATCGCCCAGGTGTTCTGCATCATGAAGTTGAGGTAGGCGTAGGAGTTGGCGCAGAACAGCGACACGAGCGCAGTAACGACCAATCCGAGGGCCATTTTCAGGTATACGCCTTTCATCACGCTCGACACGTGCTGGTCGAGGCTACGCTGAAACTCAGCGTGGGAGTAAACGTTGTTTTCGTTGCGGTTGAAATAATTATCCATATTTTAGAGAGGGGGATTAATAATTTCTTTATTATAACTTTTTCACTTTCAAAAGCCTAAGCCATTAACTTTAAACTTTAAACTTTCAACTTTCAACTTTCAACTACATCCGCTCAGGCACGTTGATTCCGAGCAGCCCCATCGCGGTTTTCACCACTCGGGCGGTAGCGTCGCTCAGGGCGAGACGCAGCGAGCGCTTGGCCTCGTCCTCCTCCTTGAGGATTGAGAAGTCGTGGTAGAACTGGTTGTAGCTTTTCACAAGGTCGTAGGCGTAGTTGGCGATCAGCGCGGGGGAGTAGCTTTTTCCGGCCTCCTGCACGATGGCGGGGAAGTCGGCGAGCGACTGGATAAGGGCAATCTCCTTCTCCTGGGGTTTCACTCCGGCGTAGTTGCCGATTTTGAAGCCCTCGGCCTCAGCCTTGCGGAGCACCGAGCGGATGCGCGCGTAGGTGTATTGAATGAAGGGGCCGGTGTTGCCGTTGAAGTCGATCGACTCCTTGGGGTTGAAGGTCATGTTCTTGCGGGGATCGACCTTGAGAAGGAAATATTTCAGCGCGCCAAGGCCCACGGTCTCAGCCACTTGGTCGGCCTCCTCCTCGGTGTAGCCATCGAGTTTGCCCAGCTCGCTCGACACTTGCTTGGCTGTGGTGACCATCTCGTCCATCAAGTCGTCGGCGTCGACCACGGTGCCCTCGCGGCTCTTCATCTTGCCCTCGGGGAGCTCGACCATGCCGTAGGAAAAATGCACGAGATCCTTGCCCCAGCGGAAGCCGAGCTTGTCGAGCAGAAGCGACAGCACTTGGAAGTGGTAATTCTGCTCATTGCCAACGACATAGATCATACGATCGATGGGGAAGTCCTGATAGCGGAGCTTGGCCGTGCCGATATCCTGGGTCATGTACACCGAGGTGCCGTCGCTACGGAGCAGCAGCTTGTGGTCCAGGCCGTCGGGGGTAAGGTCGGCCCACACCGAGCCGTCCTCTTTGCGGTACATGATGCCTTTTTCGAGGCCTTCGAGCACCTTCTCCTTGCCTTCGAGGTAGGTGTCGCTCTCGTAGTAGATCTTGTCGAAGTCGACGCCCATGCGCTTGTAGGTGGCGTCGAAACCCGCGTACACCCACTGGTTCATCATCTCCCAGAGCTTGCGCACCTCGGGGTCCTTGGCCTCCCACTTGCGGAGCATCTCGCGAGCCTCGGCCATCAGCGGCGACGCGGCCTTGGCCTCGTCCTCGCTCATTCCCTTGGCCATCAACTCCTTGACCTCCTCCTTGAAGTGCTTGTCGAAGAGAACGTAGAAGTCGCCGATGAGGTGGTCGCCCTTCTTGCCGGTCGACTCGGGGGTGGCGCCGTCGCCCCATTTCTGCCATGCGAGCATCGACTTGCAGATGTGGATGCCGCGGTCGTTGACGATGTTGGTCTTCACCACGCGATTGCCGCACGCCTTGAGGATCTGCGACAGCGAGTAGCCGAGCAGGTTGTTGCGCACGTGGCCCAGGTGGAGGGGCTTGTTAGTGTTGGGAGAGGAGTACTCGACCATCACCAGGGGGCTGTCGTCGGTAGCCTTGGTAATGCCCCAATCAGGAGTGTTTGCGATATGCTCAAGCACTGAGTTCCAGAACGTTGGCTCGATAACGATGTTCAAGAAGCCCTTGATGACATTGAAACGGTCGACCGCGGGCTCGTTGTCGACGAGCCACTGGCCGATTTCGGTACCCACTGCCTCGGGGGCCTTGTGAGCGGCCTTCACCCAGGGGAAAGTGACCACAGTGAGGTTGCCCTCAAACTCCTTGCGGGTAGCCTGAGGAACAATCGATTCGGGAGCCACTTCCACTTGGTACAACTCCTTGACGGCGCGGCTCACGGCCTGCGAGATGATGTTGTCGATTGACATATTCGTTGCTTTCTACTTGGTTTTAGAGTACAAAGGTACAAATTTCGTGCCAATCCCACAAAATCAGCGCTATTTCGCGCTTTTCTCCGTGCAAGTGGCCTTTTCAGCCTTGCAGCAAGCGGCTTTCTCAGCTTTTGTAGCGCCGGTGCCCTCGGCTTTAGTGGCGCAGGTGCCCTCGGCCTTGCAGCAAGCTCCCTTCTTGGCCTTGGTGGGTGTGGCCTTGGCGGTAGTGGCGTTCACTTCCGTGGCGGTGTAGCCGATTTTCTTGAACTCGGCTTGCAGGGCGTCAACGGTGGTTTTATCCGCATTGTAAGTGACGGTGACGGTGTTGTCCTTCAGCGTGGTGACGATGTCGGTCACGCCCTTGGCGTAGCGCAGGTTCTCGGTGATTTTCTTCTCGCAGTTCTGGCACGACATGGCCGGCGCGACGGTGAACACAACGGTGGCAGGCTTTGCGGCCCAGGCCACAACAGCCACCAAAAGGCTAAGAGCTAAAGCTAATTTTCTCATATCATTTTAAGTTTTAAGGAATTAGCAGTTTTAAGGAGTTGGTAGCTGAGAGGGGAAGAGCCTTACCATTAACTAGAAAATATACTCTTCTAACTCCTTTAAACTACTAATTCCTTACAACTAATAACGAGTTAATAGTGGGTGAAATTGTATCGGAAGCCCGCGTAGACGATGGCGCCGTGGAGCGGACCGTAGACCATCGTGGCGTCGAAGGTGTCGCCCCAGGGGGCCGAGGCGCCCACGATGGGCCCTTTTTGCTTGAAGCATGTGAGGTTTTCGCCGCCCACGTAGACGCTCCAGTGTCGCCAGTTGCGGGTTACCTGTGCGTTGAGCGCGGGGTAGGCGTGGTAGGTAGAGCCCCATGCGGGGGTCCCGTCGGCCCCGGTGTAGGGCGTGGGCATTCGGCCCCCACCGTTGATGGCGAGGGTGAGGTCGGTTTGCCAGATTCCCATGCGGGGTGTCCACGATGCGGTGAACAGGCCTTTTGACTTGGAGGTCAATGGCTTGGCAATCATTCCGCGACCGAAGTCGGTGCGCGAGTCGGTGTAGCGGTAAGCGACGGTGAGAGCCAGGTCGCGACGGGGGTTGAATGAGAGTTCGGCCTGCACCACGTGCGACCGGGCCTTGCCGTGGTCGAGGTTGCGGAAGATCACCGCATGGGGGTCGCTGTCGAGGTCGACCGCGAGCTGGTGGTTGAAACGAGTGAAATAATACTCCACGCCCCAGTTGAGCGTCTTGCTGCCCACGGGGACCAATCCGTCCACGCCGATACCCATATTCCATGCGTCCTCTTGGACAACTCGCTCGGGGAGAACTATTTGGCGAGAAGCGGCCATAAGGTTGTGCCACTCGGCCATGGGGTGGGGCGTGCGGTAGCCGCGACCGATGGAGCCGTGGACGGTCACCTCGTCGCGGGGATTCCAGCGGGCGTGAAGGCGCGGCGTCACCATCCCACCGTAAATTGACGAGTAATCGTAGCGCAATCCCGCCATCATCAGCAACTTACGGTCGACATTCAGGGTGTACTGTGCATAGCATCCGGTAACGGCCTCAATGTTTTTATAATCAATTAACTTATTAACCTCTTCACCTATTAACATCCCCTCGTCGAAGTGGTCGTAATTCCATGACAATCCGCAAGATAGCGAGTGTGTGGGTCCCCATTTGCGCTCCAGCATAAGCGAGGCATAGAGGTGGCCCTGCTTGCCGTCGTAGCGCCGCTCGCCGTAGCGGGCGTCGATATCGTGGTAAGAGCCGGAGAGGATCAGGGCGAGGTTGCCGTCGTTGGCTGAGTCGAAGATCCAAGCCTGCTTGCTGAAGCCCTCCCAGCGCCGCGTCTCCACATTAATTATATATAAGGGGAGATCCTCGGGAGTCCCGGGATTTTCGGAAGAGCTGGTGGAAGAGTGGTGGCTGTCCTGGCCCGAGCGACGTCGCTCCTGAAGGAACTTCACGCCACCCTGCCACACGATGTCGGAACCCATCCACGCCCAGCGGTTCATCACCGCCACTTGCCTCACCTTGGGCATGTCAAGGAAACCGTCGTGGTTCTCGTCATGCCCGGCGAACGAGTTCTCGCCATGCAGCAGCAGTGCGGTCGACAGTCGGTCGGTGATGTGGATATTGCCGTCGGCGTTGACCTCGGCTTTGCCCAGATGGTCGACGTATCCGTTGGCCGACACCGATTGGTCACCTTGCGGCTTGCGCATCTCGATGTTGATCTGCCCGGTGATACCCTCGTAGCCGTTTTTGACCGACGATGCGCCCTTGGACACCGATATCGACTGCATCCATGGCCCGGCGATGTAGCTCAACCCGAATGGCGATGCCGCGCCCCGCAGGTTGGGGATGTTCTCGGTAAGCATCTGCACGTAGGTGCCGGCCAACCCCAGTAATCTGATCTGCCTGGCGCCCGTGGCGGCGTCGCTGTAGGCCACGTCGACCGAGGGATTGGTCGTGAAACTCTCGCCGAGGTTGCAGCAAGCGGCCTTTTTGAGCTCGGCCGAAGAGATGATATGTGTATTGTCGGCTCGTCCGCGCAGTTTTGTAACACCTTTGTGTTGGGTTACCGTCACCTCGCGTAGGGTGTCGGAGGGTTCCTCGGGGGATTGGGCAAAGGAGTGGAAAAATGCCCATAAAGTGGCAAATGTTAACGTTAAACGGCCTAAATTCTTCATAATTTCGCGACAAAGGTAAGAATTTTAGCATTAATTATTACTCGGTGATTTTACAATTTGGCTAAAATTTAATAAAAAGTCTTGGTTATTTTTCACAAACATCGTATCTTTGTGCCGATTTTAACAACGTTATCTACCTTA
Organism: Bacteroidales bacterium; assembly: GCA_020859755.1. Taxonomy (GTDB): domain Bacteria; phylum Bacteroidota; class Bacteroidia; order Bacteroidales; family Muribaculaceae; genus JAJPXC01. Next base: position 1,323 of record JAJBVP010000232.1, on the reverse strand, counting down.
CAAAATGAAAAAATCATTACTCATTGCTGCCTTGGCATTCGGCGTAATGTCGGCATCAGCACAGGATCAAGCCATCGCAACTCCTCGTTTCGTTGACAATTGGTCGATCGGCGTGGACGGCGGTGTAGTTAGCCCCCTTAAGGGTCACTCCTTCTTCCAGAACATGCGTGCTGCTTGGGGTCTCCACCTCGACAAGCAGATCACTCCCGTATTCGGCATGGGCGTTGAGGGCCAGGTAGGCATCAACACCTCTACCGTAAACGGCGGTGTAAGCAACAAGCTCGCTTTCGACAACCTCTACGTAGGTCTCTACGGCAAGGTAAACCTGTTCAACCTCTTCTGCGGCTACCACTGCAAGCACCGCTACTTCGACATCGAGGCTGTTGCCGGTGCAGGTTGGGGTCAGGAAATTTGCAAGAGCGGCAAGTTCAACTCCCAGAATAAAAAAGGTGACTGGAACTACTTCCAGACTTCGGTAGGCTTGAACTTCAACTACAACGCTACCGAGAACCTCACCATCTCCCTCAAGCCCCGCGTTAACTTCAACATGACCGACGGCAACTGGGACAACACCTCCTGCGCTTACGACGTGCACGGTGCCGCATTCCAGCTCCTGGCTTCTGTTAGCTACAACATCAACCCCGGCTTCACCTGCGTTCGTCCCTACGACCAGGCTGAGGTTGACGCCCTCAACGCTCGCATCGCCGACCTCCAGGGTCAGCTCGACGGCTGCAACGCCGCTTGCAACGACTGGCAGGCCAAGGCTAACGCCCTCGCCGCTGAGCTCGCCGCTTGCGAGGCTCGCAAGGCTGTCGTTAAAGAGGTTGTTACCAACAACAACAACTCCGTTCGCTACGTATTCTACAAGGTGGGCAGCTCCAAGATCACCGCTGATCAGCAGCCCAACGTAGAGATGATCGCCGCTTACCTCAAGAACCACCCCGACGCTAAGGTTGTCATCAAGGGTTACGCTTCTCCCGAAGGCTCGCTCGAGCTCAACGAGAAACTCGCTGCCGCTCGCGCTCAGAGCGTGAAGACCTCCCTCGAGAACAAGTACAAAATCGCCGCCGACCGCATCACGGCTGAGGGCGAGGGCATCGGCCACATGTTCGAGGAGGAGAGCTGGAACCGTGTAGCTATCTGCACCCTCGAGAACGCTAAATAATCTCGACATCCAGTAGATTCCACATCAACTTTTCATAGTAGAGAATCCCCCAGGGCTTCGGCCCCGGGGGATTTCTTGTTCGCCCGACATGGGCATAATCTAACGGTAACCATCCGAAACGGGACGTCTTGCAGACAAAAATTAAATCCCGGGCTGTT
>JAJBVP010000075.1 GCA_020859755.1 Bacteroidales bacterium | reverse complement strand
AGTATCACCTCCCCACATAATCAAATTTTTCAACACAGGGATTTGTAGGTGTCCCGGTTTTTTCGTGTCTTTGCGGTGGACTTTTACGCAAGGCTGTAAAATACTTGTGATTCTGATATTATACACTCAATTAACCATTACCACTTATGAAGAATAGATTATGCGTGATGCTGGCCGCGGCCATGGTTGTTTCGTCGGCTTGGGCTACTGATATATACCTGAGAGGTAATCATGCCAGCAACTGGGGCGCCGACGAGTCTTGGAAATTCTCCTCCGACGACGGCGACACCTATGTGCTGAAGGGGAAGTCGCTTTCAGCCTCTAATCAATGGAAGATAGCCGATGCCAATTGGCGCGATGTCAACTACGGCGGCGTAACAGGCATCGCCGTTAACACGGCGACTGAGCTTACCAGCGGCACCGACTCCAATTGCACCTTGGCAACCGATTTCGACTACGGCGAGTCGGGGCAAATAATTTTCAAGCTCTCCACTGGCACAATCACCTTCTGGGACGGTGTTTCCGACATCATCGGTGAAAGTAGCAGCCCCTGCACGGGCACGCTGCCTATTCTACACATTAATATATACAACACCGACTCGTCGGGCTCCACGCTGGTCGACGACAACGGCGTGCCAGTGGATGCCGACGGTTATCCCTCATCCTCGGCCACTCTCAACAACCAGGTGATAGCCTATGACCTCAGCGACAAAGATTATCGCCCGGGCTACTATTGGCTGGAGATACCCCAGGGATGCACCTACGCGTCGACCGAGGGGTACAAGGCTATAGGAAGCGAGGAAAAGCCCCTGCCACTGGAGATGAAGGCCCGCGGCAACTGGACACGCACAGGGTTCGCCAAAAAGCCGTTCAAGCTGAAATTGGGCAAGAAGCAGGACATGCTGGGCCTTACCTCCTCCAAGAGCAAACACTATGCAATCCTGGCCCACGCCGACGACAATTGCGGTTACCTGCGCAACTTCGTGGGTTTCAATCTTGGCCAACGAATGGGCCTTCCATGGACACCCGGCATGCAGCCCGTGGAGGTGATCATCAACGGAGATTATCGAGGATTGTATTTCTTGACAGAATCCATACGCGTGGGCGACGGCCGCGTTGACATCGAGGAACTCGACGACGAGGCAACCGCTCGAGCCGATCTCTCGGGTGGCTATCTGGTCGAGCTTGACAACTACGATGACGACAACCAGATACAGATGGACGAAGCCCATTGCTCACGTGGCCACAATTACGACAAGCTGCGCATCACCTTCGACACCCCAGAGGTGTATTCCGACCTCCAAAAACTCTTCATCACTCAGCAGTTCACCGCCATGAACAACGCTGTGGGAAGTTGTAACGCCAGCGATGACCTCTGGGCTTACATGGATCTTGACGACGCGGCCAAGTATTATATCGTCAATGAGATCATTTCCCACTGGGAGAGCTACCACGGCTCCACTTATCTCTACCGTGACCGTTACAGCGAGGAAGATGGATACGGCAAGTGGCATTTCACCCCGTTATGGGACTGTGGCAACGCTTTCAACGGATCCACAAGCGATTACTTCTACAACTGCGACGCCTACGGCAACACCTGGATCACCTCGATGGTGTTGAACGAGAAATTCATGACCCAAGTAAAGGCTTGGTGGAAATATTTCATGAACAACTGCTACGACGGCATCCTTAGCGATATCGACACCTACGTTACGCGCATCACCACTGCTGCAACCTACGATTACAATCGGTGGAAAGGGGTAACCATTAGCGGAGGCTCCTACAGCGCCGACAACCGCGACATGGCCTCCAAAAAGGCCGTAGTGGTCAACCACCTCAACTCCAAGATCTCGTGGCTCACGCAACAGTGGGGCGATTACTCGGGAATTACCACCGAGCCAACGGCCGACGCCACGCCCGCGGCTGAGCTTCCCTACTGGGTGATTCCGGGACCCGATTACGGCAGCTATACTATATATTTCAACGACTTGCAAGCCTCGCCGTGGTCCAAGGTGTACTGCTATGTTGAGGAGAGCAATGTGGAGGACTACCCGATTCCCGGGGCTGCCTTCTGTCCTCTGGGTGCTTTCCCCGGCTCAAAGATGACAGCCAAAGACACAGCTTCATCAGTCTCGCTCAAGGCTCTGGGTAATGACCTTGAGTACACCCATTATATCGAGTTTACCCCCGATTATCCCCTCAGCTCATCGGCCAAAATCTGCTTCAGCTCCGGGAAAGAATCGACACAAACCAACTCTTTGGCACTCGTTGACGGAGCCGTGTACACCTACGACGGCAATCTGTCGTCGGGCATAGAGAACGTCGTGGTAGGCGACGATTATGACGCTCCCGTAGAGTACTTCGACCTGATGGGACGTCGCTTGGCTGAGCCAGTACCGGGCCAACCCGTGATCATCCGCCGCGGCTCCACCGTCACCAAGGAGATCCCCCGCTAAACTTCTATCGTAGAAACAATGTCTACTGATCGTGCGTGTGGCTACCGTCCATGCGCACGACTTTTTTGTAGTATTAACTATTTTTCGTACTTTTGTCGCTCAAAACAAAAAACAACATCACTATGGCCGAGAACAGCACTCCCTCTTCTGCCGAGGAGAACGAGAAGAAAGGATTGAACTTTGTGGAACAAATCGTGTGGGACGACCTTCAAGCCGGAAAGAACGGAGGACGCCTGAACACCCGTTTCCCGCCCGAGCCCAACGGCTACCTTCATATCGGCCATGCCAAGGCCATATGCATGGATTTCGGTGTGGCCGAGAAATTCGGTGGCACCTGCAACTTGCGTTTCGACGACACCAATCCCGTTAAGGAGGATGTGGAATACGTCGACTCCATCCGTGAGGACATCCACTGGCTCGGCTTCGACTGGGGCGACCGCGAGTATTACGCTTCCGACTATTTTCCCCAGCTATACGATTTGGCTATCCGCATGATCAAGGAGGGTAAAGCCTACGTCGACGACCAGACGTCCGAGCAAATAGCCGCTCAGAAGGGCACTCCTACCCAAGCCGGACAGAATTCCCCCTTCCGTGACCGCTCGGTAGAGGAGAACCTCGACCTGTTCCAGAGGATGAACGCTGGCGAGTTTGATGAAGGTGCACGCGTGCTTCGCGCCAAAATCGACATGGCGTCGCCCAACATGCACTTCCGCGACCCGATCATGTACCGTATCCTTAAGACTCCCCACCACCGCACCGGCGACAAGTGGAAAGTGTACCCGATGTACGACTTCGCCCACGGCCAAAGCGATTATTTTGAGGGTGTTACCCACTCGATTTGCACCTTGGAGTTTGTGCCTCACCGCCCGCTATACGAGTACTTCGTGCAGGAACTGGCCGATGAGAGCTATTGCCCACGCCAGATTGAGTTCAACCGCCTGAACCTCACCTACACCGTGATGTCGAAACGCAAGTTGCTCCAGCTGGTGAAGGAGGGATTGGTGGCTGGATGGGACGACCCACGTATGCCAACAATCTCGGGCATGCGTCGCCGAGGGTTCACACCGCAGTCGATCCGCAACTTCATCGACAAGATCGGCTACACCAAGTTTGAGGCCCTCAACTCCGTTTCCTTGCTCGAGCACGCTGTGCGCGAGGACCTCAACGCCATCGCCACCCGAGGTATGGCCGTGATCAACCCCGTTAAAGTGCTGATTACCAACTATCCCGAAGGCCAAGTGGAGATGGTCGAGATGGAGAACAATCCTGAGCGACCCGAGGAGGGCAACCACCAAATGCCGTTCTCGCGCGAGATCTACATCGAGCGTGACGACTTCATGGAGAATCCTCCCAAGAAATTCTTCCGCATGACCCCCGGCGGCGAGGTGCGCCTAAAGGGTGCCTACATCGTCAAGTGTACCGACGTGGTGAAGGATGCCGAGGGAAATATCGTGGAGATTCACTGTGAATACGACCCCGAGTCGCGTAGTGGTATGCCCGGCTCGCAGCGCAAAGTGAAAGGCACTCTACATTGGGTGTCGGCGCCCCACGCTGTCGACGCGACGGCAAGGATGTACGACCGGCTGTTCAACGTCGAAAATCCCGCCGCCGAGACCGACCGCGACTTCCGCGAGATGCTTAACCCCGACTCATTGAAGGTGGTTGACGGTATCAAGGTAGAGCCGTTCCTGGCCGAGCAAGCCAAGGTGCAGGGCCGAAAGTTCCAGTTCCAGCGCATCGGTTACTTCACTCCCGACTACGATTCAACCCCCGAGCACCTGATCTTCAACCGAACGATCGCCCTGAAGGACTCCTGGGAAAAAGCAGTCGCTAACGCGAAAGGATAAAGAATAAAGAATTAAGGCTTTAAAGGTATAAAGGATTATAGGAGCATTCTGCTGAAAACTGAAGAAAACGACCCCATGGAGGAAGACGACCAGCTATTTGAGCAATATGAGGAGTTTCGTCGGCGTATGCTCGACGGACGCTTGGAAAGCTACTACGACGAGGAGACGCTGATTGAGGTGTTTGACACCGCCGGCGATCAAAACGACGACGCGACCCGCATGGCCGTGCTGTCGCTCGCCGCGCGCCTTCACCCCTCGAGCGAGGACCTCAACGCGCGCCGTGCCTTCTATTTCTACCTCATGGGCGATACCCCCTCGGCCGTTGAAATCCTTCAGCGCCCTCATGGCCAACACATCCTCTGGGAAATCCTCGACCTTACCCTTAATCCCCAGAAAATCAACCCCGAGACGGGTAGCGACATCACCCGCCTGCTACAAAAATACAAGCCTCTGGACGACGAGGAGGCTATCCGCGTCGTCGATTTCGCTGCCCTTACCGGTCAGCTACAATGGCTCATCGAGCATGCAGCCGAGGTGGAAAAGTCGCTTGATTACCCATCCACTCTCTACTACGAAATCGCTTCCAAAGCTTCAGAAACTCACGATAACGACACCATCCTGCAAGCCACCGAGAAATTGACCGCGCTGGAGCCGTTCACCGACTATTTCTGGATCATGCAATCCCGAGCCCTTGCCGAGAAGGAGAAAGTGGAGGATGCCCTGCAGTCGCTCGATTACGCATTGGCGATCAATCCCTCCAACCCCGAGGCCCGGTTGCTGCGTGCCCAATTGGTACTGCTCGCCAACGACCTCGCCAACGATGAAATACGCCAGGATTTGGAGGCGCTCTACCGAGAATACCCCGACAACACTTCGGTTGCCCGCACTCTTGCCGTCATCTACGAAACCTCCGGCCAGGAGGACAAGGCGCGCGAGTTGTATCTCAATGTGATACGCACACAGCCCGACGCCTCCGATACCCTGCCGTTGTTGCTTCACATCGACCATTCCGACGAAACCCTCGAGGAGTTGTGGCCCGAATTAAGCGACATCAACGACCAGCCCAACTTGGTAGAGATGGCCAACAAGATGATGCGACAGCAAGCATTCGTGGAGGCCTCGGCTCTGATGCGCGCCGCATGGCGTCATGAAAGGCTTACATACGGCTTCGAAGCAATGATCGAGGCTATGTACTGCGCGGGTGAATACGCGGCCATTGAACGCCAGTTGACCAAGGAGGAGCGACCCGGATTTGACGCCTATTACTCCCCCGCCGTATCCCTGATTTACGCGTTCACGGTGCTGCGTCTGGGTCACCGCAAGGCGACGCTGGAGTTTATCGATTCGTGGCTTGAGCGCTCGCGCAACGTGGTCGTTCCTGCTCCCGGCCACCGAATATACCAATACGGAGTGGAAACCGTGATGCGATGCTTGGAGAGCCTGTTAGAAGAGTTCCGTTCCCATTGGAAAGCCAAGGACGGCGCCCCTGGAGTTCTCCGCATAGAGTTGGAGACCCTCGACCCCTATCGCCCCCGCGTCACCAACGACGACATGACACTTTATTAGTGTTTGGTAGTGAGGAAGATATTTTGTACATTTGTGGCATGAGAACTTCCCAACAACAAATATTGCCTATTGGCATACAAAGTTTCGCCACAATCCGCGAAAAGGGTTACGCCTATGTAGATAAGACAGGATTGATTTACGATCTTGCCCGTAAGGAGTACGCATATTTCTTATCCCGTCCCCGACGCTTTGGCAAGAGCCTTCTGCTCGACACCATGCAGGCCTATTTCGAGGGGCGCAAGGAGCTTTTCGATGGATTGGAAATCATGGAGTTGGAGAAGGATTGGGTTCCCTATCCAGTAATCCGTCTCGACCTTTCCCTTATCGGAGCCGACACTGAAGTGAAGCTGGAAAATGGCCTTCAAAGGCTTATTATTGAGGAATTTAATCGGCATAATCTTGCCCCGGAGCCGGGTTGTGCCACATCAGAGTTGATGTTTGGGAATCTCATCGAGCAGCTTTACAGAACCACAGGTAAAGGGGTGGTGGTACTGGTCGATGAGTATGACAAAGGATTAGTCGACGTGCTGCGCGACGAGGCTCAGTTGGAGAGGAACACTACTGTACTGCGGCCATTCTTTTCCCAAATCAAGGGAAGGGGCGGGCTGCTACGTTTCACGTTCATCACTGGGGTGGCTCGTTTCCGTCACGTGACCATCTTCTCGGGACTTAACAACTTGAAGGATATCTCATTAGATCCTCGTTATGCCGAAATATGCGGCTTTACTCAAGAAGAACTAAAGGCCAACTTTGGACAAGCCATACAAGCTCTTGCACAGGAGGAAAGCGAATCGGTTGACGCGACTTTAATCCGACTCAAACAAAAATACGACGGATATCGATTTACCCAAAAGAATGTATTGGTCTATAATCCATTTAGTCTTGTCAACTGCTTGGATGAGCTGAGGCTGGCCAATTACTGGGCGATGTCGGGCACTTCCAAGATCCTTGTGGATTTCCTTAAGGACAACCGTTATACTTTGGCAGAGATCGACGGAGTTAAGGTCACCGAGGAACGGTTGGGAGATATTTACAACAACCACGATCCCATACCCCTATTCTACCAAACGGGTTATCTTACAATCTGCGACGCGAAGAACGAGCGGTACACGCTCACCTACCCCAACGCCGAGGTGAAACAATCGTTGCTCGAGTACCTGGTGCCTGAATACATGGGGATGAACAAAATAGAGATGTCGGATTCGCTCTTCGACATCAAAGACGCTTTTCTTGACGGTGACATCGATGCGGTGATGCACAGCCTTCAGAGCCTGTTGGGAAGTGTGCCTTACCACCTTTGGGACAACGAGGACAAGGAGAAGACCTACCACCGGCTTGTGCACATGTTCTTCATGATGACAGGCGTAGCCACTCAGAGCGAGCGCGCCGTAAGCGGTGGACGCATAGATTTGCTGTGCCAGACGCCTCAGCGGGTATACATCTTCGAGTTCAAGCTTGACGGCACTGCCGAGGAGGCTTTGGCGCAAATTGACGACCGTGGTTATCCACTGGCTTGGAGCGCCGATGGACGCGAGGTCTACAAAATCGGCGTGTCGTTCTCGTCGGATAAGCGCAACATCACCTCATGGCTCATCGCCCGAGGCTAACGCGATGCAATTTCGTGAATCTGATGAATTCGGATGTGATGAATTTGTGCGCTGCAACTGCCCCGACCTGGCCGTGGCCTACAAGGGGATTTCCCGCACCGACAACACCATCACACTGACGATAACGATCACATCGGTAAATGGCGACTCCGACGTGGGCAGCTACGGCGCCACGGTTTATGACAACGATGGCAACACCATCGAGCGAGTGGGCCAGACATTGGGTGGCCAGCAATGGGGCGCATATAGCGGCAAACTCCCCGAGGGCGTGCCCGTGAAGGCAGTATTCACCTTCAACGTCAACAAGGCGGCTACGAAGATCTCCCTGTTCAAGCTGTCGCTCAACCCGTCGCCCTACACGATCGAGATCAGGAACATCACCCTTCCCGCAGCCCAGTAACCCACCCCATAAAAAGTATAATCTTGACGGGTTCTATCTCGAGCGGCGTGGTGGCAAAGTGACCAAGCATGTGCGATAGCGCTTGGTGGTGTCGTGGGAAATGGGTAATTTTGCTGGCGCGTGAGGGCCGTCCAAGAGCCGGCCCGCCCAGGCTGACGCTGACGTTTATGGAAATGAGATTGTTTAACCTTAAATAGCATGTGTTTATGAAGAAGTTTTTTGGATTTGTCGCGCTGGCCGGTTTACTGGCCACGACGGCTTGTGGCGGTGGTAACGGCGCGGCTGAGAAGGCTGCCGACGAGGCTATCGACTCGATCGCCGCTGTCGACTCGGTGGAAGAGGCTCAGGAGCCTGAGGCGCCGGCCGGATTGCTGATGACCAAGGACGGTATTGGCGATCTGTCGATGAAGACTCCCGTGAAGGATTACCCCGAGAAGGTAGAAGGCCTGTACGACAAACTCACCTACAAGGTAGAGGAGAACGAGATGGACGGCGACATGTACTACTACGAGGGCACGTTGAACGGCAAGATGTCGGCCAGGTTCATCGTGGAGAGCAAGGGGTCGAAACCGTGCTCGATGAGCGCTATGAAGGGCACAAACGTGCTGGTCGAATTGGACGGCAAGCAGGTGTCGCCGTGGCAGGTAACGGCCCACGACCTGATTGGCCTGGGCGGCAAGCCAGTGTACGAGTGGGGCTCGGTACCCTTTGTACAGGTGGGTAAAATCCTGTTCTGCTTTGAGGACTCCGACCTGGTTGCCTCGGCCCAGCATAAGAACGAGACAGGCGAGAAGGTGACCAAGAGCGACTTCAAGGCCACGGCCACTCCCTCGGAAGTCAACATCAACACCTGGACCAAGTAACTTTAACCACGAAGAAGCACAAACCTACACAAAATCAGTAGTTGCAGATCCAAATCAGGCTCGTAAACTCGCTAAAAACACAAAACCATCCGGATGGTTTGGTGTTTTTCAGCGAGCTGGCGAGCATAGGTTAAAGTTCTGTGAAGCGATTTTGTGGGCGTTTGTGTTTAAATGTCCTTTGGTTAAATAGTTATCCAAGATTGCGGTTTTGTTAAAATTGTGGCTGTAAGGCTTTGGCAGTTAGCGGAAAAGTTAGTAACTTTGCAGTCGGATTTTGGGGCAGTGTGTCCCGAGACCCGAGATTTGCTATGTAAATAATTAATTATCAATATGATAACCATCACTTTTCCTAACAACGACGTTAAGCAATACGAAGCAGGCGTGACGCCGTTGCAAATCGCCGAGAGCATCAGCCCGCGCCTTGCGCAGGACGTGCTGGCCGCTTCGGTAAACGGTCAGGAATGGGACCTTACGCGCCCCATCACCGAGGACACCTCGATCAAGCTTTTCAAATGGGACGATCCCGAGGGCAAACACGCCTTCTGGCATAGCTCGGCCCACCTGCTCGCCGAGGCCCTTCAGGAACTTTATCCGGGCGTGAAATTCGGCATCGGCCCAGCCATTGAGAACGGTTTCTACTACGATATCGACCCGGGTGAGCACAAAATCACCGCTGAGGATTTCCCCAAGATCGAGAAGAAGATGCTCGAGCTGGCCCAGAAGAAGGAAGATATCGTGCGCCGCGACATCTCCAAGGCCGACGCTCTGAAAATGTTCGGCGACCGTGGCGAGACATACAAATGCGAGTTGATTTCGGAGCTGGAGGATGGCCACATCACCACCTACACTCAGGGCGCGTTCACCGACCTGTGCCGTGGCCCCCACATCCCCTCGACCGCTCCCATCAAGGCCGTGAAAGTGATGTCGTTGGCCGGCGCTTACTGGCGCGGCGACGAGAAGCGTCAGCAGTTGACCCGCGTTTACGGCATCACCTTCCCCAAGAAGAAGATGCTCGACGAGTACCTGGTGCTGCTTGAGGAAGCCAAGAAGCGCGACCACCGTAAGCTGGGCAAGGAAATGGAATTGTTCGCCTTCTCGGCCAACGTTGGAGCAGGCCTTCCCTTGTGGCTCCCGAAAGGCGCCGCGCTGCGCGACCGCCTGGAGCAGTTCCTGCGCAAGATTCAGAAGCAATACGGTTACCTGCAGGTGATTACCCCACACATCGGAAACAAGATGCTGTACGTCACCTCGGGTCACTACGCCAAATACGGCAAGGACTCCTTCCAGCCCATCCACACTCCCGAGGAGGGCGAGGAATACCTGTTGAAGCCGATGAACTGCCCTCACCACTGTGAGATTTTCAAGGCTTTTCCCCGCAGCTACCGCGAGTTGCCGTTGCGATTGGCCGAGTTTGGCACCGTCTACCGCTACGAGCAGAGCGGCGAGCTCCACGGCTTGACCCGCGTGCGCGGCTTTACGCAGGACGACGCCCACATCTTCTGCGCCCCCGACCAGATCAAGGACGAGTTCCTGAAGGTGATGGACATCATTTTCTACATCTTCAAGGCACTGAAATTTGAGAACTTCGAGGCTCAGATCTCTCTTCGCGACCCCAACAACAAGGAGAAATACATCGGCTCGGACGAAAACTGGCACCTTGCCGAGCAGGCCATCATCGAGGCTTGCGCCGAGAAGGGGTTGAACGCCCGCACCGAGCTGGGCGAGGCCGCCTTCTACGGGCCAAAGCTCGACTTCATGGTGAAGGACGCCATCGGTCGCCGTTGGCAGCTGGGTACCATCCAGGTGGACTACAACCTTCCCGAGCGCTTCCAGCTGGAATACACCGGAGCCGACAACCAGAAGCACCGTCCCGTGATGATCCACCGCGCCCCCTTCGGGTCGATGGAGCGCTTCGTGGCCGTGCTGCTTGAGCACACCGCCGGTCGCTTCCCCCTGTGGCTCGCCCCCGACCAGGCCGTGATCCTCCCCATCAGCGAGAAATTCAACGACTACGCCTACAAGGTGGCTAAGGAACTTACGGCCAAGGACGTGCGCGTGATCGTGGACGACCGCAACGAAAAAATCGGCCGCAAGATACGCGACAACGAGATCAAACGCATCCCCTACCTGCTCATTGTGGGCGAAAAAGAGGAGGCAAATGGCGAAGTTTCGGTAAGAAAACAGGGCGAAGGTGATAAAGGTACGATGAAAATTGCTACCTTTGCAGACGAATTGACCCGCGAGGTCGAGAATATGACCAACCAATAACCGCCTGAATGGAGAAAAAACCCATGTTTACGGGTCCTCGCCCGCCAATGAGGAACAACGGCCCGCGCCCGCGCCCCGGCCAGAAAGACAATGGCAAAGACGCCTACACGATCAACGAGCGTATCCGCGCCCGCGAAGTGCGCCTTGTTGGCGACAACGTGGAGCCTGGTATCTACACCATTCAGGAAGCTCGTCGCATCGCCGAGGAGCAGGAACTCGACTTGATCGAGATCTCGCCCACCGCCCAGCCCCCTGTGTGCAAGATTTTGGACTACCAAAAATTCCTGTACCAGCAAAAGAAGCGCCAAAAGGAGCAGAAGGCCAAGGCCACGAAGGTCGTAGTAAAGGAGATACGTTTCGGCCCGCAGACCGACGACCACGACTACAACTTCAAGCTCAAGCACGCCATCGGCTTCCTACAGGAGGGCTCCAAGGTGAAGGCTTACGTCTTCTTCAAGGGACGTTCGATCCTGTTCAAGGAGCAAGGCGAGGTCCTGTTGCTGCGATTCGCCAACGACCTCGAGGAGTACGGCCGCGTTGAGCAGATGCCACAACTGGAGGGAAAGCGCATGATCATGATGTTCTCCCCAAAAAAGAAACAATCATAACGAATATCCCACGGCCGAAGGCTGGCCCAAGATAAATATTAACAACCACTCAATTATTAACGAAAATGCCAAAGGTTAAAACTAACGCCGGTGCCAAAAAAAGGTTCACCCTTACCGGCTCAGGAAAAATCAAAAGAAAACATGCTTTCAAAAGTCACATCCTGACCAAGAAAACAAAGAAGCAGAAACGTAATCTCACCCACTTCGGCCTCGTTGCAAGAGTTGATGAGGGCAATGTAAAGGCATTACTTGGCCTCAAATAGTACCGCCGATTTCAGCTTTCGTTTTTTAATCCGAGATCAACCAACCAATTAATCAACCGAGCGACCAGCATCCAAGAGCCAATCAAGCCGCTGACGCTCACAAAACAGAAGTAAAATGCCAAGATCAGTCAACCACGTGGCCTCACGCGCCCGTCGTAAGAAAATCCTGAAACTCACCCGCGGTTACTACGGCTGCCGCAAGAACGTGTGGACCGTAGCCAAGAACACCTGGGAGAAAGGTCTCACCTACGCCTACCGCGACCGCAAGAACAAGAAGCGCAACTTCCGCGCCCTGTGGATCCAGCGTATCAACGCCGCCGCACGCACCGAGGACCTCACCTACTCCAAGCTCATGGGCCTCATCCACAAGGCAGGCATCGAGATCAACCGTAAAGTCCTCGCCGACCTTGCTCTCAACAACCCCGCAGCCTTCAAGGCAATCGTCGACAAGGTGAAATAACCCCACCGACAGCATAGATAATCGTAAGGGCGCCTCCTCACCGGGGCGCCCTTTCCTCTCCCTCCCCCCCTTATTCCTTAATTCTCGTCGGGTCTACACAGGTGCCGGAGCCGTCGAGGAGGAGAGTGTGGAGCGCGGTGGTCGCGGGTTCATGTAAAAAAAGAGGGTGGGG
>JAJBVP010000254.1:12486-43224 GCA_020859755.1 Bacteroidales bacterium | reverse complement strand
AACAACTTTGAGGCTTATGCCTCGTGAACTTTAAAAATTTACCGAAGTATTGTTACTTGGAACAACAGTAATAATGATGTGCTTTCAGGCGCTTTGGTAGGCTTTGATGTCAAAGGGACAGGCGACAATCTCTCTATCGTCATGACTTCGGGCAACTCCACGTTCCTCGCAGGTTCGGGTGCTGGAACTATCACCAATGAGTTCGCCCTCGGCAACAACGCATCATGGAGTGCCGCTCCATCGTCAGTGGCTGCCCTAACTGGCAAGTACGGTATCACTAATACCTCTATCAACGTGGCTTACGATAACCGCGGTGGTATTTGGTGGTCGCAACACCGCGCTACGCCCACAACGTCCTATCCATCATTGGTCTATATCGCCGCTGATGGTACGGAAAAATATAAGGATTATACCACTGTGATAGGTGGCGGTGGCATCCGTCTTAACGACGATTGCACCAAGATGGCTTTGGCTGGAGCTGGCAAGTTTACAATTTACGACTTGACTTACAGCGACTCCAATGTCCCCACCCTTACCGAGGCAATCACTGTTTCCCACACAATGGGTACCAATATCAACGACTTTGTGTGGGATGACGCCAACAACCTCTACGCCGTGTCCAACTCCAAAGAGTACCTCATGGCTTTCTCACTGCCTGTGGAGGAGGACGCCGTCACCACCACCTCGGCTGTCGGCGACCAGGGCTTTAACCTCACCGTCACCACCGGCGTGAACGACGCCCTCAAGGATGAGGCCAAGAAGGCCGCATGGAGCGTATACTCAACCCCCGGACAGATCAACATCACCGGCGAGGCTCGCAACCCCGAGGTCTACGACCTCCAAGGCAAACGTATATCCCGTGGCAAGACCACCGTGAAAGTCCGAAAGGGCGTTTACATCGTGCGTTGCGCCGACGGGGCAGCAAGGAAAGTAATTGTGAAGTAAAATTTGTATAGGTTTTAGTAGAGGCGAAGGCGCTGCCCGTGAGGGTAGCGCCTTCGCAACGTCTATAGCTTTCAGTTTTCAGTTTTCAGTTTTCAGCGGATTCCTTTATTCCTTTCATCCTTTCCTCCTTTAGATCTAAAGGAATAAAGGAATAAAGGATTAAGGGCCGCTGCCCTCAGTAGCCCCTCGCGGCAGCCCAATCTGGGAGGGCCGCTGCCCTCAGCGGCCTAAGCAGCCCTAAAACCGTGCGTAAATCTCAGCTATCTTCCGCGAAGCCGCTTTCAGCGACTCAGGATCATCAGCGTCGATCCCGTACTTCTCAGCTGGCGGAATCACAACCACCGTCCCCGGAGCGATGCGGTCGGGATGCCCCAGCTTATCCTTATTCTCCTCATAGATATATGGCCAGAACTCATAACGGCCGTAATACTTGCGCGACATGGTCGTCAAGAACCGCCGCTGACCAATCGTGTCGTATACCACCTTCGGAGCCTCAACAACCTCTTCCATGATCTCGATCGAATCCTCCATTATCGAGGCCGGGGTTACCCACGTGGTGTCGCCGACCTCCTCCTCCACAACCTCGATTGAATCCACAGGGACAGCAGGCATGACCTCTTGTGACGAACCTTCGCCACGCCATGGGATAAAGAACCCCAGCGCGAATCCCGCCACAAGCCCCACCCCCAGCGGAATCAACGGATGCGGCCTCCTTAGGGGGGCCGGCCTTGGACGGCCATCGCTCTCCTCAGCAGCTTCCACAGGCGTCGGCGGATGCCTTAGGGGGGCCGGCCTTGGACGGCCATCACTCTCCTCAGCTGCTTCCACAGGCGTCGGCGGATGCCTTAGGGGGGCCGGCCTTGGACGGCCATCACTCTCCTCAGCTGCTTCCACAGGCGTCGGCGTCCGCCCAGGCTCAGCTGACGTTTCTTCCTCAACCTCCTCCAGCATCGTTTCATCAATCCCGTCCCCCAGCTCCATCGGCTCGAAGAATGAGAACGACGAGTTGACAGCCTCGGCCAAACCCTCATCGGGCACAAACTGCAGTTGGTCGCCACTGAGTCCACCCAGGGCGAACGTGCCGATACCCTTGATACGGGCCTGCCGACCATCAGCCAGCGCCTGGCCGATCACGTCCCACAGCGATGTGAGAAACGCGCGTGCCGTCTCCTCCGACGTGTTGGTTGCCAGCGCCAGAAGTTCCACCAATTGTGGCAATGGTATCGTATTCATTTGATATTGAGGCGTTTCTTGAGTAGGTGCGACGGCTTGAACGTGAGTGTGACGCAGGGTGGCAGCAGCATACGTTTGCCCGAGGAAAGGTCGGTGATGATCTTCTCATCCTCCTTCACAGGCTCGAATGCCCCAAAGCCCGGAATGGCCACCGTGTTCAATTGCTGGCACTGCTCGCGCAAAATACCCGCCAGGGCGTCAATCAGCGTGTTCACCTCCGATACCCCGCGGTCCATCTTCCGAGCCACCTGCGTGGCTATCGATTTCGTAGGCTCCATCAATAACCGGTATAGCTGTGGGGCGACAGGCGGTGAAGCTCGGCCTTAACCGAGTCGCTCACCTCCAATGTGTCGATAAACGAGGCGATACTCTCAGCCGTCACCTTGGTATTGGTGCGTGTTAGTTGCTTAAGCGTCTCGTAGGGGTGGGGATAGCCCTCTTGACGCAGGATCGTCTGGATACCCTCGGCAACGACGCTCCACATCTTGTCGAGATCGTCGTGGATCGCCTGCTCGTTCAGCAGGAGTTTGCCTAAACCCTTGAGTGTCGAGGAAATAGCGATCAAGGTGTGGGCCATGGGCACGCCGATGTTGCGCAATACGGTTGAGTCGGTAAGGTCGCGTTGCAGGCGCGATACCGGCAGCTTCTGGCTCAGATGAGAAAGAATAGCGTTGGCCATCCCCAGGTTACCCTCCGAGTTCTCAAAATCGATCGGGTTGACCTTGTGGGGCATCGCCGACGAGCCCACCTCGCCAGCCTTGATGCGCTGCTTGAAGTACTCCATGGAGATGTACATCCACATGTCGCGGTCGAGGTCAAGGATAATGGTGTTGATGCGGCGAAGGGCGTCAAAAAGCGCGGCCAGATTGTCGTAATTGGAGATCTGCGTCGTGTACTGCTCGCGCTCGATGCCCAGACGCTCCTCCAGGAAACGCGCGGCAAACTGCTGCCAGTCGATGTCGGGGTAAGCCGTCAAGTGGGCGTTGAAGTTGCCGGTGGCGCCACCGAATTTGCCGCTCACCGGGCAAGCGTCCAAGGCTTGCAACTGGCGGCGCAAGCGGTAGCTGAACACCCGTATCTCCTTGCCCAGGCGAGTGGGCGATGCGGGTTGGCCGTGAGTCTTGGCCAGCATCGGCAGGTCGGCCCACTCGTCGGCCTTGGCCTCAAGGTCGTTGATCAGCTCAACGAGGGCCGGACGGTAGACGTCCTCGATGGCCTCGCGCACCGACATCGGCACCGACGTATTGTTGATATCCTGGGAGGTCAACCCGAAGTGGATAAACTCTTTATATTTTTCCAAGCCGAGCTCGTCGAAGCAACCCTTGAGGAAGTACTCCACGGCCTTGACGTCGTGGTTGGTCGTGCGCTCGATATCCTTGATCTGCTCGGCGTCCTCCAGGTCAAACTCTGTGTAAATCTCTCTCAACTCGGGGAACACCGATTCGGGCACGTCCTGAAGCTGGGGCAGCGGAATCTCGCACAGCGCGATGAAATATTCCACCTCCACCTTCACGCGGTAGCGGATCAGGGCGAATTCCGAAAAGTACTCGTCCAAGCGTTCACACTTGCCGCGATAGCGGCCGTCAATCGGGGAAATTGCGGTTAGGGGGGTAAGTTCCATTGGGATGAATGTGATATTTTACGCGAAGATAATGAAAAATCTCCGTAAACCAACAACTGAAAACTGAAGACTGAAGACTGAAGACTAAAACAGCAACAGCGATCCCGCCATCACCACCATGCCGGCTATCACGCCCCACAACGCCACGTGATGATGGCCGTAGCGCTCGGCGCTCGGCAACAGCTCGTCAAACGAAATGTATATCATCACCCCGGCCACCGCCGCGATAATGATGGCCCCCAGCAACGGCGTCCAGAACGGCAACAGAAAAGCCATCCCCACCAGGGCGCCGATCGGTTCGGCCAAGCCGCTCAAAATCGAGTACTTTAATGCCTTTTGCCGATTGCCCGTCGCGTAATAAATCGGCACCGACACCGCGATACCCTCAGGGATGTTGTGGATAGCGATGGCCACAACGATCGGTATCGCCACGTCCAATCCCTCCAAGGCCGACACAAACGTCGCCATGCCCTCAGGAAAGTTGTGGATACCGATAGCCATCGCCAGCAAGAACCCCGTGCGCTTCAGGTGGTGATTGGGCCCCGCGTTGGGGTCCATCTCATCAGGCGTGTGCATCTCGTGGGGGTTCTCATCCTCGGGTATCAGCCAGTCGATCAGTGCTATAAGCCCGATGCCACCGAAAAACGACAGCAACACGTAGAGCATCCCCAATTTCGAGTCGTATACGCTTTCCAGCTTGTGCATCGCCTCGGGCAACAAGTCCATGAACGACACGTACACCATCACGCCCGCCGACAAGCCCAGTGCCCCGGAGAGAAACTTGGTGTTCCTCCCCTTCGACACAAACGCCAGCAGGCTGCCGATAGCCGTCGACCCGCCCGCCAGCAAGGTCAACAGCAACGCGATTATGATCGTTTCCAGCGACGGTGTACCCATCCTCTTTCTTCCTTTCCTCCTTTAATCCTTTAAATCTTTAAAGCCTTAAATCCTTAAAGGCCATCATCTTACGCGAAATCCAGCTTGGCTCAGCCCATCCTTGATCTCCTGGATATGCTCCGAGTTACGGGTCTCAAGCTCGATACGCAGCGAGCAACCGTTGACGTGAGCCACCGGGTCGATGCGGTCGTGCACCACCGAGATGATGTTGCCGCCAAGCTGTCCCACAACCCCACATACCCCCGAAAGCTGTCCCGGCTTGTCGTCAAGGTCAATCGTCAAGGTCACGGCACGGCCCGTCTTGGCAAGGCCGCGGGAAATAATCCTGTTAAGGAAATTCACGTCGATATTGCCCCCCGACACAAGGCTCACCACCCGCTTGCCCTCGATCGGCAACTTGTTGAACATCGCCGCCGCCACCGAAACCGCTCCGGCGCCCTCGGCGATCAACTTCTGCCGCTCGATCAGCGTCAAGATTGCGGCAGCCGTCTCATCGTCGGTTACAGTCACTATATCATCCACATAGCGATTCACCATGTCAAACGTGTTGACCCCCGGCTCCTTCACGGCGATGCCGTCGGCGATCGTGCTCACCTGATCCAGGCTCTTGATCTGCCCCTGCTTCACCGACTCCTCCATCGACGGAGCCCCGGCCGCCTGCACGCCATAAACCTTCACCTCGGGGCGCAACTCCTTGATCGCCATGGCCACACCCGAAATCAAGCCGCCACCCCCGATCGGCACTATCACCACCTCCACGTTGGGCATCTCATCGAGAATCTCCAAGCCTATGGTGCCTTGCCCGGCAATCACCTTCGGATCGTCAAACGGATGCACCAGCGTGTAACCCTTCTCCTTCTGCAGCTCCAACGCCCGCTGATATGCGTCGTCGTAAACACCCGGCACCAGCACCACCTCGGCGCCCAGCTTCTTCGTGGCCTCAACCTTCGACAACGGAGCGCCAGCCGGAAGACATATCACCGACTTGATCCCGTTGTGGGTGGCGCCCAAAGCAACGCCCTGGGCATGGTTGCCTGCCGAGCAAGCGATCACGCCACGAGACTTCTCCTCGTCGCTCAACTGCGAAATCTTATAATAAGCGCCGCGCAACTTGAACGAACCCGTATACTGCAGATTCTCAGGCTTCAAATACACCTGGGCCGATTCGCTCAGATTCGTCACCCCTATCAAGCGCGGATGACGGGCCACCTCGCGCAGCGCCTGGGCCGCGCGGTATATCTCACTGATTGCTAAATTACATGCCATATCTTCTTCTGTTAAAGCGATTCACGCAATTCTTTCCTCCTTTATTGCCAGTCATCGCGATTCTTTCCTCCTTTATTGCCAGCCATCGCGATCCTTTCCTCCTTTATGGCCAGTCATCGCGATCCTTTCCTCCTTTCCTCCTTTAATCCTTTATCCTTTTGATTACGCGAAGATAATAACAAAATTAATCCAATGATTTGGCCAGACGTGAAAAAATCACTACCTTTGTCGTCGCAAACCCTTGATAAGCGCATGTGGCGTAATTGGTAGCCGCGTTAGACTTAGGATCTAATGACTTAATGTCGTGGGGGTTCGAGTCCCTTCATGCGCACTTTTAGGAGTCCTCCCGGAGGGGGGATTCCTTTTTTTTGGAAAATTTTCTTATCTTCGCGGATAGTACCAAGAAAAAGTATTGCTATGAGTGAAATCTCAGCCGAATATAAGGTCGACCCTAAGAAGTCGAGAGCCGAGTTTCAAGCGGCCGCTGCCAGGTGCCGCAAGGTGTACGACGCCAAGTTGAAGGACTATGGGGCATCGTGGCGCTTGTTGCGACCCTCGTCGTTGACCGACCAGATCCTGATCAAGGCGCGCCGTATCCGCACGCTCGAGTCGGGCATCGAGGCCCGTATCCAGGAGGGAATTCTACCCGAGTTTATGGGTATCGTCAATTACGGCATTATCGCGTTGATACAGTGTGAATTGGGCTTTGCCAACGAGAAAGATATCACCCCCGAGCAAGCCCTGGAGCTCTACGACATGTTCATGGAACAGGCGTGCCAGCTGATGCTCGACAAGAGCCACGACTACGGCGAGGCCTGGCGAATGATGCGCGTAAGCTCGTTCACCGACATTATCCTCACCAAGCTCATGCGCAACAAAGAGATCGAGGACAACCTCGGGAAGGTTGCCGTTTCCGAGGGCGTCGAGGGCAACTATATCGACATGGTCATCTACTCGATTTTCGCCATCATCAAGCTAACGGCCGAGAAATGAGCGTGTTGCCACAGCGATTCTTGAAGTTTTGCCGTGAACAGCACGTGTGGCTCGTGTGGGCCGCACGGTTGCTCGTGGGTGTGACGTTTATCGTCTCGGGGATGGCGAAACTAATTGATCCTTGGGGCTTTATCTACAAGATTGAGGACTATCTGACGGTGTGGCAATGGGCGGTGCCCCGCACGTTGGAGTTGGCCGGGGCCATCTTTTTGTCGGCGATGGAGCTTAGTATGGGCGCGCTGTTGCTGCTGGGGTGTTTCCGCCGGGTGATCACCTGGCTGTTGGCCGCCACAATGGCGTTCATGCTTCCGCTCACATTTTATATATGGATAGCCGATCCGGTGGCCGATTGCGGTTGCTTCGGCGACCTGCTGGTTATCTCCAATGGGGCCACCTTCGCCAAGAACTTGGTGCTCACGCTGTTGATTGTCTACTTGATCCCTTTCAACTGCAAGGTAAAGGGGTTGTATCACCCACAGAGTCAATGGGTGGTAGCCACGTTGCTGGGCGCTTACAGCATCACTATTGCGCTGATCGGCTACAACATCCAGCCGATGATCGACTTCCGGCCGTTCCCCGTAGGCACCGACCTCTCGCCCGATGACGACGGCGAGCAGGCCAACGTGGTGTTCCTCTACCAAAAGAATGGCGTCACAAGGCAATTCGGCGTGGATGAGCTGCCCGACTCTACATGGACATTCGTCGACCGGGTTGATGCTGAAACAATCAAACGTGTTGGAAGCGAGGATTTTACCATCTTCCAAGGCGACGATGACGTCACCTACGATGTGCTCGACGACGAGGGCACGCAACTGCTATTGCTCGTCCCCGACATGCGTCGCCTCGACATCTCCTT
This sequence comes from Bacteroidales bacterium, assembly GCA_020859755.1. Lineage (GTDB taxonomy): Bacteria > Bacteroidota > Bacteroidia > Bacteroidales > Muribaculaceae > JAJPXC01. The sequence continues at coordinate 35,413 of JAJBVP010000254.1, read as the reverse complement.
CACATATCTCATAAATGAGATCAACGACTGGCTCGAGAGCCACGACGGCGAGATGATCGGTGTGCTCGGCACCGACGCCCGAGGCGTTCAGCGCTGGGAAGATTTCTCGATGGCCCAGTACCCCTGCTACTCGGCTGAGGACACGAGGATCAAGGAACTCGTGCGCGGCAACACGGCGCTTGTGCTGCTGAAGGACGGCCGCGTGGAGTGGAAACGCAACTTCTGGTCAGTGCCCTCCGACGTGCTCACCCGCGAGGATCCCCTCGAGAGCCTCAACTTCGACGGCCCCTACAACTTCTGGATCTTGACCAGCCTGCTCATCGTGGGCCTCCTCCTGCTCTGGGCCGTCCAAAACGGCGTCCAAGCCGCCTACCGCCGCCTCACCCGCCCCAAACTCTAAGACACAAAACGTATGCGGCCACCTGGGCGGGCCGGCGTTCGACGGCCCTCGCCCGCTCCCGCGGCAAAAAAATCCCATATTCTCCGCGAATTCGCGGAGAAAAATCACTATATTTGCCGCAAAATTCAGTGCAGTCTCTCCGAGACTGTCAGAGGGAGTAGAGGTTATCGATTATCTCAACCCCAGACATGCGACCCTCCGGGCCGCTTAGTCTGGGGTTGTCTCCAATATAGGCTCTCCGAGCCAACACATCTAGGGGATACTTCGGGGCGCTGATACCAGAGCAGGGGCTGGGGAACAGTCAGCACTTCTCTCACCATAAGGCTCGGAGAGCCTGCAATGGAGCCAACCCCAGACTAAGCTCGGCGCCAGCCCGAGCGTGTCTGGGGTCAGAGGTGCCACTCCAACCCCTCCCAGGCAGTCTCGGAGAGACTGCACAATTCACTATGACTTGCATATTTCGCTGTAATACACTACCTTTGCCCCTATGAGTAAAGTAATGTCACTACACCATGTTGTTTTCGGCACCTATTTTCGCCGAAATGTAATCCCCCTCCAGTACCGCAGGGAACTGTACAACTATATGGCTGGCATAGCCAAGAATATCAGATGCGAGATTTGGGAGGCAGGGGGTATCTCCGACCATGTACACATATTGCTGAGATTGCATCAAGATGTGGCGCTATCCTTTGCGGTGGCCCGTATTAAGCAGTCAAGTTCACGGTGGATGGGCGAGAACCCCCACTTTCCAAAATGGGAAAAATGGGCAGGAGAGTACTATGCAGGCTCATTCTCCTATAAAGACATCGACACGGCTCGACACTATGTGACAACCCAAGACGAGCACCATCTTGGTCGCGACTTCATGAGCGAGTTGCAGAACCTCATCGAGAAATCAGGGCTAACCTGGTATCCTGATCCCGAGCTGGACCCTGATAATACCGACCCCATGAAGTAACAGTGCAGGCTCTCCGAGCCTTTAATTACAGAGAGAGGGACTTGCGCTTCGGCCCCCATACACGCACGGGCGGGCGCCTGAGCTTAGTCTGGGGGGTGTCTCCAGCTGGGGCTCCCCGGGCCCGTTTGATGCTGAGGTGGTCGGCCGACCAACCACTTGTGTCCGATCCTGAGGCGGTAACTTGGGTGTTTATCCACTTGGAGAGGGATGGCCCTCGGGAGTGTTAATTGTGGGGAATTGGCGAGGAAAATGGAGTAAAGGACTGTTAATTAGTGTAAAGAGGGTGGCGGGGTGGAAAAATATTGTTACTTTTACACCCTAATTACACATAGTTTCGTGGGATTAGAGTATTTTACCCCAGATTCTTTGGTATTACCATATTCACAGATTGCAACAAGAATAGACAGAAACCTTAACATTAGTTCCCAATATGCGAAAAAAACATAGTGCATTGCGCCTCGCGGCTTGGCTCGCGATGGCTGCTACTACCGTAACTGCCGGGGCCGCGGGTCCGTCGGCCTATATCCCACACGACGCCTCGGGTGCCGATATTTGGTGTGGCTCGGTGAGCGACAACGGCAAATGGGCGTTGTCGGAAACCGCTGGCGACGAGAATGCCGACAATCCCCAGGCCGTGGGAGGCACCTTGATCGAGGTGGCAACGGGCCAGGCGATCACCATCGGTGCCGGCGTTGACGGCGTAGCCTCGGTAGGCGACGTCACCGACGACGGCATGCTCGTTGTGGGCGCCTACGAGGGTATCCCGGCCACTTGGAGCCGCTCCACCGAGAGTTGGACCACCCTGCCTCTCCCCTCGGGATACAACTACGGCGCTCTGCTGTACGTCACTCCTGACGGCTCGCGAGCCATGGGTTACGCCGGAAAATCGAGTGACGTGTACGCCGCTCGCCCGATCCTTTACGATCTGTCTACTCGCCAGCTCATCGACCTCACCAATCTTCCTTATTTCGGCATGAATGGCAAGACCTACACCCAGAACGCCCCGAAGAACATCTCGGCCGACGGCAAGACCTTCGTGGGCATGGTCGCCGAGAGCTTCATGATGGACCGAGTGAAAGACGATGACGCTGAGGAGGAGGAATATTTGGAGTCGGGCGCCGTGATGTGGGCCTACGTTTACGACATCGAGGCCCAGACCTACACCCCATCGGCTGGACCCTCGACTCCAACAACAAGTTCACCGAACTGTACACCAACTCCGATTTCATCGACAACGTTCACGTGAGCCCCTCGGGCGAGTGGGTGACCGGCGCGCTTCGCCTGGCCATCCCCAACGGCACAGCTTATCCCGACAGCGACACCGTGGCTTTCCGTTACAACACTAAGACGGGTGTCTATGAGGTGTACGGCGACAGCGACAGCGACTCGGACGTGGCCGGCACCTCCATCGACGACGAGGGTATCGTGTATGGCTGCCAGCCGTGGGAGAATCCTTATCCCACAGCATTGGTGCGCCAAGGCAAATACTGGTACTCCTACGACGACATCTTCTCGCAGGTGTATGGCTTCAACCTTATGACCGCCATCGGCGAGAACGGCGACGTGACGGGGCGCCCCGCCAACGTGAGCGCCGACGGCTTGACGATGTGCATGATCAACGGCTCGGGCCTTGGCTACCTGCTCGTGCTCGACGAGAAGATCTCCAACGGCGCCTCGCAAGTCGACCTGCTTAGCAACTACACTGCCGATCCCGCCGCCGGCTCGTCACTCTCGCGCCTTAAGAGCACCTCGGTGACTTTCGACCGCCAGATCCAGCTCGTGGGCGACCCCACACGCATCAAGGTGGAAAAAGCCGACGGCACCACCCTGATCTCGGCCCTGGCCACTACCAAGGTGTTGGATAGCGACACCCGCACGCTGTCGATCAGCTTCCGCACCACCATCCTCGATGCCGGTGCAAGCTACACCATCGTAATTCCCGCCGGTATGGTAGCCCTTAGCGACGACTCCTCGGTGACCAACAACGAGATTCGCATTGCCTACACCGGCCGCGCCGACAAGGCAGTCGAGATCGTCTCGGTAAGCCCGGCCAACGGCTCGGCCCAAGGCTTCTTCGATGCCTCGTCCAATCCCATTATCCTCACCTTCGACTCGCCCGTGAAGCTCTCCGACAGCTACACTGTGGGATTCTACGAGGGCAACTATTCCACGCCCAAGACCACGTTCACGGCCCAGGTGGGCAGCAACTCCCAAGTGGTGTATCTCTACCCCACGTCGGCCCAGTACATGTTTGTGGGCTCGCAATATCGCGTGGAGATCCCTGAGGGCTTGGTCACCGACTATAGCGACACCAACCCCAACGCTGCCCTGACCCTCACCTACGAAGGCTCCTACGAGCGCCAAGTGCAGGCCGAGGGCTCAACGCTGTTCTACGCCGACGGCTCGGTCTCGAGCTACTTGACGTGGATCACCTTTGACGGCGACGAGAACACGCCGGCCACCGTGCCCGCTTCCTGGGGTTTCACAGCCGCTGCCGCTTGGTGGGGCGTGACCGACGACACCGGCGACCTGTGCTTCGCCTCCCACTCAATGTACACCCCGGCCGGCCAGAGCGACGACTGGATGATGACTCCCCAGCTGTTGATCCCCGATGCCAAGTGCCAGCTGTCGTTCGACGCTCAGAGCTACCTGAAGAGCAAGACCGACTACCTGAAGGTTTACGTCTACGCATGCGACGATATTTACAACACGCTTGACAAGGACTTGACCGCCACCATCCGCGCCAATGCCGACCTTGTGTTCAACCAGCAGCTCTCCCCGGGCGACTCGGAGGAGGACCTCGTGGGCGACTGGGAGCACTTCGTGATCGACCTTGACCGGTACGAAGGTAAATATATTTATGTGGCATTTGTGAACGACAACACCGACCAGTCGGCCGTGTTCGTCGACAACGTGCTCGTCGGCCGCGACTTGGCTTACACCATGTCGTTCCGTCATAGCTCCACGGTGGTTGACCTCGACTATCTGCTTGTCGAGGGTACTATCACAATTACCTCGGAAACCGAAACCTATCACAACTTGCGCCTAAACCTGCTTGATGGCGATGGCGAGTGGGTGCAATCCCTTGGATGGACCGACTCGTCTTATCAAAAGGGTGACACACAGAACTTCTTGTTCTCTGATCCCCTTTACCTGAAGAAAGGCGCTTCCAACACGTTTACTGTGGAGGTGATCTTTGACGAAGAAACCTCAAGCGTAACCGAGACGGTGAAGAACATGATGTTTGAGCCGGTGAAGCGCGTGGTGATCGAGGAGTACACGGGCAAGAGCTGCGGCAACTGTCCGCTGGGTATCCTGGCCATGGAGAAGATCGAGTCGACCTATCCCGGCCTGGTGGTTCCCGTGATCCTGAAATGCTACGAGAGCGACCCGCTGGGCACCAACGTGCAGGGCTACGCCTCCTATCTTGAGGCCAACGCCGCGCCGATGGGCATCGTCAACCGCTCGATGGAGTGGACCTCGCCGATGCTCTCGAGCGACAACTTCTACTACTATTCGGCATCGCAAGTGGGCGAGGACATCGAGAGCAGTGAGCTGTGGTACGACCAAGTGACCGTGGCACTGCAGACTCTTGCCGACTGCGACATCACCATCGGTGACATCAACTACTCCGAGGCCTCCCGCTCGTTCACCGCGCCGGTGACCGTGCGCTACGCCATGAACGCCACCCAGCAGTCGTTGAAGCTGTTCGGCGTGATCCTTGAGGACAACCTGTCGTCGCGCCAGCGCAACTACTTCGCCACGCTCGAGGCTGAGGGCCTGGGCGAATGGTCGGCAGGCGGACAGTACGCTTCTACCTACGTCTACTACAACTTCGACAACGTGGCTCGCGGCGTGATCGGCGAGACCTACGCCGGCACCTCCGGCCTGTTCCCCTCCACGATCGAGGCTGGCGAGGATTACACCACCGAGCTCTCAGCGTCGCTTCCCAGCGACATCGTCAACGACAAGGTTGACGACGCCAAGCTTGTGGTGATGCTTATCGACGGCAACACCGGCAAGGTGATCAACGCCGCCAGCTCCTACATCACCGGCGTGCGCGGAGGCGTGGAGGACGTTGTCGCCGACAAGGAGATCAGCGGCCCCAAGGGTATATGGACGTTGATGGGAGTGCAGCTCCCCGACGACGCTGTGCTCCAGCCCGGTATCTATATTATTGACGGAAAGAAAACAATTGTAAAATGATAAAGAAACTCACAACCCTGATTCTGTCGCTGATGGCCTGCGTGGCCGTGAGCGCCGAGGATATTACCCTGGGCGAGCCCGTGGAGACCTCCTCGTTCTCTTATTCAGGCACATTCACCCTCGACCGCGTCACCGACGTCTACTACGACGGTCCCAACTGGAGCTGGATGCTCGTCGACGGCCAAGAGGGCACGTTTGTAAGCTACTCAGGCACCTACGGCAATATCTGCAAGTGGACTGCCTTGGAGGCTGGCCAGCACTCCTTCTCCAGCCAGTGGCTTGGCGGCACTTTCATGTTCTACACCGTCAATGACGATGCCGAGATCACCCTGCTGAGCGTCAATCCCGAGGCAGGCTCGGTCCTTTCACCCTGGGTGAACGGCAGTGGCGACGTGGTGATGCGATTCTCGGAGAGCGTGGTTTACACCTCGGCCTACGTGAAGGTGGGCGACGTGACCAGCTCAACTATCAGCGGCACCACCAGCGAGAACATCCAGCACGCCGTGCGTATCAAGGACCCGTATCTCGCTCTGTATCAGAACGGCACCCTCTCCAAGGAGGGCGGCCAGGCCGTGACGCTCGTTGTTGAGGGCTTGCAGACCCCCGCTGGCAAACTGATGAACGGCGACGGCAAGCTCGAGATCGCCTACGTGTCGGCTCCTTACTCCATATCGTTGTCGAGCTACACTCTCGGCCAGGGTACCTATTTCAAGAGCTACTATCCCGAGGGCGACCCCGAGGGCATCTTCACATTCGTGTTCGACGGCAACGTCTGCACCGATGAGGGCTACGCTCCCTATTTCACCATGGGCATTGGCAACCTTGAGACCGATGGCGAGTACTACTACGAGGTGGCTGAGGCCAAGGTTGACGGCAACACCGTGACAGTCGACCTTACGGGCAAGAACCGACGCCCGGGGATTGCCGCGTGTGGCGACTTCAGCGGCGAGTACTTCGCGTTCAAGCTGTGCAATGTGTTCGACACCTCCCACTACATGGCCATCTCGTCGACGGAGTCCAACGTCGGCTCGTTCCCCTTCTCGCTGATTTATCAAGAGATACCGGAATCGGTGGTAGCTTATGAGTTTACCCCCAGTAATGGCTCATCGCTCGCCAAGGCTACGACTATCAACCTATGGATGAGCAATTTCTCGACGATTCAGAGCTACGACGGCTTGCTGTTCACCTACAACGACGGTACCGCGCCTTACCTTATCCCCGCCTCCGAGCTGGTGAACATAGCCCTTGAGGCTGGTGAGGCCGAATTCAACGTCAACGTGCCCGACTACGCGCGCACCCATCCGGTGACGGTTTCGATCGCCAATCCCGTTAGCCTCGACGGCTACGACAAGCACATCTACGCTCGCTACAACCAGATGGTGATCACCTACTCGTCGCCCATCAAGGAGTACGGGACCTACAGCGAGATCGCCGACAACACCACGATAACCTTAGCGTTGAACACCGAGCCTGATTTCCTACGCTATAGCCTCTCCGACGATCAAGGCAAACAGTACCTTTCGGGCGAGATATACAATAGCGTTGATGGCTATTATATGTTTACCACCAACTACAAGGTGCAATTGGAGAGCGGACGCACATTCTATTTAACCGCTATCGATGGCACAGAGAGCGCTTCCATCGAGTTCTACGGCAACGGCAAGGAGTTCAGCTACTCGCCTGTGGCATTCGTGAGTGTGGATCCCGATCCCACCACCGGTTACCTGTCGATGGACAGTCGCACGATTACCGTTACCTACGACGGCATGGTGAAGATTAATGAGAAACTGTCGGGAATAGTAGGTGAACCTACCAGCCTGCCGTTCGAGAGCATCGAGGGCGTTGACGTCGAGGATGGCTATGCCCAATCGTGGCGCTTGACCATCGCTGAAAAGTATCTCCAGGATGTCGATCGCATTGACCTGAAAGTGAATGCCCTTGACAGCTCCGACATGGTAGTGGAGGGCGACTATGGCACCCGCTCTTACGCTGATTGCAAGGAATTCAGCTACAAGGTGGAGAACAGCGGTGTCAAGTCGATCACCACCGAAGAGGCTGCCGACGGTCGCGTCTACAACCTCCAAGGCATCGAGGTGACCGGCCACGACCTTCCCGCCGGCGTCTACATCCAGGGCGGTCGCAAAATACTCATAAAATAAAATCACATTTTAACCAATAATATTATTATGAAAATCTTTACCAAATTGGCAATGGGTGCATTGCTGGCCCTCGGCAGCTTAACAGCCGCCGCTGACGACAGCAATGACCTTTCTTTCTATTCCATCACGCCCAACTCGGGTACCCTTTCCTACGGCACCGAGATCGAGCTGTACGTGGACGACGCCTGGGGCTGGAAAACCGAGGACTCCAAATACGAGATCTACTTCTCGGAGAACGGTGGCGCATATGCCATGTATTACCCTGTGTACACCTCGGGTATCTCCCTGGTTACACCCACGAGCTACAGCACCTACTTGTACATAAAGTTTGAGCCGGAAGACGGCGTGGGCTGCGGCGACTGGACCCTCCACATCCCCGAAGGCGTGTTGGGCCTGAACATCGCCGGCAATTGGTGGGGCAACAAGGAAGTCACCATCAATTACAACGAGGAAAGCGGAGCATCGGCTCAGCCCACAATCTCGATCATGACCTCCGACCTGCAGACCTCCGAGATCTCGGAGCTCCCCATCACGTTCAACATCAACGTTGATCCTGCCACCTCCGAGCTTGGCCCGGAATGGGAAGAGATGGTAGTTTACAACTCCGATTACTCCTATTATAAAAAAATTGCCGGCTGCCAACGCCTTTTTGACGGCGCTTCCTACTGGACTGTGACCTTGCAAGAGGCCGTAACCGAGGCTGGTACCTACACATTCATGGTGCCCGCTGAGTCGTTCGAGAACAACGGCAGCTACAACGACACGTTCACCTACACTTGGACCGTGACGGGCAACTCCACCCCCGATACCCCCACGCCGAGCGATCCCGTTGAGTTCTACGAATACCTGCCGGCCGACAACTCCACCTACACCATCGGTGACGATACCATGTTCCCCGGCTACGGCACCTTCGACGAGGTACAGCTCCGCAGCAAGAGCGAGGTGATCATCGTGCCCGCAGTGGCCCAGAACATCTCCATGTTCAACGCCAACGAGGGTATCTATCTCACCACTACCACCTCGATTCAGGGGTTCTATGGCGAGTACTGGGTGAAGATCAACTTCCCGGCCATCGAGAAGAACGGCGAATGGACCCTCTCGATCCCCGACGGCGCGTTCACCTCGGCCAGCGGTGAGTCGAGCAACATGATGTTCCTCCACTACACCGTTGAGGGCGCTCCCGATGACACCACCGGCGACTTCACCCTCTCCCTGGTAACCCCTGCCGACGGTTCCTCGCTTTCGGGCTTCACCGATGGCACCGACGACTACGGCTCGGCCAAGATTCCTTACATCGACGGCACCTACATCACCGTGGCCGTTGAGAACGTGCCCAGCGACCTCTACGAGATCACCGGCGTGTTCACCACCAGCGATGGTAGCTACTATGGCTGGCAACCCAACTTCAAGAACGTAAACGACGACGGTACCCGCACGGCGGTCGCCGGCTGGGACTACCCGATGTACGAGGGCGTTGACTACGTGCTTACCATCACCGCTTACTCCACCGTGGGCAAGGCCGTCATCGCCCAGTGGCCCAACATCGCCACCTACCACGGCACCACCAAGGCTGTCGACAACACGTCGGACGTCACCTTCACGGTATCGCCTGAGCCCGGCTCGGTAGTTGCCGCCGAGAACGGCGCTGAGATCGTGATCACCTTCTCGGGCGCTGTCAACTGCGACCAGGCATTCGCAAGCGAGGGCGGCCAGATGGCCCAGGTGGTAGACGCCACTACCGTATCCAACGCCGACCGCACCGTGTGGACCTTGACGTTGCCCGAATCGTTCGTAGCCACCAAGTTTGGCGACATCAACTACTTCCTGTTCTTCACCGACGACGAGGGCAAGTACGTTACCATCAACGAGAACGCGTCGACCCAGAACGTGTACAAGTACTATAGCGGCTCGGCCGAGGGCTTCGCTCTTCGCTATGACTGCTACGACGGTGGCGCTGAGGCCAAGGTTGACCCCGAGGGCGGCTTCGTGAGCAAGCTCTACGAGTTCACCTTCTCTTATGAGGGCCAACCCTTCCGCTGGGGTGGCAAGGCCATCAACTGCATCGAACTTAAGGACGCCAATGGAACCGTGGTAGCCACGAGCGCAAGCTACGACGACCAGTATGAGGCCTCGGAAGGCACCTCCACCTGGTGTAAGGTAACCCTCAACAAGGAGATTACCACCGATGGCGTTTACTACTTGGTAGTGCCGATGGGCGCCTTCTCTATCGGCGAGGAATATGCCGCTGTGGGCTACAAGGGCCAAACCATCGAGTACACTGTTGAGACCAGCGGCGTCAACTCCATCCTGGGCACGGAGGCCGAGAAGGACACCCGCATCTTCAACCTGCAAGGTATTGAGGTGACGGGTCGCACCCTCACCCCTGGCATTTATATCCAGGGTGGCCAGAAGGTATACATCCGTTAATGACAAATTAACATGATTTACGAAAAAATGTCAGCCCGAAAGGGCTGGCATTGTTTTTGCCAGTTGTTATAAAGTGATAAGGCCCAGGAAATCGGGATTTTCGGGATTACCGAAATTTCCGGGATTTCCGGGGGCCTTCTCGAGAATTGTGATAACAACCAAAAGTATATAGCCATGGCAAAAGGAACCATCGGGGTAACCACTGAGAACATCTTCCCCGTCATCAAAAAATTCTTGTACAGCGACCACGAGATCTTCCTTCGCGAGCTCGTGTCGAACGCTGTCGACGCTACCCAAAAACTGAAAACCCTCTCCTCATTCGGGGAGTTTAAGGGCGAGCTAAGCGACCTTGACGTGCGCGTGACCGTGGATAAGGATAAGGGCACGTTGACCGTGTCGGATCACGGCATAGGCATGACCGCCGAGGACGTCGAGAAATACATCACCCAGATCGCCTTCTCGGGCGCTGAGGAGTTTTTGGCCAAATACAAGGACAAAGCCAATTCGATAATCGGCCACTTCGGCTTGGGCTTCTTCTCGGCCTTCATGGTAGCCAAGAAGGTGGAGATACGCACGCTGAGCTACAAGGAGGGAGCCGAGGCGGTAAGATGGGAGTGCGACGGCTCTCCGGAGTACGACATGGAGCCTTGCGACAAGTCGACCCGCGGCACCGACGTGATCCTGTACATCGACGACGACAACAAGGAGTTCCTTGAGCAAGCCCGCATCGACTCGCTGCTGAAGAAGTACTGCCGCTTCCTGCCCGTGCCTGTGATCTCGGGCAAGGAGAAAGAGTGGAAGGACGGCAAATATGTCGACACCGACAAGGACAACGTGGTCAACTCGCTTGAGCCGCTGTGGATGAAGAAACCGGCCGATTTGACCGATGAGAACTATTTGACGTTCTATCGGGAGATGTTCCCCGGGCAGGACGACCCGCTGTTCTGGATCCACTTGAACGTCGACTATCCCTTCACCCTTACGGGTATCCTCTACTTCCCGAAGATCAAGAGCAACTTCGAGGTGATGAAGAACCGTATCCAGCTCTACTGCAACCAGGTGTACGTCACCGATTCGGTGGAGGGCGTGGTGCCTGAGTTCTTGATGTTGCTTCAGGGCGTGATCGACTCGCCCGACATCCCGTTGAACGTGTCGCGTAGCTACCTACAGGCCGACACTGCCGTCAAGAAGATTTCGACGTACATCACCAAGAAGGTGGCCTCGAGGCTTGAGGACCTGTTCAAGCAGGATCGCAAGGAGTACGAGCAGAAGTGGGACGACATCAAGATCTTCATCGAGTACGGCATGTTGACCGACGAGAAGTTCTGCGACGCCGCCATGAAGTTTGTGTTGCTGAAGGACACCGAGGGCAACTATTACACGCTCGACGAGTACAAAACGCTGGTTGAGGCCAACCAAACCAACAAGGACGGCCAGACGATCTACCTCTACGCCAACGATCCAGTGGCTCAGTACAACTACATCAAGGACGCCACCGACCACGGCTACTCAGTGCTGTTGATGGACGGTCAGCTCGACAGCCACTTCATCGGGTTGCTCGAAAACAAGCTGGAGAAGGTACACTTCGCCCGTGTCGACGCCGATGTCATTGACAATCTTATCGTCAAGGAGGAGAAGAAACAGGCCGACCTCACGCCACTTCAGCGCAACATCATGACGACATTGTTCCGCTCGCAAGTGCCCCATGTCGACAAGGCGTCGTTCCTCGTTGTTTTCGAGGCCATGAAGCCCACGGCGATGCCTATCGTGATCACGCAGAGCGAGTACATGCGTCGAATGAAGGAGATGGCGGCCATGCAGCCCGGCATGAACTTCTACGGCGACCTTCCCGACAGCTACAACCTGACGGTCAACACCGAGCAACCGCTTGTGATCAAGTTGCGCGACGAGGCTTGCGCGGCTTTGGACGCCACCGTGGCTCCTATCGAGAAGGATATCGAGGCCAAGAACGCCGAGATCACCACGCTGCGCAATAAGGGCAAGGATATGACCGACGACGACCGCAAGCAGTCGACAGTGCTCGAGGCTGAGGTCAACGAGTTGCGCCAGAAGGAGGAGAAGGCCGTGGCCGACTACGCTTCCACGCAGCCGCTGATCAAGCAGTTGATCGACCTGGCCCTTCTTGGCAACGGCTTGCTCCGCGGCCAGGATCTCAGCGCCTTCATCCGCCGCTCCGTCGACCTATTGTAAGGGGCGAAAAAAGGTATTTTAATCAGGGTACCCACCGAAACGAAAGTGCGAGCCTCACCGGCCCGCACTTTCTTGCTAAATAATTCGCTGGCATTATGCGTCTTTTCTTGCACGCGTCTTGGCGCATTGGTTGACATCAAGGGCAATCCGATTGAAGGCTATTGGCGACCAGGCCCTGCTGAGGCTATGTTCGAGGTCATCAAGGGCAAAGACGGTAAATGGCGTATCCTTGGTTACCCTCGCATTTACTTTGACATTTAACTCCCGGGCATAATTCCACAAAAGTAACCGCAAGGCTCTGAGTTTCATCTCATTGCGTTGCGGTTTTTTTCTTTTGGCTAACGGACGGTGATCAGTGACTCGCCGAAAAAGGTGGAGAGCAGAGCGATTGTGCGCAGCGTGAAATCATTTCCACAAAGGTTCATTCAACCAGCCGGATGGAAATCCCATTGCGGATACATCCACATTGGGGTACTCTGCGAGGAGTGCTTTCAGATGTTGAGAAAACTGGTTGTGAGGATGAATCACGTTTTCGAGGTAACGTAACGCACATATCTGCGGATATAGTTTTCCCACATCGAAAGTGAAATCGGTGAGCCACGGATTAGGTAGTTTGGATGGCATCGCGGGCTTAACCGGGAATAAACGATTCCACACGCGGGCGTGATGGGCGATGCAATTCCTTAACGCTGAGATGCTTCTGATCCAACTCTCGAGCATCACATGTTGGGGCAAGCCCAGCTCTCTCGCAATCTTCTTCTTGATGTTGCTATCCGCAAGATTCTCAAGAATTCTGGACAAGGTTCCGAACGAGGCCAATTCAAGGATTTTCCATGCTGGCGGCATCTGATCTTTTGAATATTTCGCGAAATGCTCTTGGATGAACTCCTCGCGAGAACGTGACAACTCCGAGGTGAGACGCTGCAAGTTGCTCGCGAACATTTGTTGATTGGCGAAATATTGGTACTCCATGAACCAAAACGAGCCGTAACGAAGCGAAACGTGATGGATAATCTTGGTTCGGAGGGCAACCTCTACGCTTTGTATCGCCGAGAACAGCAATGCCCGTAACTTTTTGTCGAAATAATAAAGGTCGACGGCATTCTCAAAACTGCTTCCAGGCTTAAAGGTATGCAATGCCTTGTCAGCTTCCATCGGTCGGAAGTAGGTGGCCAATCTGAAATAGCTGATGATTCCAAGTTGACGCAAGGCGTTAGGCTCATCATTAACGGTTAGTCCTCGTTGTTTGAGGATGGCGATTTGATCGGGATAGTCGAGCGGTAATTTGGTGTAGGCCATTGGTATAGATAGTAAAAGTCCCACCCTGGTACGCATGCAAAGCCTAAGCGTGGTGGGATTGGTCGATGCAAAGATACAATGTTTTCCACAAAAAATCAAGCGGGTGTCAAAATTTATCAAAAAAACGAGGGCGCACGGGTGGGTGCGCCCTCATGTGGGACGATTTTTTCGTTTTATCGGAGATTGCGGAGGAGAAGGAGGAGGGCTTCGGTGGTGGCGCGGTCGATGACGCGGTCGCGGGTGCCCGGGAAGTGAAACATGCGGCTGACAGTGCCCGACGAGGGTGTATGGGCCGCGATGGCGACGGTGCCGACGGGTTTGCCGGGTACGGCGCCACCGGGCCCGGCGATTCCCGAAGTGGCCACGGCGCAATCGGCGCCGGTGACGCGGCAAGCGCCCTCCACCATCTGCTCCACCACTTCAATACTTACAGCTCCGTGCTGGGCGATCGCCTCGGGTGATACTCCCAGCACGCGTGTTTTCACGTCGTTGCTGTAGGAGATGATGCCTCCGAGGAAGTAGGCCGATGAGCCGGGGACGAGGGTGAGGGTGTGGGCGATGTTGCCGCCGGTGCAGCTTTCGGCGGTGGCCATGGTGAGGCCGCGTTGGGTGAGGTGGTTTTGGACGATCTCGGCGAGGGAGGCGTCGCGGAGGGCGAGGACTCGGTTGCTGCCGCAGCGGGTGGCGAGGGCGTTAAAATAGCTTTGGATTATATGGCCGTCCAAGGCCGGCCCCCCTAGGCCGTCCAAGGCCGGCCCCCCTAGGCCGTCCAAGGCCGGCCCCCCTATATGGCCGTCCAAGGCCGGCCCCCCTATAAGGCCGTCCAAGGCCGGCCCCCCTAAGCTGGCGCGCATGGGGGTGTAATCCAATCTTAAGCGGATGTAGCCGGGCTTGGGGAGGTAGGCCAGATGCATGCCCGGGGGAAAGTGGCGCTCGAGGGGCTCGAGTAGGGTGGCGAAGGAGGATTCGGGCATGCCGGTAACTACCAGGGTGGCGTGTTCGACGGGGGCGTCGTCGGGGAAGCGCTTGAGCAGGCGGGGTAGCACCTCTTGCTCCATCATCTGCAGTGTCTCGAAGGGTACGCCGGGCATGGCCACGAGCACGCGTCCGTCCGGGTCCTCAAACCACATGATCGGGGCTGTGCCCACGCGGTTCTGGATCACTTGGCATGATGTGGGGACGATGGCTTGGGCGGCTGTTAGCTCGTTGAGGGCGAGTCCGCGTTTGGCGACGACCTCTTTTACGTTGTCCAAGGTGGCTGGGTCGAGGCGCATCTCTCCGCCGAAGATGTCGCGGAGGGTGGTCTTGGTGATGTCGTCCTTGGTGGGGCCTAAGCCGCCGGTGGTGATTACGACGCGGGATGTCTCAAAGGCTCGGTCGATGGCGCGACGTATGGCCTCGGCGTCGTCGGCTACGACTTGGGTGTCGGTCACTTGCCAGCCGTGAGGGGCCAGCATGCGGGCAATTGATCCGGTATTGGTGTCGGTGACCTGCCCGATGAGGAGCTCGTCGCCGATGGCTATGATGGAGAGTTTCATACTGTTACGCGGGCGTAGGGGGCGGCGTCGTAGGGACAGAATTGGTGGTCGAGGAATTTGTAGTAGCCGGCGATGGCGACCATGGCGGCGTTGTCGGTAGTGAATTCACGAGCCGGGATGAAGGCTTTCAGGCCGCGCTCTTGGCAGAATCGGGCCACGGCGTCGCGCACGCCGCTGTTGGCGGAGACGCCCCCGCCGATTGCGACGGTGGTAACGCCCGTCTGGTCGACAGCTTTGGCGAGCTTATCCATGAGGATTTCGATGATGGTGCGTTGGATCGATGCGGCAAGGTCGGCGCGGTGCTTGTCGACGAATTCGGGATCCTGCTTTACGGCGTCGCGCAGGGTATAGAGGAATGCGGTTTTTAGTCCGCTGAACGAGTAGTCAAGTCCGGGGATGTGGGGCTTGGTGAATTGGAACGCGTGGGGGTCGCCTTCGGCGGCCAATCGGTCGATGTGAGGGCCGCCTGGGTAGGGGAGTCCCATGATTTTGGCGCATTTGTCGAACGCCTCGCCGGCGGCGTCGTCGATCGTGCGTCCCAGGATCTCCATGTCGTTGTAGGATCGCACGAGGATCAACTGGGAGTTGCCGCCCGAGATCAGGAGTGTCAAGAAGGGGTACTGGGGCACCTCGTCGTCCTCTTTCTCGCGGATGAAGTGGCTTAGCACGTGGCCGTGGAGGTGGTTGACGTCGATGATGGGTATGCGCAAGCCGAGGGACATACCCTTGGCGAAGCTGGTGCCCACGAGAAGCGATCCGAGCAGGCCTGGACCGCGGGTGAATGCGATTGCCGAGAGGTGGGCTGGGGTGATGCCGGCGCGGCGGATGGCCGCGTCGACAACGGGGACGATATTTTGCTGGTGGGCGCGAGAGGCCAATTCGGGCACCACGCCTCCGTATTCCTCATGCACCGATTGTGAGGCGATGACGTTGCTCAGGAGGATACCGTCGCGTATTACGGCGGCCGAGGTGTCGTCGCAGGATGATTCTATTCCAAGGATGGTAGTCATTGATGAAAAATTTCTCGGCAAAATTAGGCATTTTTCTCAACATTCTTTAATTTTGTGACATGAAACCGCGGCTACACGTGATATCCATCCAAAATCCGTTTCCTCCAACCTACGGCGGCGTGATCGACATATATTATCGGCTGAAGGCATTGCATAAAGCCGGCTGGGGCGTGGTGTTGCACACGTATGCCTACAAGGGCCGCGAGCATATACACGACACCTTGCGGGGGATGGTCGACGATCTCAACGTGTACCATCGCCGCGAGGGGATAATATCGCAATTGTCGAATATCCCTTACATAGTGAACTCGCGACGCGACTCCAAGCTGTTGAAGCGGCTGTTGGAGGACGACGCTCCGATACTGTTCGAGGGGCTACACAATTGCTATTTCCTTGGCCATCCGGCATTGCGGGAGCGGTTGAAGGTGGTGAGGGCGCATAATGTGGAGCATGAATATTACCGTCACTTGGCGCGGGCCACGACGTCGATGGCCAAGCGTGTCTACTACGCTCTTGAGGCCGAGAAGTTGAAGCATTACGAGAATGTGTTGCGACACGCCACAATGATCGCGGCGATTTCGCCCGGCGAGCAGGAGTATTTTAATCGGCGTTTCCCGGATGTTGAGACGTTTCACCTGCCTTGCTTTTACGACGACTCGCCGGTGGAGGCCGTAGAGCGGGAGCCTTATGTGCTTTACCACGCCAACTTGGCAGTGGAGGAGAACGAGCATGCGGCTCGGTGGATCGCCGAGAATGTGGTGGATCTCCTGCCCCAGGTTCGTTTTATTTTCGCCGGGGCCAATCCGTCGAACGGCTTGGTGGGGGAGCTTACGAGCCACCCCAATGTAGAGCTGCGGGCCAACGTGCCGGCCGTGGAGATGAACGAGCTGATCGCTCGGGCTCAAGTGACGCTTTTTGTGACGTTTCAAGCCACCGGGGTGAAGCTCAAGCTTTTGTCGTCGCTTCACAAGGGGGCTCATGTGGTGGTCAACTCGCTGATGGTTGATGGCACCGAGCTTGGGCAATGCTGCGACGTGGCCGATGGGGCCGAGGAGATAGCGGCGATAATATCGAAACGCATTTCCGAGCCGTTCATGGGGAGAACGCTACCATCGCTGTATTCCAACGATGTGGCTATCCAGGAGTTGATCCGAAGGTTGTGACTATTTAGAAGATGTAGGCGATGCCGATGTTGAAGGCGCCGGTGGAGTAACGCTTCACCAGGGCGGCTTTAGCCTCGAAATTGAGTTTCAGCGACTCGGTGCAACGCAGCTCGATGCCGCCGCCGAGGTTTAGGCCGATGCGGCTGTCGCGGGTGGTTACGTCGTTGGTGTCGTCGAGGGTGTCATGCACGTGCTTGCGGCTCCAGGTGGAGTAGGTGAGTCCGGCCAGGGGGTATAGGCACCACTTTTGGTTTTGGCTAACGATGAAAGGAAAGTGGGCGTTGATGTTAACGGCCGCTCCGTCCTGGTCGTGGTGCTCGAAGATGTAGTCGATATTGGGCGACAGGCGGAAATGCTCGCTGAACTGGTATTGGAAGAATATACCGGCCATGGGGGAATGGTTGCGTGTGTTCCAGCCGCCGCGCACGCCGAGGGATGTTTCGCCTCGGTGTTGGGCTTGGATGGGGAGAGCCAAGAGGGCTATTGCAATGGCGGCGAGCAGTGATTTCAGGGCTTTCATCGTTAGGGTTTCTTTTTGTTGTGAAGAGTGATGAGTGTAATCTCGGGGGTAGCGCCGATGCGGTAGGGAAGTCCCACTGTTCCGGCTCCTCGGTTGACGTAGAGCTGGTGTCCGAGGGAGTCGGCGTATAGGCCACCCCAGTATTTGTAACGCAGAACTGCTGGCGACCAGTGGCCGGCCGACATCTGCATGGCGTGGGTATGTCCGGCGAGGGTGAGGTCGACATTGTTGTTATTGTTCTCGATCTGCATCATCCATTGGGCCGGGTTGTGGCTCAGGAGGATTTTCACCACTGAGTCCTGTCGGTTGGGGTATCCGGTGTCGTAGAGCGAGCCGTACTGCTTGAAAGGAGGGTCTCCCATGTTTTCGATTCCGAGCAGGGCCAGTGAGTCGCCCGGGGCTCGGTGGATGATAGTGTACTCGTTTTTGAGCAGACGCCAGCCCATTTGAGCGATCATGTGATGAAGCGCGGCGGTATCGGCCCATTGGGCTTGCTGGGATGGCCAGTCCATGTAGTCGCCGTAGTCGTGGTTGCCCAAGCAGGCGTATACGCCGGCTGGGGATGACAGGCGGCTCAGGGGCTTCATGAACGGAGGTAGCTCGGAGGATTGGCGATTGACGATGTCGCCGGTGAAGACGATCATGTCGGCGCCAAGCGAGTTGACGCGGTCGACCAATCGCGCGACGAAGGTAGTGTCGTCGCCGAAAGTGCCCACATGGAGGTCGCTTATCTGGGCGATACGGTAGCCTTCGAATGACGGGGGGAGGTTTTGGATTTCAATATCCACAGGCACCACGTCGATGTTGAAGCGGTTGATCAAGGCTCCCCACCACATCAACACGAACGTGACCACTGCTACCAAGCCGCCTACCCACGTCAAGGCTCCCCAAGGCTTGCCTTTCCAAAGGCAAGGGATGCGGCCCAGGAGGGAGAATATCGTGAACAGGTACTTGGGGATGTAGATGGAGAAATAGGCGTATAGCGCCCACATGATAGATAGCAACTGGGCGTTGGATCCGTTGCGGCGCGGAATGCAGATGAACACGACCAGACCGATGGCCAAAGCCACCGATATCCACACATGGATCTGGGCCCAGCGTTTTCGACGCAGGCCACGGCGCAGGAGTAGGTAAATCCACCAGTCGACCGGCGCGTTAATCAGGAACATCACTCCCAGAAGTATCAGCACCGGAAGTCGCATCAGTCGTTGGGGCAGCTACGCAGGCATTGAGCCCGCAGTTTGTTTGTCAGGGGGTTGGCGTACATCTCGAGCATTTTCTTGCGCATGTAGGCGTAGTCGTCGTCAGTGAGGTCGGGCAGGTCGACCTTGGCGAGCTGAGCGTCGATGTACTCGTCGACTTTCTTCACCTCCTGGGAGGTATAGTCGGCGGCGAAACGCTTTGCGTCGGAAATCTCGTCGTAGGCGATGTAGTTGATAGGGAAAATCATGTAACCGCAGTGAATCTCACGGTCGATCAGGCCACAAGCTCGGCGCACGATTTCTGAGCGGTCGCTGTCGGCGGGGATGTCGGCCAAGAGGGGGTTGATACACTCTCCCAGGGTGAAGTGTACTCGGCCCTTGTATCCGAGCAGGCCGGTTTCCATCGAGAAAAGGTCGTCGCGCTGGCTTTTCTTGAATTGGGGGTTGTTGCGACGGAGCAGGAACTCTCGGGCCTTGAGGTAGTCGTTGGGGTCGTATTCGTAGGATATAGACACGGGCAGGAGTCGCGCACCGAGGAGGTTGTCGAGAGTAGAGCCACCGCCTCCGAGGGTCAACATCTTGACGAGCGACTCCTGTGTGAGGTCGTTGCTGTCCTTAGCGCGGCCCTCACGCTGGGCGATCCACACCGAACGTTTTTTCTGGTCAAGGCAGTAATGGATGTATCCCGAGAGGTGCTTGGCTGCGTTTAGGGCCTCGAGCATGCGTGTGGAGCGCTTGACGATGAAGCTCTGGTTGATTTTCACCAGGTGGGTGATCCAGTCGGTGATCAGGAGGTTGTCGCCGATGGCCACCTCGGAGGTGGGTCGGTCGGTGCGCATGAAGCAGAGGTTGAGGAACGCGGCGTCGAGGACGATGTCGCGATGGTTGGTGATAAACGTATATGTATTGCCTTCGTGCACGTGGTCGAGGCCAGAAGATGTGATGCCGGCGGTGGTGCGCTGAGCGACCATTTCGATGAAGGGGCGCATCACCTTGTCCTGGAACTCCCAGGGGTCGCGGATCTGCTTGAGGGCCTCCACCATAGCGGAGTAGTCGATATCGGGAATCACATATTTCACGGCGTGCTCAAGGCCGGGATCCTCCACGAGTTGAAGCACGCGTTGGCGGAACTCGTCGAGCCCGTACGGGGCGATGTCGTTATAGTCTTCTTGGTTAATCTGTCCCATAACAAATAGTTAGATATGGTAGTAAACGCTTACGGAGGGCTTATGGTTGCCTCCGACGAAGCATATAAGCGTCCAAAGTTACTAAATATTCGCCACGTGGGGAGATAATTTAGCACTTTTTATGTAAAAATGCCGCGTGTTATTGGATTTTGGGAGCGTTGCGGTGCTTGCGCACGATGTCGGTGATGTAGACGGTGAACAGAGGCAGCATCAACATGCCGGAGATAGGAAGAATCACGGAGATAACTTTACCCACAGCGGTCACCGGGGGGAAGTAGCAGCCGACGGTGGTCATGTTCATGGCGGCCCAGTAGAGCGCGTCCCAGAAGTTGTTGACGTAATGGTTGATGCCGTGCTCCTCGTAGTAGAAAATGAGGGCCATGCAGTAGGTCAACGTTGCGAGGATCGAGATGTATTGCCAGAGCAGGGCCACAGCGCGGTTTCGGGAGATGTAGCCGGTGATCATTGCCAGGGCGTAGGCGCCGCGCAGCAAGGGGATGAACCGCAGGTAGTAGTAGACGGGCGCCGAGAAGTGGAAGTTCCACTGGTTGACGATATTGAGATAGGGGATGGATATGATGAAGTAGATCCAGCGGTGGCGCAGGAAGTGCTTGCGGTCGGGGCTGAGGTAAAGCTCGACGAAGAAGTCGGCCAGGAAGATGATGCACACCCAGAGCTGGAATGTCATGTAGTGGTGGTTGCTCAGGAAGGGGATCTGCTCGAATGTGTCGTAGCTGATCCAGACGATGAGCCATAGTGAAAGGATGAGGACGGCTCCACGAAAGATATTGTAGATTATCTTGTGGGACTCGGGGGGCTTTAGGGGCGATTGCTTGGGGGCGGCCGGAGTTGTTGCAGTGTCGTTGTTGGTAGCCATAGTTGAAAGCGCTTTACCTATATAACACGCGAAATGGGGAATAAGTTAAAACCACCGCGGCAAACCGCGGGGCACCGTGGCTAGTTGATGATTTTTGTGAACAATATCGGAGGTGGTGCGTTTTATGAGTAAACGCGTTGGAAAAGCGCGCTCTTCAACTAGAGAAAACTAATTACCAACAAAACTCACTAAAATCTAACAGTTATGACAGACCCGAATTTCCGCTCAGGCGATGCAAAGAGCAACGTGTTTGGAACTGACGAGATGATCTCTCCGTCCCCCGTGCAAACCATACCTGATGGTCCTACTACCGAAGACGTAGCGTATCAGATGGTGAAGGATGAAATCTTCGCCGAGACCGATCCTCGCTTGAACCTCGCGACATTCGTGACCACTTACATGGATGAGAAGGCCACCCAGCTGATGAACGAGGCAATCAACATCAACTACATCGATGAGACCGAGTATCCTCGTGTAGCCTTCATGGCCGCCAAGTGTATCAACATCGTGGCCAACCTTTGGAACACTCCGGAACAGAACAAGTGGAAAGCCGGCGCCGTGGCCATCGGCTCGTCCGAGGCATGTATGCTTGGCGGTATCGCCGCTTGGATCCGTTGGCGTGAGCGTCGTAAAGCCGCAGGCAAGCCCTACGACAAACCTAACTTCGTGATCTCGTCGGCCTACCAGATCGTATGGGAGAAATTCGCCCAGCTCTGGGAGATCGAGATGCGTACAGTGCCCCTGTCGCTTGAGAAGACCACCCTCGACCCCGAGGAGGCACTTAAGCTGTGCGACGAGAACACCTTCTGTATCGTTCCTATCCAGGGTGTCACCTACACTGGCTTGAACGATGACGTTGAGGCCCTTGACAAGGCCCTTGACGAGTACAACGCCAAGACCGGCTACGACATTCCTATCCACGTTGACGCAGCCACCGGCGGCTTCATCCTGCCGTTCCTGTTCCCCGAGACGAAGTGGGACTTCCGTCTGAAATGGGTTCTGTCAATCTCGACTTCAGGCCACAAGTTCGGCCTTGTATATCCTGGCTTGGGCTGGGTATGCTGGAAGGACAAGAAGTATCTGCCTGGCTCGATGTCGTTCTCAGCCGACTACCTCGGTGCCGAGGTAACTCAGGTAGGCTTGAACTACTCGCGTCCTGCCGTCCAGATTCTGGGTCAGTACTATCAGTTCATCCGCTTGGGCTTCCAAGGGTACAAGGAGGTACAGACCAACTCGATGGACGTTTGCAAGTACCTGCACTCGGAGATCGCCAAGCGTCCGGCCTTCGTCAACTACTCGGACGACGTTCCCAACCCGCTGTTCATCTGGTACTTGAAACCCGAGTATCAGGCAACCGCCAAGTGGACCCTCTACGACCTTCAGGGCAAGCTCCAGGAGCATGGCTGGATGGTACCTGCCTACGCGCTGCCTAACAACCTGGAGAACTACGTTGTGATGCGTGTCGTATGCAAGCAGGGCTTCTCGCGCGACATGGCCGACCAGCTCTTGGGCGACATCGATTCGGCAGTGGCCGAGATGGAGAAGCTCGAGTATCCTACCGAGAGCCGTATCGCCATGGAGAAGAACATCCCCTTGAAGTCGACGTTCAACCACACGGGCCGATAACCTATCAAACACTCACGTAAACTAGTATAATCCTAAGGGCTTTAAGGACCGTAAAGTCCTTGAAGCCCTTAGGAAGTTTTTAGTAAATAGAAGTTTTTAGTAAATAGAAGTTTTTAGTAAATAGAAGTTTTTAGTAAATAGAAG
>JAJBVP010000254.1:0-12386 GCA_020859755.1 Bacteroidales bacterium | reverse complement strand
GTAAATAGAAGTTTTTAGTAAATAGAAGTTTTTAGTAAATAGAAGTTTTTAGTAATTAGTAGAAGTTCACTGGAAGGCTACTGGAAGGCTACTGGAAGGCTATTGGAAGGCTACTGGAATTCTAAAAATCAATCGTTCTAGGTCTCTAGATAAGTTCCCCCTCAAAGCTTCTAACTACTAAAAACTAGAAACTAAAAACTAGAAACTAAAAACTAGAAACTAAAAACAAGAAACTAGAAACAAGAAACAAGAAACTGAAAACTAAAAAACTGAAAACTCCAATGAAATTGACCATCGATCAAATACGGCAAGCCGCACAGGAGGCTTACCAGGAGGTGCTCCCTCTCACCGGAGGTGTCAACGCCCACTATATTCCTTTCTTGGCCAATATCGACCCCAATTTGTTCGGACTGAGTATCACCTTGGTCGATGGCACCAAGATCAACTTGGGTGACACGAAGTACAAATTCGGTATCGAGTCGGTGTCGAAAGTGCACACGGCGATACTGATCCTGAAGCAATACGGGGCTGAGAAAGTGCTCAAGATGATCGGCGCCGACGCTACCGGCCTGCCGTTCAACTCCATCTTCGCGATTCTGCTCGAAAAGGACCATCCGTCGACGCCGCTGGTCAACGCCGGTGCCATCTCGGCATGCTCCATGGTAATCCCCACGGGCGACAGCAACGCCAAGTGGGCCGAGATCGTGCAGAACATCACCGACCTATGCGGCTCGGCTCCCGAGTTGCTGGAAGAGCTCTACGAGAGCGAGAGCGCGACCAACTTCAACAATCGCGCCATCTCGTGGCTTCTAAAGAATTACAACCGCATTTACGACGACCCGATGATGTCGCTCGACCTCTACACCCGCCAGTGCTCGCTGGGTATCACCGCCGAGCAGCTTTCGGCCACGGCCGCCACGATCGCCAACGGAGGCACCAACCCGTTGACGGGCAAGGCCGTTTTCGACCCCTCATTGGCCCCCAAGATCACATCGCTGATCGCCGCCGTGGGCTTCTACCAGACGACCGGCGACTGGATGTACACCTCGGGTATCCCCGCCAAGAGCGGCGTGGGCGGCGGCGTGATGGGCGTGATGCCGGGCCTCTTCGGCATCTCGGCTTTCGCTCCTCCATTGGACGATGCCGGCAACTCGGTGAAGGCCCAGGCCGTAATCAAGGCTTTCATGCAGAAGCTCGGCATCGGCATCTTCCAAAGCCAAAACGTGACCATCGAGTCATAACCTCAAACCGTTTCAACAACAATTAATCAAAACTTCCGATATTATGGCAAACTTAAAACCGCAGACAAAGCAAATGGTCAAACTGGGTGTGTTCACCCTGGCCATGATCAATGTCGCAGCCGTGATCTCGCTTCGAGGGTTGCCCGCCGAGGCTGAGTATGGCGTAAGCTCGGCATTCTACTATCTATTTGCCGCCATCGTTTTCCTGATTCCTGTGTCGCTGGTAGCGGCCGAGTTGGCGTCGCTTTTCTCCGACAAGCAGGGTGGTATGTTCCGCTGGGTAGGCGAGGCGTTCGGTAAGAAACTCGGCTTCCTGGCCATCTGGCTGCAGTGGATCGAGTCGACAATCTGGTACCCGACGGTACTTACCTTCGGCGCTGTGTCGCTGGCGTTCATCGGCATGAACCACGCCCACGACTCGGTGGTCGCATCCGAGAAGATTTACGACCTTGTGGTAGTGCTCGGCATCTACTGGATCGCCACCTTCATCTCGCTGAAAGGCCTGGGATGGGTAGGTAAGGTGACCAAGTGGGGCGCTATGATCGGCACGGTGATACCCGCCGGTATCCTTGTGATCCTGGGTATCATCTACCTGTGCATGGGCGGCCAGTCGTGCATGGATTGGCACGGATCGTTCTTCCCCGATTTCTCCAACTTCGACAACATCATTCTTGCGGCGTCGATCTTCTTGTTCTACGCGGGCATGGAGATGTCGGCCTTGCACATCAAGCAGGTCAACAATCCTAAGCGCACCTACCCGTTGGCAATCTTGGTGGGCGCCGTGTTGACCGTTGTGATCTTCGTGCTCGGCACCTACGCCCTTGGCGTGATCATCCCTACCAAGGATATCAACCTCGTGCAGTCGCTGCTCGTGGGCTTCGACAACTACTTTAGCTGGTTGCATATCAATTGGTTCTCGCCGATTATCGCCATCGCCTTGGCGTTCGGCGTGCTGGCCGGCGTGCTTTCATGGGTGTCCGGTCCTTCGAAAGGTATCTTGGCCGTGGGCCGTGCCGGTTATCTGCCCCGCTTCTGGCAGAAGACCAACAAGAACGGCGTGCAGCACAACATCCTTATGCTCCAGGGTGGTATCGTATCACTGCTTGGCTTGCTCTTCGTGGTAATGCCTTCGGTACAGAGCTTCTATCAGATTCTGTCGCAGTTGACGGTGTTGCTTTACTTGGTAGCTTACCTGTTGATGTTTGCGGCCGCTATCTACCTGCGTTACAACATGCCTAACGCCAAGCGTACGTTCCGTATCGGCTCCAAGGGCAATTGGCTGATGTGGGTAATCGGTGGTGTAGGCTTCTTGGGATCGTTGCTGGCGTTCATCCTGTCGTTCTTCCCTCCGGGCCAGATCGCTACAGGTTCGACCACGGTATGGTTCTGCGTGCTGATCATCGGTCTGATCGTCTTCGTGGGTCTTCCCTTCGTGATCCTGGCGTTCCAGAAGCCCTCTTGGCGTGACCCTGACAGCGACTTTGAGCCGTTCCACTGGGAGTCGCCCGCACAGATCATTTCCACCTCGGGCCCGTTGGCACTGGTAGAGTTCATCAACGACCTTAAAGAGCAAGGCAAGGATCAGGAGGCCTCGGCCGCTGAAGCTGTCCTGTTGCAAGAGGGGTACAACCCCGACGGCACTCCCAAGACTGCCACAGCAACAGCCACTGCCGCTCCTGCCGCCGCTCCCGCTGCAACGACGGCCACGACGGCCGCTCCCGCCGCAGCCCCGGCTAAGCCTGCTACCCCCTCGACGCCTGGAGGCACAGGTGGCACGACCGGCACCACTCCGCCTAAGTCGTAACCCTCCCATTAAATCTAAAATAATTACCGCCCCGCGAGCCTTGGCTTGCGGGGCGTTTTATTTGGCTCAAGGATAAGGTATTTTTGTTCTTTCCATTAAAATGTTTATCTTTGCATAAATCAATCACGATCTATCGTTTTATCTAGTTGTTATGTATAAAAAGGATATTTGGTTGTCAATCCAAAAGGCAATCTCGGAAGGATTTACAATCGAAGGCCAAAACTTATTAGACAAAAATGCAGAGCAATTCATTTCTCACCGGATTATATTCGAACGATTTTCACCGTCGGAACAGCATGGCTGCTCAACGGGAGGTGCAACGCATGTCGTTGCATCCCTTCTCGCGGCAGCAGAAGTTGGACCAGATTGCCTTACTGCGCCAATCGGAAGTTTCAAAAGAGAGTCGCTTTGGTAACTCTCCATGAATAAACTTATTGGGGGAGGTGGGTGAAGGGGCAGAGGTATTGGCCTTTGGAGGCGGTGGCTCGGCCGTAGGCGACGGCGTGCTGGGGGCAGATGTGGTAGCATCGGAGGCATAGGGCGCAGTCGTCGCGCCAGGTGGGGCGTCGCTTGTACATCACGATATTCTCCAAGGGGCATGAGCGGGCGCACTCGCCGCAGCCCACACAGGCGTCGGTGGCGTGGAACGGCTTTGGCGACATGGCGTGGCGCTGGAACCAGGGGTAGATCCACTTGGTTTTGATCCAAGCCCAGCGTCCGCGGGTGACCTGCGTTTCCATCAGGTTGCCCTTGATGTATCCGGCGATGGCCTCGACTCGCTTGGGGGCGCCCTCGAGTTTTTGGCGGGCGAGCGCTGGCGGGTCGACGTTGAAGCCTTTCATCAGGGTGTAGGTGTTGGGCATGATAACGGTGTAGGCGCCCATGGGGGTCCAGCCTCGGCGGGTGATCAGTCGGCGCCATATTTTGTCGGCCAGACCGGCGTCGTCGCCACAGGTGGCCACCATGTGATGGCCCAGGCCATCGGCGGCATGGAAGCGCACGCTGCGGATGAATCGCTTCACCACGGGAGGGACTCCCCAGGAGTAGATGGGGAACACCCATATCACGCGGCGCTCGTCGCGCAGGTTGATGGATCGGCGAGCGGGGTCGGTTGCCAGCTCGTCGCGGATCAACGTGATGCGTTCGCCCAGTTGCTTGGCGAGCATTTGGGCGACGTAGAGGGAGTTGCCGGTGCCAGTGAAGGTGAAAATCAAGTTTTTAGTTTTTAGTTTTTAGTTTTTAGTTTTTAGTTTTTAGTTGATAGCGAAGGTTAGTGGATGGTTACTTGGGTGGCGCCGAAGCCGTATTCACGGAAAGAGGCGTCCTGAACTTCACAACGCTTGTAACGGCGCGAAAGTTCGTCGAGTAGAGCTTTTCTCAACACACCCTCGCCTTTGCCGTGGATGAAGACGATTTTCTGGCCCTTATTGCCCATATTGGCGTCCATCACCGAGCGGAATTCGCGCATCTGCACCTGGAGCATGTCGGTGTTGGACAATCCGGCGGTTGTGTCCAATAATTCGTTGATGTGCAAGTCGACTTCGATCACGCCGGGGCGCTTGGGGCGTTTTTCGACGGGCTTTTTGACGGGGCGGTCGACGGCTTTCTTGGAGCGCATGGTGTCCTCCAGTTGTGCCGAGTCGATCACTTTCAGTCGCTGTGGCACGTCGTTCTTGACGATGTCGACGGCGATTACGGGGGTGTCGAAGTAGGGGTTCGGCTGGAAGCAGTGCAATTTGCAGAACTTGGTGGTGTCCAAGGGTCGCTCTATGAGCACGGGCGACTTCAAGGCGAATTCCTTGCCCTGCTTGTAGGCGATGTACTGGAGGGCGATGCGGTCCATCTCCACGAGGTCCTCGCGTCGCACCTCGCCGAGCCACACCTGAATGTTTGGCTCCACGACGCCGGCGTAGCGGGTGGTCCACCCAGGAGCGCCGTCTTGGCGGGTCATGTAGGAGAAGGCCAGGTAGTAGTTGGAGTCGTTGACGAGGTAGGCGTCGAATGTGGTGGTATTCAAGTGCTTGATTTCAACGGGCTCGTAGCCGAGGACAACGTTGAGGGTGTCGCCGGTAGGGGTTTCTTCTATTTCTATAGTCGACGCGATGGAATCCCCGCTCCGCACGGTGGCCCCTTCGTTGATGGGAGGGGCGGGGGCGTTGGCCGACGCGATGGAATCGCGCCGCACGGTTGTGGCCCCTTGGTTGATGGGAGGGGCGGGGGCGCTTTTGTCGGAGCCGTAGAAGCGGTCGGAGTCGACCACGACGAGGTCCTTTAGGAGGATGGGGCTTTCGAATCCGTCCTCGTCGACGTAGGCCATTTTGCCTTCTATTTTTGTAATCACGCCGCCACCTACAGCGTTGAGGGAGCGCACGCGGTCGCCTATTTGTGCCATATCATTATCGTATTTAGTGGCAAATTTACGCAAAAAATCGCTAACTTCGCGCCAAAATAACAAGTAGATTATGAAAGATGTTGTATTGAGCGGCATACGCTCGACCGGTAAACTCCACTTGGGCAACTATTTCGGCGCCCTGAGCAAGTTTGTGAAAATGCAGGAAGATTACGACTGCCTGTATTTTATCGCCGACCTTCACGCGCTTACAACCCATCCCGACGCCTCGGCCCTCCACGATAACGTAAAGGATATCGTCGCCGAATACCTGGCCGCGGGCCTCGACCCCGAGAAGGCCACGATTTTCGTGCAAAGCGATATTCCTGAAATCCCTGAGCTTTACCTGCTGTTAAATATGCACGTGGGCATCGGCGAACTGATGCGCACGGCTTCGTTCAAGGACAAGGCCCGCAAAGCGTTGGGTATCAGTAAGGAAGGCTCGGACGACGAGATCGAGAAGGATATTCTGGGCAACGAGTCCAATTCCAAGCGCGTCAACGCCGGCCTGCTCACCTATCCCACGCTTATGGCCGTCGATATCCTTATCCAGAAGGCCAAATATGTGCCCGTGGGCAAGGATCAGGAGCAACATCTTGAGTTGACCCGCCGCTTCGCCCGCCGCTTCAACGCTTTCTACGGCGTCGACCTGTTCCCCGAGCCTACCAACTTCGACTTCGGGGGCAAGCCCGTGAAGGTGCCTGGCTTGGACGGTTCGGGCAAGATGGGCAAGAGCGAGGGCAACTGCATCTACCTGGCCGACGACGAGAAGACGCTGCGCAAGAAGGTGATGCGCGCGGTCACCGACGAAGGGCCCAAGGCTCCCAACAGCGAGATGACCGAACCGGTGAAGAACCTGTTCACGCTGCTCGAGTTGACCTCCACGCCCGAGACCGTCGCCCAATTCCGTGATGCCTACGCCGACTGCTCGATCCGCTACGGCGACCTCAAGAAACAGCTGGCCGAGGATATCCTCAAAATCACCCTGCCCATCCGCGAGCGCTTCCTCGACATCCGCTCCAACGATGAGTACATCGCCAAGGTGGTGCGAGAGGGCGCGGAGCGTGCCCGCGAGCGCGCCGCCAAAACTCTTGCCGAGGCCCGCGAGGCCATGGGTATACGCCGATTCTGGTAAACGATGGCCGATTTCAACCGCATGCAGAGCCTGAAACGGCGCCTGTTTGCCATGCGCAACGGTGCGCTTGGCGAGCAGATGCGTCGCTCGGGTGCGCCGTATCGTATAATCTTTGGGGTGAACCTGCCCCAATTGGTGGAGATCGCCCGCGACTACGCCCCCGACCGTGAGTTGGCCGAGCAGTTGCGCGCCAATGTCACCACCCGCGAGTCGATGCTGCTGGCGCCGATGATCTACCCCCGCGAGGAACTGGATTACGCCACGGCCCTGGCTTGGCTGCGCGAGGTGTCGACGCCCGAGGTGGCCGACATCCTGTGCCACCGGTTATTGCGCCACATGCCGTGGGCCTGGGACCTAGCCCAAGAGGCATACAACACCGCCGAGACCCCACTGCAGCGCTACGCGGCCCTGCGCCTGGGCTTCAACCTCTTCCCCTCCAACCTCAACGGATTAAAGGAGATGGCTGAGGCCGAGCAAGCCCTTGCCGAGCCGATGACGGCGTCGTTGGCGGCGCTGGTGCTCTCGGAGATCGAATTTCTGATGGAATAAGCTATTAGAAAGGAATAAGGGGTAGGACGGTTTAACTTCGGTTAAGCCGTCCTATATATTTTACCATGGTGGCGATCGTGACGACCGTCCAGCCGATCACCAACATTACGAGCAGCCACGTCGGGTAGAAGGGCAGGAAAGAAAGTATAAAGCATAGCGTCGCCATCTCACTCATAATTATCAGGATATAGGTGCGCATAATCTCATAGGCTTTCTTGAGGTCCCTCGGCGGCCTAGGGAAATTGCACGCCTGTGGATTCCGATACAACAATGCGAAAGCCGCCAACGACACCACCGAGAGGATCGTGCAGGTCAAGGCTTTGCTCAGGAAATCCCCGTAGAACGTAGTCCCCCCACCCTCAGCCACAATCGCCCAGGCTAAGGTGACCAACTGCAGCGCCTCCACGACCCCGATCAATATCTTCAATCCTCGATTCATATCCATTCCGCGAAGATAGTGAAAATCAAGGAATCCCCAACAGCGCGGCGAGTTGGCAATAACCCCAGGTTCCTTCGCTGCGCTCGGTCACCGGGGGGGGTATTGCCAACTCGTTGCGGCTTAGAGGGGGTTATTCGTCGAAGGAGATGGTGCTCAGGTCGAGGGTGAAGGTCTTGGAGGAGGTCTTGTCCTTGGTGCCTACTGAGGGGGTAACGACCTTGAAGTAGCAACGGTAGCTGCGCAGGGTGACTTCGGCGGTGAAGGTGAACTTGGCCTGGTCGCGCTGGCTGGCGTCGGCCTCCCATTGCCACATGGCCTGGGGACAGAAGGAGGAGTAGGCCTCGTTGGAGGGAGGAGTGCAGGATACCCATCCGTAGCTGGTGAAGCTGTAGGAGGCCGATGCGCCGTAGATTTCGTAGAGGCCGCCAATCATGGCCGGGTTGCCGGTCTGGGTGACGTGGTCGTCGTATTTTACCGACGAGAAGGAACGGCCCTCGGAGGTGCTGTAGCTAACACCCATTCCGAATTTACCTTGAGCCTTGCTCGAGCCACCAAGGGTGATGTCGCCGGAGAAGCTCATCGATACGCTGCTCGATTGCGAGATGGTTTCGCCGCTGGAGTTGGGGAAGTGATCCTTGTAAAGATCGCATGACGAGAACGTGCCATTCTGAGGCTCCAGCGCCCACTCGTAACGGTAGCCTGCCCACTCGCAGCACTTGCTGTAATAGCCGCTGACGCGCTTCTTGTAGTACTTGTTGCTCGATTTTACGTTGGCGTAAGCGTTGCCGAAGGTCATCGTGCCATAGTGCTCCACCATGTAGTATACCTTGCCGCTGTTGTTGTCGAGCAGTGGTGTGACGTAGAACTTGTAGGTGAAATAGTCGGTGCCACCGTATTTGCTACCGGTTGAGAAGTAGTCGTCCTTCGAGAGGGTCATGGCGTCGGTGAACGTATAGAGGATGGAGTTGTCCTTGGTGAGATGAGCAGGTTCATCGTCTTTGAGGGCCTTGCGAGCCTTGGAGGAAGAGTTGAGGCTTGCGAACTCGCCCACGCTTTCCACCAGGGCGTCGGCACCGTGGCCGAGGACGTATTGGGTGGTGAGGGAAGCGTCGGCCGAGGTCTTCTCGATGCTGGCGGCTGTGAGCATGTCGTTGGAGTCGGCATCCACCTCGTCATATTCGGTGGTGACGCATTCGGCGGTGTTGCTCAGGTTGCCCAGATAGTGGTTCAAAGAGCGGCCGGTAGCGGGGTCGTAGGCGTAGACGAAAGCCTCGAGATTGTCGTCGCTCACCGACGCGTTCTGCTCCATCAGTGAGAAGAAGGATTTCACTGCGGCTTGGGTGGGGTGGATGAACACCACTGCCACGCCGTTGTTGATTAACGATTGCACTTGTGAGGCCAGGGCCTTGTCGGCTTGCAGCGAGGTCACGTCGTCGTTGTCGATGATCAAGGCGTCGTTGGCCACGCCGGTAGCGGCGCTGTTGGAGGCAGAATTGAGCACTACCTGCTTGGCGTAGCGGGCGATGAAGTTGTTGGCAACCGATTTGGAACGGGAGGCGCTGACCGAGGCGTCGTTGATGAAGTAGAGGGTACCGCGGGAGGTTACCTCCATCTCATCCTGATCGGTGGTCTGGGCCATTACGGCATCTTCATCCTCCGAGGTTTCGGTCCACTCGGCGGCGGGCTCGTCGTTGATGACGTCGTCGTCGGAGCAGGAGGTCATGCCGCCCCAAAGGAGCATGGCGCAGATGATGAATTGAGATACTCGGGTTAAGGTTTTCACTCTCGGAAATGAAACGTAAATCTTCATATCGATTTCATTTTTTGATAGTTGAACACTTGCATTGCCCGTGGGCAATACGTTAATCTCTACACTAAGTTAAAAATCTAAGAGCAATTAAATTAATCTAAGAGCAATTGTAATTCTGCGAGCAAAGTTACATTTTAAAAACGGACTGATTGTAAGGATATTATGAAAAAGGTAACCGCATTAACTAACTTTTAAGTTAATGCGGCCAATGATTTTAACATTTAGATTTGTTCACACTCCCTTAATGTAAATTTAGGGAATAAATTGCGAGAAATTTCGTCTTATTAACCAATTTTTTCTTTATTCGACGGGCTCAAGCCACTCGTTGGAGGTGTCGGTGCCGGGGCTTTCATAGGCGAGATGGGAGAACCAGCTGTCGGGAGCGGCTCCGTGCCAGTGTTTCACACCAGCGTGTATAACCACGACGTCGCCAGGGCGCATCTCCACGGGATCCTTGCCCCACTCCTGATAATAGCCTCGACCGCCCACGCAGATAAGGGTTTGGCCGCCACCCGACGTGGCGTGGTGGATGTGCCAATGGTTGCGGCACCCTGGCTCGAAGGTGACGTTGGATATCCTCACACCCTCGGTGACGATGGGGGCCAGGTAGCTTTGGCCGTCGAAGTATAGCGCGTAGGCATCGTTAGGCTCGCCGATTGGGAAGATGAGCGTGGATTGGTATTCCTCCTTGGTCATAGGAGTAGAGGAGGCCTGCGTGGTTGGGGCGTCGGCCCACACTTCCTTGGCCATTCGGAAAGCGGCCCAAGCCTTGGGCCAACCGGCGTAGAAAGCGGCGTGGGTGAGAATCTCGGCGATCTCTTCTTGGGTGACGCCATTGCTCTTGGCAAACTCCAGATGGTGGCGGAAAGACGAGTCGGTCAACCCTTGGGCCATCAGGGCCACGACAGTCACAACCGAGCGGTCGTGGGCCGAAAGCTTGTCTTGACGGTTCCACACTTGGCCGAACAGCACGTCGTCGTTGAGTTCGGCGAATTTCGGTGCAAACTCGCCGAGCTGGGTGCGGCCTGCCGTTTGCTTTATCTCTTTGGGCGAGTTCTGGGAATTCATGATGAATGGGATGAATAATAATAAGAGGGGAATAATGCGTGCCATAATCGAAAGGGATTCTAATGGAGGAGGTCGTTGAGGATTAGAGGCGGGGTGAGGTGGGCTTCGCTCAGGAGGGCTGATGGGTCGAAGCGGTCGCGGAATTCTTTGCGCAGGCCGTAGCAGCGCACGTGGACGTCGGTGGGCCCGTAGTAGCGGGCTATTTTCTCGCCGAATCCGCCGTTGAGGATGCCGTCCTCGAGGGTAACGACGGTATGGTGGTCGCGCTTGAGGTCGTCGAGCAACTCGGTGTCCAAGCCGGTGATGTAGCGTGGGTTGATCACGGAGGCGTCGATGCCGTGCTCCTTTAACAGCTGGGCGGTCTCGAGGGCTGTGGCAAGCATGTTACCCAAGCCGATGATGGCGATCTTGGAGCCGCGGTGCACCACCTTGTAGCGGTTGAGACGCGAGTAGTCGTCGGGGGTGAAATTGGGGTCGTGGAGCACTTTGCCTACGGGCATACGCACAGCCACGGGGTGGTCCTTCTGGTCGATCGACCATGAGAGCATGGCCTCATACTCCTCCCATGAGGTTGGCGCCAAGTAGACCAGGCCGGGGATGTTGCCAAGCAAAGCTATGTCGTAGAGGCATGCGTGAGTGACATCGTTCATGGTGAACGGGGATCCCCACACGGTGATAATCGTGGCTGGGGAGGCGTTGATGCAGAGGTCCTGTTGCAGCTGGTCGTAGGTGCGCTGGACGAATGTGGAGAACACGCCGAACACGGGCTTTGCGCCACGTCGAGCCATTCCTGAGGCCATTGCCACGGCGTGCTCCTCGGCGATACCCAC
Organism: Bacteroidales bacterium; assembly: GCA_020859755.1. GTDB lineage: Bacteria > Bacteroidota > Bacteroidia > Bacteroidales > Muribaculaceae > JAJPXC01. Next base: position 1,121 of record JAJBVP010000254.1, on the reverse strand, counting down.
GTCGATAAACTGGCGCCCGGCCTCGTGGCGGAGATCCTCAGAAAATCCGAGCGCGGCGGGAGTGCCAGCGGTGATTGTGAGCACTGTGGGATCCTCCTTCATGCGGCGCAGCAGATATGTGGCCGTGAGGTCTTGCCAATTCTCGTAGGGCGACTCGTTGAGCATATGGCCGGTGGGGATGTCGAATGGGGTGGTGTAGTGCCACTCCTCCTTGTGCTCGACGGCTGGCTGGTAGCCTTTTCCCTTGAGGGTGTTGATGTGGACGGCCACGGGATGGGTGGAATCCTTCACGCGCTGGAACGCGTCGATGAGGGAGGCGATATCGTTGCCGTCGGCCACATATATATAATCGAGGCCGAGGGCACGGAAGTAGTTGTCGGGGGAGTTGCCGTTGGTGGCTCTAAGCTGGGCGAGCGACTTGTACAATCCGCCATGGTTTTCGGCGATCGACATCTGGTTGTCGTTGATCACGGCGATGAAATTGGAGTCCATTTCACCCACGAAGTCGAGTCCTTCAAATGCTTCGCCACCCGATAAGGAGCCGTCGCCGATAATAGCGATGACGTTTTCGTGGCCACCCATGGCGTCGCGAGCCTTGGCCATACCCGAGGCGAGGGAAACACTGGTGGATGTGTGTCCGATCACGAAGTGGTCGTGTACGCTCTCCGAGGGGGCCGAGTAGCCGGTGACGTCGTTATATCGGGCCGGGTCGAGCCAAGCGTAGGCGCGGCCTGTGAGGATTTTGTGGGGATAGGTCTGGTGGGAGACGTCGAAGATGAGCCGGTCGTCGGGGGAGTTGAACACGTAGTGGAGAGCGATGATGGCTTCGACCATACCAAAGTTGGGGCCAAAGTGACCGCCCTGCTTGCTCTCCTTGAGGAGCATAAGTTGGCGGATCTCTTCGGCGAGGGTATTGAGCTCTGGGAGGGTGAGGCGCTTAACGTCGGCTGGGGAGTGGATAGATGCCACCAGCGGGAATTGGGTGTCCAATTTTTCAGTCATAATCTTCATGGTTAACTTTCGGTATTTCTACCGCGAATATAGCATAAAAAAAGCCTCTGAGTGTTTGAACTGCACCCCAAAAGTTAGACACAAAACTTTTGGGGTGCATTATGTATAAA
>JAJBVP010000211.1 GCA_020859755.1 Bacteroidales bacterium | reverse complement strand
ATTTGTAAATCAGATATTTAAATTTAAGAATTCAAATTTTGTCATGTACTGAAAACAAAATTACAATCAAAAAAATGACCACGAATAAATTTTTCGTGGTCAATTCTTCACAAGTACAACGTTTTTGGATTTTTTTACAAAAATTGAAAGATTTTCGGCTCTATCTTGTTGGAATTACGGGCTGGGCGGCCTCGTCGGAGCACAAAACCACAAGCAAATTACCCACAATCGACGCTTTCTGTTCGGCCCCGAGCGACACCACTTTGCCGGCCTCGAGATGCTCCAAGGCAATCTTGACGGTGGTCACGGCTCCCTCCACAATCTTCTCGCGGGCTGAGATGATGGCGGCCGCTTGCTGGCGCTTGAGCATCACCGCGGCGATCTCGGGCGCGTAGGCCAGGTAGTTGATGCGGGCTTCCACCACCTTGATGCCGGCGATGGCCAGGCGCTCGTTGATTTTGCGCTCAAGTAGCTCGTTGATCTCGGCGCCTCCCGAGCGAAGGGTAAGCTCGTTGGGGTTGCCGTCGTTGTCGTAGGCGTATTGCCCGGCCACCTCGCGCAGAGCGGCGTTGCCTTGGATCTCCACAAACGAGCGGTAGACGTGGATGCTGGTCGACCCTTGGGTGTCGAGGTCGAAAACAGCCTTGTAGGTGTCCTGCAGTCGCCATACCAGCACCATGCCGATCATCACCGGATTTCCCGCCTTGTCGTTGACCTTGATGGGCTGGATGTCGAGGTTGTCAAAGCGCATCGACAGCTTTTTCTTGGTCATGAACGGGTTGAGCCAGTAGTAGCCGGCTTTCTCGAATGTGCCCTTGTATTTTCCGAAGAAGATAAGCACGCACGCTTGGTTGGGCTCCAGCATCACGAAGCCTACCGGCAAGATGATAGCCGCGAGGAGCATCAAGCCTCCGATAATGAATGAGGCCACTGTTTCGGCGGCGATCAGAAAGCCGCCACCCACGAGCAGGCCCAACTCCACGACCAGCATCAAGAATCCGTTGAGAATCATGCCTTTGTAGGTGTATTCCGAATTTTTGTCCATTGGTTTGTTATATATATTGTAGATTAATAATGTAGTATCTTTTCATGCCTTTACGGTCGGTAAAGGGGACGAATTGACGCCCGTCGGTGGGGATGGAGTCGGATACCATATCGGGCTCGGGATTGGCGTCAAGGTCGCGGTCGAGGCACGTGGGCACCACCACCGAGCCATCCATCACGGGATCTTGCCACAGGCACTGGTAGGTGAACGGCTCAACGAAAGTGCTGCGTGAGCTCATCCCCTTTTGCCAGGGATTCACCTGATTGACCGGCAGCAGGTCGTAGTAGATGGTTTCTCCGGGGTGGGTGCGCATCTGGCCCATCAGGTAGTTGTATTGCTTGTAATACGGGTACTGGTAATAGTCGGCCATGACCCCTTGGGCGATGCACAGGAGAATCACCACTACCGATATTTTGTTGGCTGCATGCTCGGCACGGTTGGCCAGCAAGGTGGTCCAAGCCACTATCGACAGCAACGTCGCCGCGAAGGCGCCACGTGCCGCGGCTCCTCCCGCGATATGGATTACCATAGCCGCCAACGCTCCAGCGGCGGTGATCACCAGCACGGGCGACGACACGCATTGCCGGTACCATCGCTTGCCGTTGGTGAACAATCCTGCGATCAACACCACCCATAACGCGATCGTGGGGATATTGCGTTTGAGCACATATGCCAGCGGCAGTTTTGTCCACCCATTCTCTCCGGCCACTCTTGTGGTCATCCCCGAGCCTAAAACACACAACAACGCCACGGCGATCAGCGCCAGGGCGATGGCAAGAACGTAGGTCGAGTTTAGGCGGTCGGGCGTTCGACGTCCCTCACGAGTGGAGCGCCCAAGAGCTACCCAAGCCAGCAGGCCGCAAGCCAGTGCCAGGGCGAATTGCTCGTGCCACCATCCAAGCAGCAGGGCCAATACCAGGGCTGTCGCAAGGCGAGGGGCCACAGAGGCCCGCTCGGGTTTCATCGCTGTGGTCACCAGCCACAAGATCACCATCATCAGCGCCCCAGGGAAGATGTAGCTGAAAGCGTACACTCCCACCCACAGGCTGTTGCTCCACGGCAAGGTAAGGACAACCAGCACCCAAGTGAATGCCAGCGCGGGCAATCGCTTGGAATCGGGAAGCATGGAGGCGAATCCTATCATTACTGCCATTGCCAATCCAGCGAGTAGTCCCCACAGCCATCGGGGCAACATCAGCGACATCACCGGGGCCACGAGATTGGGTAGCCGGGCATTGTCGTTCTGTATCACCTCCCGGGCGTATTCCATCAGTGCGTCCCACGAAAAAGTCTCGCTGCCACCGTTGTACGTGCGGTAGATATAGTCGAAATTCAGCGAGTCGTATTCCCAAGGCACCATGTAGCCAAGCACGCCGTACACGGCTACGGCTCCAAGGAGCCACAGCCACCACAATCGCTCTATCGAGGGTGCTTTAGTATTCATCGGGACAGAAATAGTAATATCTTAACCTACCTTTTCGATCACGGAACGGCAGATAGTGCATCGAGCGTCCCCGATCGTCGTGGTAGTAATATGGGGTAGGGGAATCGGGAGCCGGTACCGTATCGGATACCATCCCGGGCGCAGGGAAGGCGTCGAGGTCGCGGTCGAGGCATGTGGGCACCACCACCGAGCCATCCAGCGACTCCTCCTCCCATAGGCACACATAGGTGAACGGGTCGATCCATGTGGCGCGCGAGCTCATCCCGCGTTGCCATTTTTTCACTTGGTAAACAGGAAGCAGGTCGCGGTAAATCGTCTGCCCGGGATGCGCCTTGATATCTGCCATGATCTCTTGATACTGCTTGTAATAGGGGTATTGCACCACGCAGGCGAGTACCCCTTGGGCGTAACATAGCAGGATTGCTACCACCGATAGGCTGGCCACAAGGCGAGGATGGAGCTCACCACGGCCTTTCAGCGATACAGATAGCGTCACCAGTGCCACAATCGCCATCAGCGTCCCCGCGAAACCGCTTCTGGAAGCCGCTCCCATGGCCATATGTATAGCCAACGATGCCAGGGCCCCGGCCGACATCACCACCACTATCGGTCGCGAGCAACAATAACGCCACCAGCTACGTCCACCAAAGATTAACCCCACGAGTAGAATCGCCCACAACAGCAGTGTGGCGGCGTTTCTCATCAGCACCTGCGCCAAGCTGGAGGTCCTAATCTCCACCCCCGAGTGGTAGAATCTCACCACCATCCCTGGGCACGAAAGCGCCACGACCGCCACCGCGATCATCACTAAGGCAATCACAAGAATGTAGGCGGAGCCTGGGCGTGCCGGCGTTGGACGGCCCTCACCAAAGGGGCGCCCCACGGCTACCCAGGCCAGAAATCCGCAGGCGAGCGCAAGGGCGAATTGCTCATGCCACCACCCCACAATCGCTGCCAATATATACGCTATCGTCAAGCGTAAGGCCACGGTGCGGCGCGTTTCCACCACGTCGTTCAGTACCAGCCACGCCAGCAGCATCGTCAATGCCCCGGCATAGATGTAATTGAGGGCGTAGTCGCCCACCCACATGTAATTGCTCCACGGCAACAGCAGGATGCACAGCACCCAGATTATCGCCAAGACTGGCAACCGTCGGCGGGCCCCCGTAAGGAGCGTCGCGAATCCCAGCATCACGGCTATTGCAAGCCCCGTGAGCAGGCCCCAAAGCCATCGAGGTACCACGAGCGACATCACCGGAGCCACGATATTGGACAGCCGGGCGTTGTCGATCTCGGCCAACTCCCGGGCGTAGTGATACCACGCAGCCCATGAAAAGCCCTCGCTGCCACCGTTATATCGGCGATAAATGGCGTCGAATCGGAGCGAGTCGTACTCCATCGGCACCATCCACGCCAATACACCATAGATGGCCATGGCTCCCAAGAGCCACAGCCACCACAGGCGGTTAACGGTTTCACAGGGTTTACTCATCGGCGATGCTATTTATATGTTGCCCAACGGATTAGCTCCTTTACTGTGGGCTTTTTGCCATACATGAAGATACCCACTCGATAAATCTTGGCCGCAAGCCACACCATCCCCACGAACGACGCGTAGAGCAGCACCAGCGACACCCATATCTGCCATGCCGGGATATCGAAGGGCACCCTCGCCATCATCACCATCGGCGACGTGAACGGAATGAACGACATAATCACGGCCAATTGGCTCGAGGGATCCTGAACCACGCTGATGGCGAATATCAAGCCCAGAATAATGGGAAGAATAGCGATAATCTGGAGCTGTCCGCCGTCCTGCACGTTGTCGACGGCCGAGCCTAAGGCGGCGTAGATACCCGAGTAGAACAGGAATCCACCGATTAGGAACAACAACAGGTAGCCGAACATGCCAAGGATGTAACCCACGTTGCCCAGGGCCGACATGGCTTGGATAAGGGTGATGTCGGAGTAAGCGGCGTCGGCCTCCAGCGTGCCGGCATTATAGGCGGCCACCTCGGCTGAGAGCTCGGGCGACATAAACGCGGGCACCAGTAGCGACGAGATTGCCAGGAACACCAGCGTCCACAACACTACCTGTGTCACTGCCACCAGGCATACGCCCACGATCTTGCCCATCATCAGTTGGGCCGGTTTCACCGACGACACCACAATCTCGAGCACGCGGTTGTTCTTCTCCTCGATAATCGACATCATCACCATCTGGCCGTACATGATCAGGAACATGTAGAGCACGAAGGCTGTGCCGAAGCCGATGATGGTGCTGAGCATCTGGTTGGATTCCGTAGCCTCGTTCTGGTCGTTGATGCGCATGAGGTTGCAGTCGACGTCCACCTTCACCTCATCGAGGATCTTGTCGAGGTCGGGGATGCCGTAGCCTTCCATGCGCTCGTGCTCGATAGCCAGTTCGATCTGTTGGGTAAGATCTCGCATAAGCTCAATCGGGGCCGCGTCGCGGGAGTAGTAGGTGATATCGTCGGGCTTGGCCACAACGTCGGCGCCAATCACCACGATTCCGTCCCAGCGCTCCGAGGGGATAAGCGAGTCGAGGGGTTGCTCAGTGGCCACGTATTTGGCCAATTCGTTGCTTTCAAGAGTGTTGGCTATCACGCCTGAGTTGTCGACCACGGCAATCTCCTTGGTGTCGGAGGTGTGCAAGCTCATGATAAGCGCGGGAGCCGCCGAAAGGAGCAGCATGAACACCGGCATGAGCAGGGTGGTGATAATAAAGATCTTTTTCTGCACGCGTTCAAGGTACTCGCGGCGTATTACAAGCGACAGGTTGTTCATTGCACAAGGATGTTGTTTTGGTTGACGGTGTTGATGAAAATCTCGTCCATTGAGGGGATCACGCGTGTGAACGAGTTGAGGGTCACGGCCTCGTTGGCCAGGTCGACCACCTCTTTCACGTGTTGGTCGTCGTTGAGCTCCAGGGTGAGTTTGCGGCCCAGTGCCCCGGTCTCGGGCGATAGCTTGTAATGCTTGACGCGGTCGCCCAAAGCCGCGAGCAATTGCTGTTGGTCGCCCTCAAATTCCAGCGCCACAAGGCCCTTGGACGCGTCGCGGCGTATCTGCTCGACGTTGCCCGAGAGGATGTTGCGCCCTTGGTTGATCAACGTCAGCGAGTCGCACACGCGCTCCACCGAGTCCATGTTGTGGGTTGAGAAGATGATGGTGGCCCCGTGGTCTCGCAGTTCCAGGATCTCACGCTTGAGCAAGTCGGCGTTAATGGGGTCGAAACCCGAGAACGGCTCGTCGAAGATCAGCAGGCGTGGCTCGTGCAGCACCGTCACGATGAATTGGATCTTTTGGGCCATGCCCTTGGAAAGCTCTTCCACTTTCTTGTTCCACCAGGGCATGATGTCGAATTTCTCGAACCACCGGGTCAACCTGCGCTTGGCCTCGCCCCGCGACAGTCCCTTAAGGCGCGCGAAAAACATTGCCTGCTCGCCCACCTTCATCTTCTTGTACAGGCCACGCTCCTCGGGCAGGTAGCCGATGGAGGTGACGTCGTCGGATGTGAGTCGGTGGCCGTTGAGCGTCACTGTTCCGCTGTCGGGGGCAGTGATGTGGTTGATAATGCGTATCAGGGTTGTTTTTCCGGCTCCGTTGGGCCCGAGCAGGCCGTAAATCGAGCCTTCGTCCACCGCGAGCGAAACGTCGTCCAAGGCCGTGTGGGCGGCATAGCGCTTCGTTACGTTGTCTACTTGTAATATTTGCATCTTGAGGTAAGAGTTTTCCTTATAGGACGCGAAGTAACATCAAAAGTTTCAGTGCCACAAAATTTTGACGATTTTTATGTTGGGGTGAGGATCTGTGAGAGGTTGGTGGTGTATTGGCGCGAGAGGTGGTCGCGGCGCAGTGAGTAGCAGCGTGCCCCGTTCTCGATGGCTGCTCCGGGGGTGCACTGGGCGGCTGTGCGCAACGCTCCGTCGCCAAAGAGCCGGTTCACCTTGTCGATCGATTTCTGCAGGGTAAGCATCCGTGGACGGTCGAGGGGGTCGAATAGGTTGAATTGGAGCTCATCCTCGCGGGAGATGTCCCACACGAGGACGCCGGCTTTCTTGTAGTAGCAACGCTCGCCCCCGTAGTGGGTCGACAGGGCTGAGAGGGCGGCCGAGACCACCTCGGTAAGGCACGATGATGGGGTGGGGAGGGTGACGGTGGCGTTGATCAGGTGCCAGGGGAGGTCGGTGCGGAAACGGCTGGTGTAGGCGAAGACGGTCATGGCACGGCACACCGACCGTTGCTCCCGGAGCTTGCGCACGCAGGCGGCGGCGAAGTTGGCCACGGCCTCTTGCAGGTCGGCCAGGCGGTTGATACCTTGGTTGGGGAACGAGCGGCTGGTGCATATGCTTTTCTTCATGGGGCGCTCGTCGAGGTCGACGCAACTCAGTCCACGCAGCTCCTGCCACGTGCGCAGGCCGTTGACGGTGAAGTTGGCGCGTATCCAGTCCTTGTGCTTTTGGGTGAAGTCCCAGGCGGTGTGTACACCCGAGCGTGCCAGTCGGTCGGCGTAGCGGCGGCCGATGCCCCACACGTCGCCCACCTGGGTCAATTCCAGGGCGCGCCGTCGGCGCTCCTCGTTGTCGATGACGCACACGCCCTTGTAGCCGGGGTACTTTTTGGCGAACTTGGAAGCTATCTTGGCCAAGGTTTTGGTGGGGGCGATGCCCACGGAGATGGGTATACCGGTGCCTCGGGTGACGGTCTTGACCATGTCGCGACAGTACTCCCCGAGGTCGTCGCTCGTGCCCATGCCGTCGAGGTAGAGGAATGCCTCGTCGATTGAGTAGATGTCGATGCGCGGGGCGTAACGGCTCAGCAGCGACATCACTCGCCGCGACATGTCGCCGTAGAGGGTGTAATTGGAGGAGAACACGGCCACGCCGTTGCGCTCGAGCATGTCGCGTATCTGGAAGTAGACGTCGCCCATCTTGATGCCCAGCGCCTTGGCCTCGTTGCTGCGGGCCACAACGCAACCGTCGTTGTTGGACAACACCACCGTGGGGCGGCTCCTCACCTCGGGGTGAAACACTCGCTCGCAGGAGCAAAAGAAGTTGTTGCAATCGGCTAAGGCGATCATTATAGTGGCTGGTGGCTAGTGGTATTGTCGATTTATCGCATTAACGCTGTAACGCCTCGAAGGAACAAGGCTATTAGGCTAAACGCTAAATGCTAAACGCTAAACGCTTATCCGGGTGATGGAGAATGTGATGACACCCCAGAGGACGAAGTCGCTGTCGGCGGTGATGCGGATGTTCCCAGGTCGAAGCCAGGCGCAGTGGTGGACGGGGTCGGGATGCCATCGGCGCACGATGAAGTCGCCGTCGAGGTACACCATCACGCAGGCTCCCTCGCGGGGCTCGAGCTCCTTGTCGATTACCAACAGGTCGCCCTCGTGGATGCCCGCGTCGGCCATCGCGTCGCTGTGCATGCGCGCGTAGAAGGTGGTTTCGGGGCTCCGCACCAGCACCTCGTTGAGGTTGATGGCGTCGCACATATAGTCCTGCGCCGGGGACGGGAAACCTGGTCTCACTCCCCGGGGGCGCTCCCTCTCGTTGTCGCTCTGTATCTTCATCAACGCAAATTTACCCCTCCCCCTACGCCATATTCCAGCACTCCCGCCTTAATAAACGTTAACAAGGGGCCATCTTTGATCCTTTGATCCGTTCATCCTTTAAAGGAGTAAAGGAGTAAAGGATGAAAAGAGGGCTGAAAGCTATCTCAGCAGGCGGTGGAAATCGTTGTGAAGCCAAGTCTGGCGGATGGGTCCCCAATGGCGCGAGAGCATCGTCACCACCGAGTAGCTGATCACCGCCACCACCATCAGCGGGAAAAACATCCTGAGGTCGCCCGACATCTCGGCCACCAAGAAGATAGCCATCAGTGGAGCCTGTATCGCCCCGGCCATCACGCCGGCCATACCCCAGAAGGCGTAATCGGCGACGCTCAAGTCAAGCCCCCACAGGGCGTTGGCCGTGGTTGCCGCGAAGGTGCCCAGCATGGCCCCGGCGAAGAGGGTAGGGGTGAAGTCGCCAGCCACGCCGCCACCGGAATTGGTAGCCGAGCAGGCTATGCCCTTGAGCAGCAACACGGCTCCGAGCAACAGCGGTATCGCCCATTGCGACGTGTCGGCGCTCCATAGCGTGTCGTCCAGGATGCGCTCGTAGTGTCCTGCCAGGGAGTCGCCAATCGCCCCGTATCCCTCGCCGTAGAGGGTGGGGAAGAACATCACGATCACGCCGATCAACAACCCCGAGGCCACGTTCCTCACCCAGGGGTTGCGCATCGCTTCGAGGCCGTTCTCGGTAAGGCGCATAGTGTGGGAGTAATAAAATGAGTAAAGCCCGCATATCACGCCGAGGATAATGGCGGCCAAGGTCATCGCGGGCGAGAACTCCACCCGAGGGATGAAATCGATATCCAGTGTCATCCCCGAGAGCAGATAGGCCGTTGTGGAGGCCGTGAGGCACGCGGCGAACAGAGCTATGACCCCAGCCACCGACAACTCCATGCACAATACCTCGATCGTGTAGAGCGCACCTCCGATCGGCGACTTGAAAATGCCAGCGATTCCGGCTCCGGCGCCCACGGCAAGCAGCACGCCAATCGTTTTGTCGGGCAAGCGGAAATATTTACCGAGGTTGCTGCCCAGTCCCGCGCCGGTGAGAGCGATAGGGCCCTCAGCTCCGGCCGAACCGCCACAGCCCAGGGTGATCGATGCTCCCACGAGCGACGACCACATGGTGGAGCGGCGCATGCGGTAGCGTTTCAGTGTCAAGTGTCGGCGTATCAGCTCGGTGCCATGCTCGATGTTGTCCTTGATCACGTAGCGGCAGAAAGCTCCCACGATGAGCACGCCTACCACTGGTACCAGCAAGAGCCACCAGCACAGGCGTCCTCCCGGCACGGTGGGCATCGCCAGGTCGTGCATCCATCCTACCAGCAATTTCATCAGCGTGGCGGCGCCCCCGCACAGCACTCCCACCAGCAGGCTGAGTATAATCAGCCCCGCCTTCAGGCTCAAATGCCGTCGGCAATCTCGAGCGAACGCGTCGAGCACCCGCCTGACGCTCCGCCTGGGTTGTTGAACGCTCCCTCTCATGCCTTTAAAACACCTCAGCCCCTGAAAGGGTTGTCCTTCCGGAGGCTGAATGTGTTAATAGGTAAATATGTTAATTGGGGATTGCGATTGGGGGGTTAGCGGGTGAGGTGGGAGAGGAATTCGGGCTGCGGGACGGTTTCTTGGCGACCGGTGGCCATGTCCTTGATGGTGATGGTGCCGTCGGCCAGTTCTTGCTCGCCCACGATAGCCACAAAGGGGATGTTGCGGTCGTTGGCCCATTTGAGCTGTTTCTGGAGCTTAGCCTGGTCGGGGTAGATTTCGGCTGCTACACCTTCGGCGCGTGCGGTCTTGAGCAGTTGCATCGACAGCGAAGCCTCCTGGTCGCCCAGGTTGGCCAGCATCACGCGGGTGGATTGCAGGGTGTCCTCGGGATAGAGGTTGAGGGTGTTGAGCACGTCGTAGATGCGGTCGGCTCCAAAGGAGATACCCACGCCCGACAGTCCCGGCATGCCAAACACGCCCGTGAGGTTGTCGTAGCGGCCGCCACCGGTGATGGATCCCATCTCCACGCCCCGGGCTTTCACCTCGATGATGGTGCCGGTGTAGTAGTTGAGGCCGCGAGCGAGCGACACGTCCAATTCCAGCTCGGCGTTCAGCCCAAGGCGCTCCACGCCGGCGATTACCGTGCGCAGCTCCTTTACGCCAAGCGTGCCGATTTCGCTCTGGGCGAGGATGCCGCCCAACTGGTCGAGGCGCTCGATGATGGGTCCGTCGATCTTGAGGATGGGGGTGAGCTTTTCAACGCCTGTGCGTGACAGCCCACGCTCGAGGAGCTCCTCGTTGACTTTCTCCAGGCCTATTTTGTCGATTTTGTCGATGGCGACGGTGATGTCCATCATCTTGTCGGGGGCACCGATTACCTGGGCGATGCCGGCCAGCACCTTGCGGTTGTTGAGCTTGATGGTGACGGGGATGCGCAGGCGTGTGAACACGTCGTCGATCAATTGGATTAGCTCGATCTCGTTGATTAAAGAAGAGGAACCCACGACGTCGGCGTCGCATTGGTAGAACTCGCGGTATCGGCCTCGCTGGGGACGGTCGGCACGCCATACGGGTTGGATTTGGTAGCGTTTGAACGGCATTTGGAACTCGCCGCGATGCTGCACGACGTAGCGGGCGAACGGCACAGTCAGGTCGTAGCGCAGGCCCTTCTCCGAGATGGATGAGGTGAGCTTCACCGAGTCGCGAGCGTCGAGATGCTCCCCGTTGGCCTTTGCCAGATAGTCGCCCGAGTTGAGGATCTTGAACAGGAGTTTGTCGCCCTCCTCGCCGTATTTGCCCATGAGGGTGGAGAGGTTTTCCATCGATGGTGTCTCGATGGGGTTGAAACCGTAGAGGCGGAACACTTGGCGAATCGTGTCGAAGATGTAGTTGCGGCGAGCCATCTCCTGGGTGGAGAAGTCGCGTGTACCTTTGGGTATTGAGGGTTTCTGTGCCATAAACGTCAAATTTTCCCGCGAAGTTAACGATTTAAGTTGAAAAATTGACTACCTTTGTGGCCGAATAGGCGAATTATGGGGATATTCCTCCCACTAAATGTTAATAACCTTGAAATCAGCCATTCTCAAAATCGTTACATGGTTTGTGGTCTTGGTGGCGCTCATGGCGCTGCTCAAGTGGGGTTTCATGGCCTATAACAGCGACATCTACTCGACCTATTCCTACGGCCAGTGGTGGCAAGTGGTGTGGGCGGGGCTGAAGATGGACATGTCGGTTGCGGGCTACCTCACCATCATCCCCGGCGTGCTGATTATCGCCCAGTTGTGGGCACATCCTCGCAACAAGGTTATTCCCCTGATTACCAAGGCGTATTGTTTCCTCGTGGGAGCGCTGATAGCGGCCACTACCGTGGGCGACGCCGTGCTCTACCCCTTCTGGGGATTCAAGTTGGACATGACCCCGCTGTTCTATTTCTCCACGTCGCCCTCGGCCGCGATGGCGAGCGTGTCGGGGTGGTTCGTCTTCTGGGGGATAGTGATTTGGATCGCGTTGGGAGCCGCGTTGGGATTCGCCCTGTGGTACACCGCTGGAGGATTGAAAGTGACCTGCTCGCTGGCTAAGCGGGCAAGCGCGACGGCCGTGATGGTGGTGCTGATTGCCGCCCTGTTCCTGCCCATCAGGGGAAGCGTCACAGTGTCGACGATGAACCCCAGCCGAGCCTATTTCTCCACCGACATGCGGCTCAACCATGCCGCCGTCAACCCCGCGTTTAGCCTGCTCTACTCGGCAGCCCACCAGGGAGGCGACGACAATCAATTCCGCTTCATGGACGACGACGAGGCCCGCGGCATCTTCGCCAAAAGCCTCCGAGAACCTAATCACTCACCACTCACCACTCACCACTCACCACTCACCACCCCTCGCCCCGACATCTACATTATTATATTAGAGAGCTTCTCGGCCCACCTGATGCCCTCCCTGGGCGGCGAGCCGATCACCATGGGCTTGGACTCCATCGCCCGGTCGGGACTGTCGTTCACCCGCGCTTTCGCCTCGGGATTCCGCACCGACCGCGCCATCCCGGCCATCCTCAGCGGCTACCCCTCGATGCCCACGCAGAGCGCCATGAAGGACATCGCCCGTTGCGAGCGCATCCCCTCGCTGTCGCAAGAGCTGGTGGAGCAGGGATATGAGTGCGCCTACTACTACGGCGGCGACGCCAATTTCACCAACATGCTGGCATTCCTGCGTGCGGCTGGCTTCTCCAAGGTGGTGAGCGACAAGGATTTCCCCATCTCCGAGCGATTGACCAAGTGGGGCGTGCACGACCATCTGGTATTGGAGAAAGCGTTGGACGACATCCGCAAGCAGGGGGACGGGAGGCGCCACTTTACAGTGATCCAAACGTCGTCGAGCCACGAGCCGTTTGACGTGCCCTACAGCAACCCCCGCTTCCCCGACAAGCGACGCAACGCGCTGGCCTATACCGACTCGTGTGTCACAACTTTTGTTAACGCCCTGCGCCGGGATACTAATTGGGCCAACACCCTCCCGTTTTCCGCAACGGGACACCCAAATCAGCGGTTGCGGATGATCCGTAGC
>JAJBVP010000293.1 GCA_020859755.1 Bacteroidales bacterium | reverse complement strand
CATTAATCCTTAAATAGCTTTAATTTCCAGTCAAGCTATTTCAGGACGACACACTATGATGCTGTCGCTCAAGGCTTTGGCGAAATGAGAGTAGCCACCGGCAACTCGGCATGCTCCGTTGAGGAAAATTGTGGCCAAAACAGCATGGAGGAATGCGGGAGTGATGCCTTTCTCGCCTGCATATAACGTGTTGATTATCGATAATATAGCTTGCAGCTGAGGGTCGACGACGTGTTTTGCTATGAATTGGTCGGCAGGGAGCAGGAAATCTTCATCAAAACGGGAAAGCGCTGTATCTGAGGGTCTTAAATGGAATAGGTCAAGTCCGTCGACGATATTGTTAACTCCATTGATATATGCCTGCAATTCAGCCTGATGGCTTGGGAAATAGCGAGAAAGCGAGTTGACCAAACCATGGCGGCGCAGGTTGACAGGCATGAGCCGATTCTCGGCGCCGATGAAGATTTCAACGTCGTTTTCGGCATCGAGATCGAGAGTTGTAAATCGCTCAGTGATACCGAGATAGTCGCAAATTCGGCGGATGTTGCCACCATCGGCCATGCCGCCGAACAGGTGCATGCCAGTGTCGAAAGTGGAGCCGAAGCGCGTGTAACTTTGTAGACATCCCCCCACCTTGGGGTTCTTCTCGAGCAGCGTCACGTGGCATCCCTCCTTGGCGAGAAGCGCTCCCGTCATGAGTCCGCCAAGACCGGCCCCGATCACTGTCACACGTTTCCCCCTCATATCACATTTTGCTCTATTTCGTTGCTTAGGGCGCCCAACCGTTCCTTGGTGAAACGGCGAAAGCGGCGGGCACGTTCCAGGAGGGTCGCTCCAAACTTCGCCTGTTGTTCTGGTGTTACTCTCTCGTTGATTTCCAGGCAGATAGGCCAGCGCCGCATGTACAATCCTTTCTTGGGTAGCACATAGTTGGCGCCGTATTGCACCATCGGTAGGATGTCCAAGCCAAGCTCCTGGGCGATGTGGAATGCGCCCTTGTGGAAGCGGCCTACTTGGCCGTCGCGCGAGCGGGTTCCCTCGGGGTAAACCGATATACTGTAGCCACGGTCGACAAGCGATTTTAGTTTCGGTAACAGCGTCTCAATCCCCTCTGAAACAGGGTAATACTCGGCGTGGCGCACGAAATAACCGAAGAATGGGCTGTGCCACACCCAGTCGTTGGTCAAGAACGCGATACGGGGTGACAAACTCAGTTGCACAATCAGGTCAAGGTGGCTTTGATGATTACAAATGAGCAGGGCCGGTTGGGTGAGATTCTCGCCCTTTGGGTTACGGTAGGTGACGGGTGCGCCAAAAACTCCTAACAAGCTGGTAATCATTCGGCTATACCAGTGGATGGCCTTGTGGAGAGCCGAAGGGCATTCGCTGGGTCGCTTACGGAAACGTTTAAGGCCCACGTATGCTAATGCAAAGGGAGTGATAACTCCCAGTGCGCCAACAAGATACACCGCTAAAGCGAAAATCGTGTATATCGTCGTGTAGGATAAACGCAAAGCCCCCAAAGGGAGCGCATACACCATCGCGAGCAAGCATAACGCCGTGTTTAGCAATGAGATACGGGCGAAATCCTTGCCAGGACGGAAGTGTGAAACCCTCTCCTGCTGAGGAGGATAGTAAACCCGCACGGGCACGGTGGCGATTTTCACGCCATGCCAAGCCGCCATCACGAGTAGCTCAAGCTCAGCCTCATAGCGGGATGTGAGCAATGCGATGCCGTAGAGGTGTTTCAGCGGGTAGAGGCGGTAGCCTGATTGCGTGTCGCGGAGATGTCGGAGAGTTTGTACAGCAAACCAAAAATTGCTGAATCGGTTGGCAAATCGACTACCTTTAGAGCGTGTAACTCCCTCAAAATCACGTTCTCCAACAATGAGTGCGCCGGGATTGGCCACGTTGGCATCGATCAGGGCAGGGATGTCCTCGGGAAAGTGCTGGCCGTCGCCATCGAGGGTAATCGCATAGGCGAACCCCATCTCGCGGGCACGTCGGAAACCGTTTTTCAGGGCTGTGCCTTTGCCCGCGTTTTTGGGATATTCCACAAGGGTAATTCCCGCTATATTGTTGAGAATGAGAGAGGTATCGTCGGTGCTACCATCGTTCACTACAATCACGCTGTCGCATTGGTTGAGAGCTCGCTCAACCACATCGGCGATTGTCCCCGCATTGTTGTAGGTGGGGATAATCACGCATATGCCTCGATCATGCGCAAGTTGCTTGTAGTGAGATTTTTGCATACGTGGTTTTTGAGTCTTTTATCTCGGCTTTAATTGCGAATTTGATAGGGTCCATCTCTCGGTCGATGCGATCGAAATGGAGCGAGACGCTAAGCAACGTCCCCATAGGCTCCAGCGGCTGGAGGAATTTGGCATTCTTAACGGCGGTGACATTTAGAGACGTATCCTTGATGCCCTCAGCCATCTCCTTGATTAGCTGGATGATACACACGCCGGGAGTAATTGGCTGGTAGGGGAAATGGGCTCGGTAGATTGGGCAATCGGGGAGTAGAACAAAATCTACCCTTGCGTCGTTGGTCGAGAGAATCTCTTCGGCTTCAATCTTGTAAAGGCTGTTCCTCAGTTTCATCGTAGGGTAGAATTAAATAATTGATTTTGTGGCGTTTGTCGTAATATTCGGTGCCTCCTTCACGCATTATGTTGAGAAGTTGGCGCAGGTCGTTGCGGAGGGTGCGGCGTATGTACCACTTGTCGAGCGCCTTCATCACCGAGTGAAGTTTGACCTTGTCCTTCCGGGAGTTGTAGCTGAAATCCATCAGGGAAATTCCAAACTCGTTGACCACCGAGGCGTTGATGGTGTCGGGGCTGACGCAGGCCATGATTAGGATTCCGCTTGCTTGCGCTTTGGGCATTTGGATAATGAGTTGGTTGCGAGTGCGTTGTCCCACTTCCGAGGGATAGCTCTGCGCCGTCAATATAAATGGCAAAAAGCTAAGGATGAGCCAATTAATCAATCTTAAACTGCGCGGCATCAATGGGGGCGTTCTTTTTAAGATTTTTCAACTCGATGACGGTGGAATCGCCATTTTTCTCGTACATCTCCACCTGGGTCACCATGGCTTGTTGCTTGTTGTAATGAAGCAGAATTTTGGTGAACATCTGTTTCATCTCTTTCTTTTGGGGAAGTAGCGTGACGATGTAACCACCTGATTTTTGGGCTACTGTGGCTTTAAAATCGTTTTTGTCGGTAAGGCACTTACCCAGCACGCTGTTCATCATAATTCGGGCGATTTCGCGGAACATGGCGTTCTGGCTGGTGTCGATCACGTCGCTTCGGTCCTTTTTCTTCACCAGCACCTTGTTGGCGTTGAGGATGAACGTGTAGGTGTAGGGCGATGTGTATTCCCATCGTAGGCGGCCAGGTTGTTCGCACAGCATTTTGCCTCGAGATACCATCTTGTCGCCTAACATTTTAAGCGACTTGGTCTGTACGAAATCGGCTTGCAAGGTGTTGATGGCCGCGGCGGCCGTGCTTATCTCCTTCAACGCTGCCTCTTGGCTAAAGGTCTCAGCCCCAAGGGTAAAGGAGGCAATGCACAAGGAAAGCAGTATCAGTAAATGTCTCATAGAATCACGGTTTTGAAATCATAATGCATCCGAGCATGATAAGCACCACTCCACCCCATTTCATTACTGTCACATCCTCGTTGAAAATCCACATAGCGGCCAATAACCCAAACACATAGCTCAACGAAATCAGCGGATATGACATGCTCAAGGGATAATGCTTGATGATGTACATCCACAACAGGCTGGCGCCGCCGAAGCAGAGCCCCGACAGCGCGAATTGCCAGTTGAGTAGCGCTGAGCGCCAGAACAATGTGTTCCACCCGAACGGTTCCATCCTTACCAGTCCCAATTTGAGGAACACCTGCCCGAGGGCCAGCACGGCGCTCTGAATCAGCGCCAATGGCAACAGCGAGAGGTTGGAGGTAAGGATGGACATGCGCGTGGGGTGGGTTTCGAAACTGATTAATGGATGAGAATCTTGGATGCTGATGAGCCTTGCTTGCGGATAACCACTTGGCCTGCGGTGGGGTAGGGGATGCGTATGCCTTGCAGGTTGTAATAAACGGTCTCCTCGGTGGGGTCGTTGTCAAGAATCGAGCGCACGGCTGATGTCTCGCTGAGGTCAACCGATAGCAAGTCGGTCCATGGGCTCTCCTCGTAGGTGTCGGTATCGGCGGGGACAGCCTTCACGCGGAACGTGTAGATGGCGCTGTCCTTCAGGTCGGTAACGGTGTAGGATGTGCCCTCGATGCCAGTGATAGAGCGGAGCACTTGGTCGCCGGTCTCGCTTACCTGGCGAAGAGGAGATTTATAGAGATCGTCCGACGCGTCGCCCGTGTAGATCTTGGCCGAGTAGAGGTTGATACGCTTTTTGGCTGTTTCGGCGGCGATTTTCACCTTTACCTGTGTTGAGGCCGAGACAGTGAACTTGGCGCAGTAGTCGGCGGCCGATGAGGTCAACGTCTGGGTGGAAGATGCCAGGGTGTTGCCGTTTTGGTCGAGGACGTAAAGTGTAGCGGGCACGTTGGAGTCGGAGCCGTAAGCCTTGGCGTTGAACCAGAGTGTAACGACGCCGTCCTCGTCGGTGGTAAATGAGGGCGAGAGGACGTAGCCGGTGTACTTGGCGGAGCCCAGTCGAATGCTATTGTCCTCGTAGATAGCGTAATATTTGTTGGTGCCGCAGTCGGTCCAGTCGTTGGCGGAGGCGGAGGCGAAGGAGGCCGAGTTGACCAGCGTGGCGACGGGCTGCGTTCCGTCGTTGAGACGTACCTCGAGCGAGTAGGTGACCTCGGCCTCGCCCGGGTCGTGGCTCCAAGAGGCGATGAAACTGGTGGATGTGACCACTTGGCCCTCGTTAAGCAAGGGGGTGTCGATCGGTGTCTTGGGAATCTCCTCCTTCATGCACCAGAATGAGACGGTGCCGTCGGCGTTCTGGGTGATCTCGGTGATTGGTTTGCTTAGATACGAGGAGGTGAGATTGAGAGCTGCCGCGGGAGCCGATGTGTCGGTGAAGGCGTCGTTACCCTTATAGGGCCAAAGGTCGCCAAGGCAGTCGTCGTCGACGATGTAATAGTAGCCGCCATAATACTCCATCTCTTTGGTGTTGTCGGCGGGCATGATTGTAAAGCGCTCGGCCACGGTGTCGTATTTCTGATTCCAGCCCGAGTAATAATAGGAGTTGTTGACGTAGTTGCCGCTCCAGGCAGCGGCCGAGTAGGTGACGTGGGTGATCATCAAGCCGGCGGCGGGCATGTACTCGTCCCAATCTTGTAGCTGGCGATTTTCGAGGATGAAATACTCGTTGGAGTTGGAGGAGGTAAGTTTGATGGCTTGGTCGTTGGGGGTTGTCAAGTTGTTCCAAGCGGGTAGGGTGTAGAATGTGTTCTCTGTGGCCTCAGGGATTGTGTACCAGCCCATAAACTCCTTCTCGTAAGCCGAATAGCCCAGCGGGGTGTATCCGTCGTTGTTGTAGTTGCCGTAATCCATGATCGACCAGGGACCCATGCCGAAGTTGCCGGAATAGTAGGTGTCGTAGAAGTCGGGGAGGCCCATGCAGTGGCCGTACTCGTGGCAGAAAGTGCCGATACCGTCGATTTGTGTAAGGTCGGATCCGTGCAACTCGTTGAAAACGGCGAACGCGTTGACTGTCACGCCGTCGCAGGAAAGGCTACGGCCGTAGTCGCTCGACGACAGGGTCCATTGGCATGGCCAGATGGCATTGGCGGCGTCGCTGTCGTAGGAGGAGGCTTCGCCGTCGCCAGCGTAGATGACGATGACCACGTCGCACACGCCGTCGCCGTCGTTATCGTATTGCGAGAAGTCGACCTGTGAGTCGAGTCCAAGGACGCCTTGCCCCACCATCGTGCCCACGCGCACATCGTCGCCCGAGTAATCGTTGGCTCCGTAGTAAGAACGGTTTTGGGAAAGGGTATAGGGGCCGTAGACGTCGAATTGCGGTGTATACTGGCCGCCCGACTGATCCTTGAAGTATTGGCGGGCGCTCACGTCGCCCTCGTCGAAGAAATTCTGGAACGTGGTCAAGGCGTCGTCACCGTCACGGAACGCGTAGTCCTTGTAGGCGAGCAACAGGACGGGCACCTTGGGGCTTGCCGTTGTGGGCACCTGTGATGACACCTTGGGCGACACTTGATTGGCCCTTTGGGAAATGCCCGATGCGGTGTTCTTCTTGGGACGTGCCATGGCCTGAGCTACGGCGGCTGGTGAGAGCTGGTTTTGCTGGATGAACGCAAGCTCGTCGGCGGTGCGAGCGCCCTCGGGATGGGCTACGACCGAGGAGATGCCTTGCGGGGTGAGGTAATAGTAATAGCCGTCGGCCCCGCGCGCCACCGAGAGGTGATCGGTGGTGGTATAGGAATGGAAACGTTCGTCGCCGCCCACGCGCAGGGTAAGCTCGGTGCCGTCGGCTTGTTTCACCGTTCGGGTAAGGCCTGGCTTGGCGGGAACTGCGCTTGCGCAAAGCGCTGAAGCTGTGGCTATTGTAATGGCCAGAAGTGATCTTTTGTTCATGGATGATTTATCTCTACAGATTGTGTTATAAGGTTATAGTAGGTTCATTGGATTTCGCGGATGATGTAGGGGGGACGGCGTTTTGTCTCGTTAAAGATACGTCCCACGTATTCGCCTATGATTCCGATAGTTAAGAGTTGCACGCCGCCGAGGAACAGGATAGTGACCATCAGCGTGGGGAAGCCTTGCACGCTTTCTCCCAGGACGAGCGTCTTGATGACGATCCACACCATGTATATGAATGCCACCACCGAGATGATCAATCCCAGAATCGAGGCCACTTTCAGCGGGCGCGTGGTGGAGGAGGTGATGCCGTCCATTCCCAGGGAAATGAGCCGAGCCAACGACCAGTGGGACTTGCCCGCCACGCGATCTTGGCGGTCAAACATCAGTTCCTTCTTCTTGAATCCGATCCAAGAGAACAATCCCTTGGTGTATCGCTCCGTTTCGGGCAGGGCGTTTAGGGCGTCGACGCAACGTCGGTCGAGCAGGCGGAAGTCGCCGGTGTTTTGAAGCACCTCCATAGATGTGATACGGGAGAGCAACTTATAGTAGCTAAGGGAGAGGCTCTTGCGGAGCCATGACTCCTTGCCACGGTCGCGACGACGGGCGTAGATGTCGTCGTAGCCTTGTTGCCACCAGGATATCATCTCGGGGATCATCTCGGGGGGATCTTGCAGGTCGGCGTCGATGATTACCACGGCGTCGCCCGATGCGTGGGCAAGGCCGGCCATCATGGCGCGCTCCTTTCCGAAGTTGCGCGACAGGTCGATGAAATGGAGGCGAGGGTCGTCGGCGCGCCACTGTCGCAGCATCACCAGCGTGTTGTCGCGGGAGCCGTCGTTAACGGCCATAATCTCCCAGTCTACCTGAGGCCAGGTCGACATTAACGATTGCAGGCTATCGCGCAGCGCGGGCAACGCCTCCTGCTCGTTGTACATCGGGATCACTATACTTACCCTCTTTCTTTCCATGGGGCCACAAATTTATTATTTTTTCCCTGATTTACCAAAAGTTTTGACATTTCATCCACTGGGAAATTTTTCTGAGGGGTAACCACGGGATTTATCCAGATAATGGCTATCTTTGTCACAGCAAAAAAGTAAAAGCATTATGACTGACACGATATTAGGCGCGATTGTGGGCGATACCGTGGGCTCGGTGTACGAGTTCAACCCCACGAAGAACTATGATTTCCGTCTGTTCGACGACGATTCGATTTACACCGACGATACTATAATAACCATCGCTGTTGCCCAATGGTTGCTTGACGATCCGGGGCATACGCCCCAGCGGCTGGTGGAGATTATGCAGGATTGGGGACGGCGTTATCCCAATCCTTACGGAGCCTATGGGGGCATGTTTAGCCATTGGCTCGTGACCGAGAATCCACAGCCCTACAAATCGTGGGGCAACGGGTCGGCCATGCGCGTGTCGCCAGTGGGATTCTTTTTCGACACCTTGGATGAGACCTTGCGAGTGGCTGAGATCTCGGCGTCGGTTACTCACAACCATCCCGAGGGAATCAAGGGCGCCCAAGCCACTGCGGCGGCCATCTTCCTGGCTCGCAACGGCAAGTCGAAAGATGAGATACGGGATTACATAACCAGCGCGTTGGGATACGACCTGAGCCGCAGTTACGGCGATATAAAGGATGGCTACCATTTTGAGGCCAGTTGCCAAGAGACCGTGCCCCAATCGCTTATCGCTTTTCTGGAAAGCAAAGACTTTGAGGATGCGATACGGCTTACCGTGGCGCTGGGTGGCGACGCCGACACCATGGGAGCCATCACGGGTCCTGTCGCCGCCGCTTATTACAAGGAAATACCCCCGGAGATGCGCGAGGAAACCCTGCGCCGTCTTCCCGAGGATATGCTCGCGGTGCTCAAGCGTTTCGACGACCGGGTCGAAGGCGCTCGTGGATGTAGCGAAAGACGATAAAGAAGATGGGGGTGAGCAGCAGCAGGGCGAGCGTGCCGACGAGCAGACCGCCTACCGTGCCCACTCCCACCGATATGTTGCCGTTTTTGCCCACGCCGGAGGCGAACGCCAAGGGGAGCATGCCCAGTAGCATGGTGGCGGTGGTCATGATGACGGGACGGAAGCGCGCTTTGGCGGCTGAGATGGCGGCTCTTACCAACGACATGCCCTCGTCTCGTCGGGCCGAGGCGTATTCGGTGAGCAGCACGGCCGTCTTGGCCAGAAGTCCGATAAGCATAATCAACCCGATCTGGAGGTAGATGTTGTTCTCCAGCCCCCACCAGCGAGCGAACAGGAATGTGCCTACAAGTCCCAGGGGCACGGCGAAGAGCACGGCAAAGGGCACAGTCACGCTCTCGTATAGCGCACACAGGATCAGGTAGACGAACGCCAGGCAGATGCAGAACACCAGGATGGTGCTGTTGCCCGCTGCTGCCTCCTCCCTCGACATTCCTCCATACTCATATCCGAAACCGGTGGGGAGAGCCCGAGCAGCGGTTTGCTTAATCGCCTCAAGCGCCTGTCCCGAGCTATACCCCTGGGCTGGCTCGCCATAAACCGAAATCGCGGGGAAAAGATTGAAACGCGACAAGCTCTCGGAACCGTATACACGGGTGAGGGTGACGAAAGCTGACAGCGGGGCCATCTCGCCACTGGCGGTGCGAACATACATTGATTGGAGCGAGGCCTCGTCGAGCCTTGCCTCGGGTGGAGCCTGTACCATCACGCGGTAGAGCTTGGTGAAGAGGTTGAGGTTGGACGCGTAGCTGCCTCCGATGTACCCGGCCAAGGCCGAGAGCACGTCGGCCGGACTCACGTCGTGGCGCAGACAGGCGACAGCGTCGACCTCCACCACGTATTGCGGGTAACGGGTGTCGAAAGTAGTGTAAGCGCGTGAGATCTCCGGGCGATGGTTTAGCGAGTCGATAAACGCGCGGGTGACGGCCATCAATTCGTCGGTGGTAACGCCTTGACGGTCCTGTACATATAGCTCGAAGCCGCTGGTGGCTCCGTATCCCGAGATCATTGGCGATTGGGACACGCGCACTTGCGCGCCTACAATGCCGTCGGTGCGGCGGTAGATTTCGCGGGCGATGGCGTCGGCCGCCAGCGTGGGGTCCTTGCGCTTGTCCCAATGCTCGAGACGGATGTTGAACGATCCGGCCGACGAGGATTGGTCGTGGCGCGCGCTCTTGCCGTCGACGCGCGAGTAGATACGGATTCCGGGGATGTCGTGGATCGCCTCCTCCAATTGGTCCATTATCTGGGACGTTTGAGCCAGGGTGTTGCCGGGTGCGGTCATCACGTTGACGCTCAAGTTGCCCATATCCTCCTGTGGGACAAGGCCCGTGCGGGTGGTGTTGACGAGCCACCATAACGCCGCAACAGAAATCAACAGCAATGCGAAGCATATCCACTTGTAGCGTATCAGGAAACGCAGGCCTTGGCTGTATTCTCCTCGCAAAACGTTGAGCGACAGGTCGAAAGCTCGATGGAAACGCTTGACGTAGCTCACCTTGCCCTCGGTGTTAATCGGTCGCATCAACAATGCGGCGAGGGCAGGGCACAGGGTCATGGCGTTGAGCAAGGAGATGCCCACAGCGACGGCCATCGTGAGACCAAACTGGGTGTAGAACGTGCCGGCCGTTCCTCCCATAAAGCACACCGGGACGAAAACCGCCATGAATACCAATGTGGTAGTAATCAGGGCCGCGGAAAGCCCGCCCATGGCCCCGAGCGTGGCCTGGTAGGGGTCGCGTTGGCCCTCCTCCAACTTGGCTTGCACAGCCTCAACCACCACCACGGCGTCGTCGACCACAGTGCCGATCACCAGCACGATGGCGAAAAGCGTGAGCATGTTCAAGGTGAACCCCATAAGATAGACGAAAGCGAAGGTGCCTGTGAGCGACACGATGATGCTCAATGCCGGGATGAGGGTGCTTCGCCAGTCGTGGAGAAACAGGTACACCACCAGCACCACCAAAATCAGGGCTATGATCAGGGTCTCGCACACTTTCCATATCGAGGCGTCGAGGAAATCCTTGGCGCTGGAAATGTCGGTGAGCACCATCCCGGCGGGGAGATTTTCACGGATGTCGTCGAGGGTGCGGTCGATTTCCAGAATCACCTCGTTGGCATTGGAGCCGGCGGTCTGGGCGATCATGGCGTTGGCGCCGGGGTGGCCGTTGGTGGAGCTGATCTGGGCGTAGTTGACGGCTCCCAGTTCGACGGTAGCAACGTCGCCCAGCCTCAGCACGCTGCCGTCGGCTCGCGCCCTGATGGGCAGTTGGGCGAACTCCTCGGCCTGTTCGTGTCGGCCTCGATATTTGAGCACATATTGGTAGGTGTTGGGCGACTCGCTTCCCAGGGTGCCGGTAGGCGATTCCACGTTTTGCTCCGAAAGCACCTTTTCGATGTCGGCGGGTACCAATCCGTATTGCGACATGCGCGCCGGGTCGAGCCAGATGCGCATCGAGTAGTCGGCACCCCATATGTTCACCTCGCCCACGCCGGCAATACGCGAGATGCGGGGTTCGATGTTGATTTTCATGTAATTGGTGAGGAAGTTGGAGTCGTACACGTCCTCAGGACTGTAAAGAGTGATGCTTTTGAGGGTGCTGTTTTGTCGCTTGCGCACGGTGACACCGCTTTTCACCACCTCGGCGGGGAGAAGTCCTTGAGCCGAGGCCACGCGATTCTGCACGTTTACCACGGCCATATCGGCATCGGCGCCTTGCTTGAAGTACACGCTGATGGAGGCTTGGCCGGTGTTGGTGGCTGTCGAGGTCATGTAGATCATGTCCTCCACGCCGTTGAGCGACTCCTCGAGGGGCACGATCACGCTTTTCATCACGGTCTCGGCGTTGGCACCGGTGTAGGAAGCCGACACCCTCACCGTTGGGGGAGCGATATTGGGGAATTGCTCGATTGGCAAGCGCAACAAAGCGAGCACGCCCACGGCCACTATCAGCACTGAGATTACACCCGACAACACGGGCCGGTCAACAAAGGTCTTTACGTTCATGGCTACAAATATATTGTAAAATAGGCAAATAGCACAAAAATATTGGCGAACGACATGAATTTATTGGCCAACGACGTGGCGCGTTTGGGCGAAATAACCTAAATTTGTGGCCAATGAAACTGCCCTCATTCCATATCACCCCGGCCCAATGGCTCGACTTGGCGTTCTGCTTGGTGGCCCTGCCGCTGCTTTCGCTGGTATACCCCGTGGAGCGGTGGGCTTACAATTTTCCATGGTATGTGGCCATTGTCGCCGTGTGGCTATATGGGCTGTATGTGACCAACCGCGCCGTGACGGTGCCGTGGCTGTTCTCGGCGGGAAGAAAACGCGCCTGGGCGATCGGGGTGATCGTGCTATCAGTCGTGGGTACATTCGTGCTTGCGGGGATTACCCTTTACGACCCGAGGCAAAACGACTATCCCACGTTTGAGCGAATTCTGCCGCCCGTGTTGCAATACGGGCAGGCCGTGTGGTCGCTGTATATGCTGGTGGAGGCTGCAAGTTTTGGCATCGGCGTGTTCGCCCGGATGTCACAGCAGGCGACGGCCGCTGAGGGCGCGACTTCGCCCCATGAGGGTGGGACGCCTGAGCCTATGATGCCCGAGGTGGTTGTGGCCAAGCAGGAGGTGATCACCGTCAGGTCGCAGCACCGCAACGTGCCGGTGACGCTCTCCACAATCCTCTACGTCGAGGCGATGGACAACTATGTGCGCATCCACCGGCTGGGGCTTCCCACTTTGACTGTGCAAGCCTCCATGAACCAGATGCTTACCCAACTGTCGTCCGACGATTTCGTGCGCATCCATCGCTCCTACATCGTCTCCCGCGCCCACATCGAAAGCTACACCTCCACCACCCTCCGCCTCCGCTCCCTTCCCACGCCGCTCCCCATCGGCCGCACCTACCGCCACAACCCTCTGGTTAAGTGTTGATTAGGTTAATGTAATTCTCCATGGATTAGGGCGGTGCCTATTTTGGGGCGACGGGAGGAACTGGGCAACGAGGTATAAATCAGCGGGAAGGCATTGTTGTTGTTATGTGGGATTTGCAAGTGTCGGGGCGATTTTGTAATTTTCCTCTAATAAAGTTGAGGACGTGACTATCTTTGTGAGGGGAAAAGA
>JAJBVP010000104.1 GCA_020859755.1 Bacteroidales bacterium | reverse complement strand
TCTTTCGATAACTGGATAATGTTTAACCAGTCCAACTTTTTGGGGTCACTTCAGGGGCGCCGCGGCTCTTTTATTGTTGGGTATCTAAGGATTAGAGGATGACTTTGCGGGTGGTGTTGCCCTGGCGAACGATGTAGAGGCCGGAGGTGGGGTTGTCAACGCGCTGGCCCTGGAGGTTGTAGTAGGTCTTGGGGGCGTTGTTGTCGACGGTGATGGTGGAAACACCAGCGGCGTCGGTGAACTTGATGGCGCGGGTCTCGTAGTTGTACTCTACGTTGTACTCACCGGTGAAGTCGAGCTTGGCGTTGGAGGTGCCAGCGAGCGAGCCTTCGAGGTTGGTATCGGAGAAGGTTTCCTCACCACCAGCGAAGCCGAACTCAGGCGACCAACCCGAGCCGCAGATCTTGAACTCGCTCTCGCCGGAGAAGGTGATGGTGCAGGTGTAGATGCCGTTTTCCTCCGACATCTCAGGAGCGGAGGAGCCTGCGCCAGGAGCAGCCCAGTTGCAGAAGCCGCCAGTGAGCCACAGAGCGGGATAGGAGGTGTCGATGGTACCGGTAACGAGGAGGGTCCAGTCGGTGGTGTCAAGCACTACAGTGGCGTCGATAACGGCCGAGATAGAGCCGGAATAGGAGATGTTGTTGGGGTCGTTGCCGCCGTTGTCCTGGTTGCAGAGCAAGGGGAACTTCTCACCGGGGGTAAGGGTCGAGCCGTCCCAGTAGCCGCCGTATTGGGGGCTCCAGGAGCCGGTAGCAGTCACCTTAAAGCCGGAGGTGAGGTTGGCAACCTGTACGGTGTAAGTGCCGTCGCCGTTGTCGGTGAAGTCGGTGCCCGAGTTGGCCCAGTTGTTGAAGCCGCCAGTAAGCGAATAGCTTGCAGCGCTGGCTGCCATAGTGGTAAGAGCCACGGCCAGAGAAAGTAAAAGTTTCTTCATGCTGAAAAAAATGGTTTTAGATTAATAATGTGATTAATATATCGGGGATACCCCGTGGTCGCTTGTATGGATAAAAATGGAAGCCGTTAAGGACTTTAAGGACGTAAGGACCTGAAAGGCCTTAACGGCTACAAAGTTACAAATTATTCTAATATTGTTGCCAAAATTAGTTTAATATTTAACCCAAAATTATTCCATTAATTTGAAAGAGCAAGTGGAGCGGATGTCGCCGGCCGATGCTGCGGCATGGGCCTTGAACTCTCCCGGCTCGGCCACCCATGCGTGTGCCTCGGGGTCGAAGTAGCTAAGGGCGTCGCGGTCGACTGTAATCTCCACCTGCGCCGTCTCGCCAGGGAGCAGGTGCACCTTTCTGAAACCCTTAAGCTCCTTGACGGGACGGTCGAGAGTGGATTTTACGTCGGTGATATACAATTCCACCACTTCGTCGCCCTCGCGGTCGCCGGTGTTGGTGACGGGCACGGTGAAGGTGATGTTCTCGTCACCAGAGATCTGGCTCTTGGAGGGGGTGATTTTGCCGTAGGCGAAGGTGGTGTAGCTCAAGCCGTGTCCGAAGGGGAAGAGGGGCTTGGTTTTCTTGCGGTCGGTCCAGCGATATCCCACATAGATTCCTTCGGAGTATTCCTCGTCGAGGATGTTGGAGCCATCGTTGCGCTCGATGCCGGGGTAGGCCTTTTGGCCGAAGCAATGGGCGCCGACGTCGGCCAGGGAGCGGGGGAATGTCATAGGGAGCTTTCCTGAGGGGTTGACAGTGCCATAAAGGACGTCGGCGATGGCGTTGCCCGACTCGGAGCCGAGGAACCAAGCCTGCACGATAGCTGGCACTTTATCGACCCAAGGCATCGCCACGGCGTTGCCTGAGACGTTAACCACAACGAGGCGTGGGTTGGCCTCGGCAAGGGCGGTGATCACGCGGTCCTGGTCGTAGGGGAGGTCGAGCGACTCGCGGTCGGCGTCCTCGCAATCCTGTCCGGCGGCTTTGTTCAAGCCACCCACGAAGATCACGTAGTCGGCATCCTTAGCTTTCTGCTTGGCCTCGGCGATTAGCTCGTCGAGGGAGCGGCTCTCGGAGAGGTCCTGACCGGTGGTGACGCCGTTGTACTCGCCACCGGTGTCACCCACATAGCCGCGAGCGTATTCAACGACGCAGCCTTGGGGAGCCTGGGCTTTCAAGCCGTCGAGGGGTGAGATCTCTTGTTGAACCTTCAACGAGGAGGAGCCACCGCCTACGGTCATCATCTTGATGGCGTTTTCGCCCACGACGAGGATTTTCTTGGCGTCGGGCTTGATGGGGAGGACCGAGCGGTCGTTCTTGAGCAGGACGATGCCTTGTCCACCGATCTGGCGGGCTACGGCGTAGTGCTCGGGGGAGAGCATTGAGCCCCAGGGTCGGTTGCGGTCCATGCCGGTGCGCATAATCAGTCGGAGCACGCGGCGGGCCTTCTCGTCAAGCTCTTGGGTGGTAAGCTCGCCCGAGGCGATCATGGCCGCGTAGGGCTGGGCCATATAGTAGTTGTCGTAGGCGTTGGATTGGCCGTTGGTCAAGCCGTTGGTCCAGGATCCGAACTCCATGTCGAGGCCGTTAAGAGCGGCTTCGCGGGTGTCGTGGGTGCCACCCCAGTCGCTCACGACCACTCCGTCGAAGCCCCACTCGCCCTTGAGGATGTCGTTGAGCGTGGCAGAGTTGTGGCACAGGTGCTGGTCCTTGTACAGGTTGTAGGCACCCATGATAGCCCAAGTGCCACCTTGCTGTACGGCGGCCTTGAAGGCTGGGAGGTAGATTTCATAGAGGGTGCGGTCGTCGATGAGCACGTTGGTTGTGTGGCGGTTGATTTCCTGGTTGTTGAGGCAATAGTGCTTGACGCAAGCGCTCACGCCATTGCTCTGCAAGCCCTGGATGTAAGGTACCACCATAACGGAAGCCAGGTAGGGGTCCTCGCCCATGTACTCGAAGTTGCGACCGTTCAACGGCGTGCGGTAGATGTTTACGCCGGGGCCGAGAAGCATGTTTTTGTTGCGGTAACGCGCTTCCTCGCCCACAGCCACGCCGTAGAGGCGCGACATGTCGGGGTTCCAGGTAGCGGCGAGGCAAGTGAGGGCCGGGAAGGCGACGCAGGAGTCGTTGGTCCACTCGGCTTGCTCCCACTCGTCCCAGAGCACCTCGGGGCGCACACCGTGGGGGCCGTCGTCGGTCCATACCTCGGGGATGCCCAAGCGCTTGACGCCCGGGGAGCCAAACTTGGACTGGGCATGTATCAGGGCGATCTTCTCGGCGGTTGTCATCCGCTGGAGGGCGTCCTCAACACGTGTCTCCAAGGGCTGCGTGTCGTCGAGGTAGGCCGGGGTGGCGGCCTTCGCCCCGGCGAGGGCGAAGGCTGCCAAAACGGCGGTAATCGATATAGAACTAATCAGTTTCATTATTTTTTGTCGAGATTGAGAGTCAGGGTGTTGAGGTCGAGGGTCATCACGTAGAACGCACCTTCCTCGAGGTTGGAGGCCAGCTCGACGTTGCTCCCGTCGCCGTCGGCCTTGAGGCAGTCGCCAGCGTTGCCGGTGAAGGTGAACTTACCACTACCCCACTCTGTGCCCCAGCCGTTCTGGCCGAAGAACTTCATGGACACGTAGTCGTAACGGAAGCGCTGTCCGGTGGAAGAGCCGTTCTCGGGACCTGCGTAGCCGCTGAACTGGTAAACGCCCGAGGAGATCTCGGCCATTGAGTAGGCGGCTCCGGGGTTCCAGCCGAGCTGGCTGTCGAGGTCGGGTGTACCTACGCCCCAGCCCATCAGCCATACACCGTGGCCGTCACCGTCGAAGGTGGCGTCGGTCAAGTCGCTGTTGAGGCGGCAAGCGCCGAGGGTCTTGGCACCGGTGTTAAGGGCGATCTTGTAGTATCCGCTCAGGGGAAGGAAGGTGATGTCGCCATCGGAGGTCATCGAGAAGTAGTCGGGGTCGACGTAGTAGTCGGCGATATCGGAAACGCCCGTGAAGGAGATGGAGCCACCCTGGTTGACGGCGGTTGAGAGCTCGTAGGCGATGTTGTCGATGGTGGACATCTTCTCATTGCCCATGTACACTTTCTTCTCCTCGAATGGCTGCTCGCCCTCGCAGGTAACAGTGAACTTGGCGTCGTTGATGCCGCCGGTGAGGTCGACAACGAATTTGTAGATGTAACCGGTCTGGAGGGTAACGCCGTCCAAGAGGTAGAGGTTGCCGTTGTCGTGGTCGGTACCGTCGCCAACACCCACTAGGTCGGAGTTGATCGAGGTGAAGTTGGTAGCGGTCAACTCAACGCCCCATCCCATTTGGCCGAAGAACTTGAAGTTGATAGAAGAGGTGCCCACGGTCTTGCCGCCGATGACTGTTAATTGGTAAACCTTATCGGTCATCTGGCTCATGCAGAGGGCGTTCTCGGTGGTCCAGCCCACAGCGTTGGCGCTTACCGAAGGCTTGCCCACTTGCTCACCGATCACCCAGAGGGCGCCAGAGCCGTCGTCGGCCAGGGTCTGAGCCTCGCCGGTTGCGTCGAGGGAGTAGACTCGGAAGTAGAGCAGCTTGGGATCAGCGATGATGCGATACTTGCCGGAGATGGGGAGGAAGGTGAGGGATCCGTCGGAGTTCTCCTCGAAGTAGTCGGGGTCGATCCAGTAGGAGGTGTAGTTGACGATTCCCGAGAATGAGAGGGACTCGCCCTGAGAGAGTGTCATGTCGACGTAGGAGGTGCCGTCCTCGTTGCCCACGAAGGTTTCGCCGTTGCAGGTCATGAGGTTGAAGGGAGAGCCTTCGAAGGAGTAGGTGTTGAACTCTACGGTGTAGGTACCGGCGGCAGTTGAGGAGAAGGGGATGGGGTTCTCGGCGCCCACTTTGATGGCTGAGTTCTCGTATCCCCAGGTCAATTCGTTGCCGTTTTCGCCGTAAGCGGGGGCGGTGATGTAGCCCTTAAGCTCTTGGGGGAGCTTGTCGGTGAAGGCGTAGTTGTATTGGCTAACGCGCTCCATGCGGTACTCGGTGCCGTCCTCCGAGGCGGTGAAGGTGAGGTACTGGTAGTCGGGGTGAGTGATGGCCACTTGGTAGGCCATGGTGGTCTTGGTGAAGTTGACGTTTTGGAGGGTCAACTCGAGGTAGGCGCGTCCGTCGGGGATGTTGGCCAGATAGGGGATGTATACGGCCACTTTGTAGTCGGCGCCGCTCACCTTGGTGCGTACGGTGGTTTCCGACACGAGTTCCTCACCGAAGTAGAGGTTGGCCTTGAGAGTGGAGAGGTTGACGTCGGGGTCGCTGGCTTTGACGGTAAAGCGCAGGGAGTCGCCGAAGCAAGCGGTGCCGAGATCCTCGCCCACCTGCATTTGCGGGTTGCCTTTAGCCCAGTTGTCGTCATCGTCGCAGGAGGTCAACATGGCCGAAGCTGCGAGCAGGGCGAGAGCATATTTCGTGAGTTTCATTTTGATGTCTAATTTAATGGTGTTGGCGTTTAAAAGTTTAAAGTTCAAAGTCTAAAGTTTAAAGTTAATGGCCTATTTATCAGGAACTAACTAACACTCAAAGATCTTAGATATTTTTTCGTTTAAAGAAGGTATTAACTTTAAACTTTTAACTTTTAACTTTAAACATTTTACTGATTATTAGCTCCAGCCGAGAGAAACGACTGAGTTGGCAGGGATAGTGGCAGTGAAGTGGTGGCTACCGTCGTCGACAGTGACGGTGCGCTCCTCGGATGAGTTGTTGCTCATCACCAGGGCGTAGGATCCGTCGGTGTTCTGGAAAGCCGAGTAGGTAAGGCCGGATGCGGTGAAGCCCTTTGTGCCGATGCGCACGGCGTCCTGCTTAACCACGGCGCCCATGTGGGCGATGATGTAATAGTGGGAGTTGCGGGTCATTGTGGTGTAGTCGGCGTTGATGTCGACTGCGCCATAGCAGGTTTGGCAACCTCCGTCGCGGTTGGGGCCGCGGTTCTCGTCGAGCATGAGGTTCCACACAATCACGCCGGTGCACCATTGGTTAACGGTGCCGAGAGCGACATTCTCCATGTCGGCCAGCAGGCGGGTGGAGAGGTTCTGGCCGTCGTTCCAGGTGCCGATAGAGGTCTCGGAGAAGACGAGGTCCTTGCCGGGAGCGGCGTTGTGGATGACTGTGAGCTCGTCGTTGGTGCCACCGTAGTCGTGGTAGGCAGCGCCGGCGAAGTATTGGGCCGCGTCGCTGTCGTTATAGATGTTGAGGGGGTACTGCTGCTGGGAGGCAACGTTGTCGTAGTTGTAGTTGTGGTCGAAAGCGAAGATCTTGGTGGTGATGCCGTTGGCGGCGAAGGCCGGGCCGAGGGCGGTCTTGACGAAGTCGCGCTCTTCGTCCCAATACATCAAGCAGGAGGCTGAGTTGCCCGCGTTGAGGGGCTCGTTCTGGGGAGTGATAGAGTAGATGTTGATGCCCTGGGTGGCGAAAGCCTTAATCCACTTAACGAAGTACTGGGCATAATCTTGATAGTAATCGGGGTTGAGGTGACCGCCGGTCCAGGAGTTGTAAGCGGTCTTTGAGGAGGTGTCGCTCACCTTCATCCACCGCGGGGGAGTCCAGGGGGTACCCATGATGCGCAGGGAGGGGTTGATGGCGAGGATCTCCTTGAGGATGGGGATCACGTAGTTGTTTTCCTCGGAGGTGAGGGCGAAGTTTTCGATGCCTTGGGTGTCGCAGCAGGTGTACTCGCTGAGGGAGAAGTCGGAGCAACCGATTGCGATGCGGCAGTAGGAGAAGCCATAGCCGTTGGTGGGGTCGAAGGTCTCCTTGAGGAACTTGGTGCGGAGTTCCTGCGACATCTTAAGCAAGTTGTAGCAGGTAGCGCCGGTGATGGCCACGCCGAAGCCGTCCATGGTCTGGTACAGCTCGGTGGGCATCAGGTAGATGCATGAGGGCGACATGTTGTCGCGGTCGCTGAAGTTGAGCCAGGACTCAGTGAGGTCCTGAGAGCGAGTGGTGTTGGTTGTGAGCATACGCACGTCGGTGCCTTGCTCGGGAGTGGGTTCCGGCTCGGGCTGGGGACCGATCTTGTCGTCGTTGTCGCAAGCGCACATCGTCACCATGCAGAGTGCGCCGATAACCGCCGGAGAAAGCTTAAATATGTTGAATTTCATTTTTTTGACGAGTTAATAGATTAGTAACCAGGATTTTGGATAAGCTTATCATTCTGGTCGATAGCAGCCTGAGGGATGGGGAGGCGGTAGGAGTTCTGGGTGAACGCGTTGCGCTGAGCCAAGCGGCCAGAGTCCTTGGCGTAGACGGCGTTCATCACTTCCTCCACCTTGTTCAAGCGCACGAGGTCGAACCAACGCTCGCCTTCGAATGCGAGCTCGAGGCGGCGCTCAAGCAGCAGGGCGTTGAGCATGGCGTCCTTGGAGGAGCGGGTAGCGCTGGGCAACTTTGCCAGGCCAACACGGGCGCGTACCTTGTCGATGATCGTTGCGGCAGCCTCGAGATCGGGGGTGGTTCCCATAATCAGGGCCTCAGCTTTGAGCAACAGGAGGTCGGCCATGCGGTATTTGATCCAGTTGACGTAGCCCGAACGGCATTTGTACATGAATGCGTAGTTGTCGGAAGGGTAGTAGTTGCTCCAAGCGCACTCGTACCAAACGACCGACTCCTCGTAGCGCTTGGTGTCGCCAGCGTCGGTGAAAGCCTTGCAGAGGTCGCGAGAGGGGGTAACCCATTTAGCCCAGGTGAAGCTCTCGTCCCAGTTCTCGAGGCAGCGGCCGAACATCCAGGAAGCCCAGTTGCCGGAACCTACCGTGTAGTGCACCTCGAGGATCGACTCGACAGTGTTGGTAGCCAGGGGGGTAGCGGTGAAGCCGTCCTTTACAGCTCCGTCTATGCCGTAAAGCAGGGAGTAGTCGTCGACGAGGTCGTAACCGTTGGCAGTGAGTTCGTCAACATATTTGATTGTCTTGGAGTAGTCGCGGATAGGTTTCTCGGCGTACATCTTGGCGAGCAGGGCTCGAGCAACGTCCTTGGAGAAGAGGGTCTTATCGCCGGTCTTGTCGGGGGCGTACTGGAGGGCGTCGAGCAGGTCCATCTCGATGTTTTGGTAAACTTCCTCCTCGGCCATCTGCTCGGGGAAGTAGGCGTCGTACATCTCACCCACGTTCTCGGCGGTGATGTTGCCGGCGGTTGTGCGGATGCAGGGGATGTCGCCCCACATTCTCACCATGTCGAACCAGATCATGGCGCGGAAGATCTCGGCCTCGGCGCGATAGCGATTCTGCTCGGATTCGCTCAGGGAGCCGTCCTGCACCTTGTCGAGGTTGGTGATAATCTTGGTGGCGGTAGCGGCGTCGGCCAGGAAGCGGTCCCAGTCGCGCTCGACCACTGAGTTGGAGCCCTCGATCGAGTTGTCCTCGTAAGGTACTACCTCGGCGCCGGTTGTTCCCACGTAAGCGTTGTCGCTGTGGCATTCGGCGATCAAGCGGTTGTCGAGATACCAGTGCTCCTGGCGATCGTGGATTTTGGTATACAGGCCATCGATGGCGCTAATGACATCGGCCTTAGTGGAGAAGACGATCTCCTCCTGTTCCTCGGTGACACCTTGCGTGACGTCGCTGTAGGTGTCGATCGGGTCGTAGTCGAGCGAGCACGAGCTAACTGCTACCGTGGCGGCGGCTACTACTGCGCTAAGAAATATATTTTTGGTTTTCATTGGATATTCAACAGGTTAGAATTCAACATTAACACCGAACACGAAGCTCTTGCACTGCGGGTAGGTACCCCAGTCGATACCTTGGACGGCGCCGCTCGAGCCCCACTGGTTCACCTCGGGGTCCATGCCCTTGTAGTTGGTGAATGTAAGGAGGTTGGTGGCGGTGAAGTAGGGTTGGAGGCGGGAAACGCCGATTTTGCTCATCCACTTGCCCTTGATGTCGTAGCTCAAAGAGATGTCCTTTACACGGAGGTAGGAGCCGTCCTCAACGAAGTAGGTGGAGTTCTTCATGTCAAATCCAGCCTTGGGCACGTCGGTAACTTGACCGGGGATGCGCCAGCGGTTGAGCACGCGGGTTGTCTGGTTCTTGCCGTCGTACATACCCTCGGTCTCCATGCGGGAGGCGTTGAAGATGTCGTTGCCGTAGCTGCCCTGGATGAAAATCGACAGGGTGAATCCTTTCCAGGAGAAGACATTGGTCATACCGTAAGTGAAGTCGGGGTTGGGGTCGCCGATGTAGGTGCGGTCGGATGAGGAGATGCGTCCGTCGCAGTTGAGGTCGCGGTACATGAGCTCACCGGTCTCGGGGTCAACGCCATCGCTGATGTAGCCGTAGAAGCAACCAAGGGCGCGACCAGGCTCGTTGCGCACCGCGTATTCGTTGACGGTCTCGGAGGTCTTTGCGTCGTAGTAAACTTGCTGGAGAGCGAGCTTGTCGAGCTTGTTGCGGTTGAAGGAGATGTTGGCGTCGATCGACCAGTTGAAGCCACGGCCCTGGAAGGGGTGACCGGAAACGGCGAACTCGAGACCCTTGTTGGTCATCTCGCCCTCGTTACGCTGGATGGAGCTGGCGGCAGCGGCGCCGGAGGGGAGGGATACCCACATGAGCATGTCCTTGGTCTTCTTATAGTAAGCGTCGGCGGTGAATGTCAAGCGCGAGTTGAAGAAGGATACGTCGATACCGACGTTGGTCTGCGTGGTGGTCTCCCACTTGAGGTCGGTGGTGCGGAGGTTGGCCTGGGAGAGGATGGGAAGAGCGTTCTCGCCCACCTCGTCGTTGAACCATTGCTGGCGGGTGATGTTGTAGCGCTGGAGGTAGGCGTAGTCGCCGATACCGCCTTGGTTACCGGTCTGTCCCC
Organism: Bacteroidales bacterium; assembly: GCA_020859755.1. Classification (GTDB taxonomy): domain Bacteria; phylum Bacteroidota; class Bacteroidia; order Bacteroidales; family Muribaculaceae; genus JAJPXC01. The sequence goes on along the minus strand of JAJBVP010000104.1, from coordinate 3,177 downwards.
AACCTGCGCGGATCTTGAGGTCGTTGAGCCATGTCTTGTCGTTCAACCAGCTTTCTTGCGACATACGCCAAGCGGCTGATACCGAGGGGAATGCTTTCCAGCGGTGATCGGGATGGAGCTTTGAGGAACCGTCGATACGGATATTGGCTGTCAAGAGGTACTTGCTGTCGAAGTTGTAGCTGGCGCGGCCGAAGTAGGACATGATGCCCCATTCCGAAGCCGAGGTGCCGGTGCCGTCCCAGGAGATTTTGTTGGCGGCGTTGAGAGTCTGGATGGCGTCGCTCAGGTAGTGGGAGCCATTGATATAGGAGTAGCGGTAGTCGCTATCGGTCCACGAAGTACCGGCCATGACGGTGACTTTGTGTTTGTTGAATTGCTGGTCCCAGGTGAGGACGTTATCCCACACGAGGAGGGTGTTGGTAGCGCGATTGTCGCTGGCCTCGCCGTACTGGTTTCGGCCCCAGGTGGTAGAGATAGGATCAAGGAAGGTGGTGTTGATCGAGTTGCGGCGGTCCAAGGTGAGCTTGGAGCGGAGGGTCAAACGGTTGCTTACGGGGAGGAAGTCGAAGAGCAATTCACCCGAAGCGATCAAGCGGTTCTCCTTGTTTCGGTTGTTGGCCTGTCGGGCCTCGTTCTCGAGCGGCGAAGTGATGTTTACGCCGTAGAAGTTGTTGTAATACTGGTTGGGGTTGTCAGGATCCCAGATGGGAGCGTATGTAGGGGTGTTGACTACAGCAAGAACTACTCCTCCGCGGTTGGAGCCGGTACCCATGGCGCCACCGCCATTGGAGGAGTAGTCGGAATAAACGATATTGGTGTTGACTTTCAACCATTTCTTAATGGTTCCTTCAACAGCCGCCCTGAAATTGTAACGTTGGAAGTAGCTGGATTCGATGATACCTTTCTCCTTGGTGTAGCCTAATCCGAGATAGTAGGCCATTTTGTCGGCGCGCTGGGAGATAGATACCTGATATGTCTGGGTTGAGCCGGTGCGGTAGGTCTCGTCAAACCAGTCGGTTTGGTCGGTCAATCCGTCGGGGAGGGTAACGAGGCCGATTTCGTCCTGCAGATCCTTGTACTGAGCTGCGTTGAGCACGTCGAGCTTCTTGGCCACGCGGGTGAAACCGCCCTGGATGTTCAATGTCACCTTGGCGTCGCGGGTGTTGGCGCCGCGGGTGGTGATTAGGACAACGCCGTTGGCGGCGCGCGATCCGTAGATAGCGGCCGAGGAGGCGTCCTTCAAGATCTGCATGCTCTCGATGTCGCTAGGAGAGAGCCATGACACATTGTCGACGGGCACTCCGTCCACAACGTAGAGAGGGTCGTTGTCGCCATTAAAAGATGTGGTACCACGCACGCGGATGGTCATCGTACCGCCAGGGGCGCCGTTAGGGGAGCTAACAGCGACACCGGCAGCCTTGCCCTGGAGGGCTTGGGCGGCCGAAACGATCGGGCGGTTCTCGATGTCCTTGGAGCTTACGGTGGAGACAGCGGTGGTGACGTCGCTACGCTTCACGGAGCCGTAACCGATCACGACCACCTCGTCGAGGGCGTTGTCGACCTCCATGGTCACTTTAACCTCGGGTGCGGCTTTGACCTCCACGCGCTTGTAACCTACATAGGAGATTGCGAGCGTGGCACCCTTGGGGGCGTCGATTGTAAACTGGCCATCAATATCGGTAGCGCAAGCTGCCGACGTGCCTTTGACATGAACTGTGGCACCGATGAGCGGTTCGCCCTCGGTGTCGAGCACTGTGCCCTTGACCTGGATTTGCTGCGCACTCATCGGGAGGGCTATCAGCATCGCGGCCAACAGACAAATGGTTTTTAATAAGGATAAGGGTTTCATTTAAGGTTTGGTTGGTTATGGTGTTAAATGATTTATCGGTAGGAAAATTTACACTGGTTGACTACGGTAAAATAATCTGTTGCAAAGTTAAAATCACATCTATTAACTATAATCACGCGGTAAACGATTTAGGTAAGTTCCCAAAAGGTGACAATCGTTGATTATCAACCTTTTACATATCTTTACAAATGTAAATTAGGTAAGTTGTGGCAAGGGATATTTGAGTGGCCCGCGAGGCTACTTGGAGTAACGGCAGAGGCCTTTGACAGCCTCGACGAATGCCAAGCGATCGAGACGGGAAGCTGTGCGCACTTTCTGGCGCTTGTTGTAGACCGTCTGGGGGGAGCAGTGTAGCACCTCGGCGATAGTGACAGAGTCGGAGATGCCGAGGCGCACGAGGGCGTAGATGCGCAGGTCGGTATTGAGCTGGCCCTCCTTGGGATATATTTCGTGGCCCGGCTCCATTAATGTGTTAAATTGCTCGACAAAGTCGGGGAAGATCTCGAGCACGAGCTGGTCGATCTTCTGGTAGAAGTCCTTGACGATCGACTGTGGGAGGTCGGGGGTGTCGACGAGATTGCGCACGTCGTCGATCTGCTTGGCTTTAAGCTTGCGGGAGATTGTGCGGCGGAAGTCGTCGATTTGGTGAATGATGGAGGAGCTGATTGTGATCATCTGGCCGAGGGAGCGTTCCTTTCCGGCGTCGCTTCCGGCGAGCTTTTCGTTGCTCACGCGCAGGTCCTCGGCGAGCTGGGCTTGCTCTTGGGTGCGTTGGGCGAGTTGGGAGAAGGCTTGCGACAGCTCGGTGAGCTTGTCCTTGAGCTCGGTGTTGACCTCGGCGAGCTGTCGGTTGCTCTGCTTGAGGGCCTCGCGCTGTTTGCGTATATATAATAATGAGGCGATAAGCGACAGGATTAGGATAATGCCAAGGCCGTAGGCTATCCATGTGATCACTCGTAGGCGGATCACCTGGGCTTGGGAGGATTTGGAGATCTCGGTTTGGAGCGTGGCAAGGCGTAGAGCTCGCACGCGGTTTTTGTACAATTCGGCGCACTCGAGGCAGTAGCCGATATATGTCATGGCGCGGTCGAGGTTGTTTTCGGCGTGCTCCATGGAAGCCAGCTCCTCGATTGAGGCGATGTCGCGGTTGGCCACACGCATATCGGCGATGGCCGACAGGGCGAGGTAGCGCTTTTTCTCCTCCTTCTGCCCTACCCAACCGTAGAGTTGGGAGAGGGTCCATGCCTCTTTGGCGTCGATGTGGGTGTCGAAGCTGGAGCGTCGCAAGTGCTCGGTGAGCAATTCTATGGCGTGCTCTCGCAACTCTT
>JAJBVP010000052.1 GCA_020859755.1 Bacteroidales bacterium | reverse complement strand
TTCACCCACAAAGATAGTCATGGCCTTGACTTTATTATTCTCCGGGCGTAAAAAATCGCTTTTTTTATGTACCTTTGCCAGCCAAATCAGCAACGTATAAAATTCGTCACAGATGAAAAGCAATATCTACACCACTACCGGCGACTCGGGCAACACCTCCCTCGTCGGAGGCCTCCGCGTCAAAAAAACGCATCCCCGTATCGAAGCCTACGGCACAATCGACGAGCTCAACGCCCACCTTGGCGTGCTCGGCGGATCACCTTCCCTCCGCGCCGACGCCGAGCTAATACGCGGCATCCAGAACAAGCTCTTCAACATAGGCGCATACCTCGCCACCGACAACCCCGACGACGACCTCACACGCTGCGATGGCCTCACCGAGGACGACGTCACTGCCCTCGAGCGAGCCATCGACCGAATCGACGCCCAACTTCCCCCGCTTAGCCGATTCGTCCTCCCCGGGGGAACCCAGACCGCCACGCTGGCCCACGTCGCCCGTACCATGTGCCGCCGATGCGAGCGCCGTGTGCTCCAGCTACAGGACTACGCATACGTCGACCCAACTGTGCTCCGTTTCATCAACCGATTGAGCGACTACCTATTCGTTTTGGCCCGTTTATGCAACGTTAACGCGCAAGTAGAAGAACTTTTTTGGGATAAAGATTGTAGATTGTTATAAAATCACTATTTTCGCGGCTTGAAAAAGCCAGCGTGGCTTAGCGGGGGAACATTACCCTCCCGCGCGGCTTAGATGAGAAAATAACAACTAAAAACTTACCCGATATGTACTGGACACTTGAATTAGCCTCCAAGCTCGAGGACGCCCCCTGGCCCGCCACCCGCGAGGAGCTCATCGACTACGCCATGCGTTCCGGCGCCCCGCTCGAAGTGATTGAAAACCTCCAAGAAATGGAGGACGAAGGCGAAACCTACGAATGTATCGAAGACATTTGGCCCGACTACCCCTCCAAAGAGGACTTCTTCTTCGACGAAGAAGAATATTAGCCGCCATCTTATCTGTAATCCCCTAAAAACCAACGTGGTAAACAAAATAATTTGTTAGCCACGTTGGTTTTTTTGTTTGTGCCAAACTGCCAAAACCCTGGCCAAAAAGTCGAGATTTTGGAGAAAAATCGGGATATGTTTGTCTAAAATACATGCCCTGGATGGCTCCTCCTCCATAAAGGCATGTTCAACCGGGCCAACGAGGAGTTTATGCCTATCTTTACGCTGAGCTTACGTGCGGGTGAGTAGGCTTCGGCTCACGCCTAATCCAGTGGGGTATTAAACACCTCGCTTTTTTCGTTTGATTTCTATCCCTCTTCTTCTCTGCGGGCTCCGCGTGACAGCACGGGGGGCCGGCGTTCTACGGCCTGTCATTGCTGGCCCATTCTCTGCGGGCTGCGCATGGAACACCTGGTGTTGTCGGGCTGAGGGCAGCCCGACATCCGACTTTCGAGGGGGCCGGCCACGCCACCACCCCAGCCATCGCCGTCTCTGCAATGCCGCCATTGCTCGCAAAGCTATGATTGGCAAAACCGCTCGTTCGTGTCGGGAGAATACATCTTCTGCCGATGCGAGCGATACAAGGATGGCCGATGGTGCAAATTCCTCTCCGACCCCCATCTGCAAACACTTCACGCCAAGAAGATGAACAAGCACGACCCCCAGCATCGCCCGGGAGCGGGCGTGTATCGCTCGTCGAGAATGAACGCACGCCGTCTCGCCGCGACGGAGACCAACATGGCGTATCGCACCGCCGACCATGAGCGGTGGCAACAATTGGATTTCGTGGTGGGCATCCGTATCGAATGCTCGGCGTTGAACCATGTCGTTCTCGACATCTGCGACACCCTCGCTGGCGATTACCCCAAGGATTTCAAGTGGACGGGATGGCATCCCCATTGCCGATGCCACGCCACCAGCATCCTCAAGACCGATGAGGAACTCGACCGCGACGCTGAGTTGATGGACGCTGGCGAAGAACCATCCAGCGAATCGGTCAACGCCGTCACCGAATTGCCCAAGGATTTCACGAAATGGGTGGAGATGAACGAGGGCAAAATCCTCGACCCCGAAAAATCCACGCCCTATTTCCTCCGTGACAATTGGGATGACGTGCGGCAGATATTGCATATCGGCACTAATCCCGAAACCCCGTTGGAGACCGCCGCCGCTCGGCATCTTCTGCGCACGCCCATCGAGGAGCAGTCCATCCGTGACGCTTGGGCAGAGCGCAACCGAGACCCCCGCACAATCGCCGCCAACCGCCATGCGGCACGCTCTGATGCGGATGCGCAAGCCATTCGGGATGCGTGGGACAAGCGCACCACAGAATATTTGAACGAAGAGTTGTCGAAACTCCCATCATACAAATGGCACGACAAAATCGGAGGCTCGTACATCAACCAGCTGGAGAAGCTATGCGACAACTATGAAACACTTACTGGCGGGAATATCACATCCACTCAATTTTATCGCGACGCCATCAAGCCAAATGGGATATATAATGATGGCAGTCAATGGGCGAAAGATAAAGTTAAAGAAGCCGTTCAGACAATGCGCACCAGCATTGACAACATTCTTCAGTCCGACCCCAATGCAAAGCAATTCGCTCAAGATATCGCTCTGCTACGCAACCTCGATATCTCAAAACTACCCAAGGGTTGGCGGGATGAATTGCTCCCATTGGCACAATCCCTTAACAAGGCTGGATTTCGTTCATATTCCACAACGTTCCTCAGCTCGCATCAAGACGCTCTATACGCAATCAATATAGCGAAATTAGCCACCAACGCAGATGCCAAGGAACTCGGCTTACAACTATTGTCAACAAAGACACCCGCAACTTTCTTTGAGTACTTTGTTAAACATGACAAAGAGCTACTCAAAGCCTTGCCTAACAGGACTTTCTTCGACGGCCTGAGCAAATTCGTTCCGATGCATGTGGATTTGAGTGACAATAACGCCCATTGCACTAGGGAATACCCGCCATCTGTTCATATCGGTGTTGGCCCGCGTTATAAGACAGTTTTCGGGTTGAAAGACGTGATAACTCACGAATATGGCCATGCGTACGACCGATTGTCTAACCGTGACTATAACTTGATTTGGCGCAATACTGACACACAACTTCGTGCTGAATATGACAAATTAAAGTCGATTGTCACTACTGATGAATACTACTCGGGAATTAATAGCAATTACGATAAAATACGGAAAGCCATCAATGACGAGTACCAAAAACAAATGTCGCTCGTCCAAAAAGAATTTTCTGACCAAATAGATGCCACCAGGAATAGATATGGCGAATATTGGTATTTAGACGAGCAATGCAATCGAGAATTGAGCAAATTGGGCGATTGGTATAATAAGCGCTTGGAAGGCTTCACTGCGAGACGGCTATACAAGCAGAATATGCTTTCCGAACAATATGGGACATTGAACGACATTGTGGAGGCCATGCACCCACTGCATAAAAATCTAGGATTTGAAGGTCATGGTGCGGCGTATTGGGGTTTATCTGCAAATAGAGACCTTGCGGAGTTCATTGCAGAGTGTTCGGAACGCAGATGGTGCGGCGTTGGATATCTTGATGCGTTGGCTCCCGAAATCAGCAAGTTGATGAAAACGTTTGGCGGTAAGTTTTGGCATTAATGGAAGACAATAGAGATTGGTTTGAAATCTTTGGGAGGTTCAATGCCAAGGCCGCCCCACTCGCAGAAACTATGATGGATGCTAAACGGTTTGCCCGATGACTCCATTACAGAAACGGCTTTTCGTAATTCCACCTCCATGTCGGGATACTCCGTTATTGCTGATGCCACGTCTTCGAATGTCATAATCCTCTGCGCCAGTTCTCCGATACCATCTTCGTTATCGACAAGAATATAATACCAAGATGTGTCTTCTCGCTGAACTCGGCGCATACAATCCAATGTGTGAGCATCAGCCACGCCAACGATGCGCTTAACACCTCGTTTCCTCAACTCAATGTATTCGTCGAAGGTAATATTTTTGTCGTATTCTTTCATAACTCGTTGATTTTGAGTGCAAATATAAGCATTATTTTTGAATCCTCAAAATCAGCATCTACGCCGCCAGCAACTTGCATATCAATCTTGTCAAGCAAACGATGGCGACGATATTGGCGCATATCGACACCCATTGCCAATCGAAAGGATTGCGCAGATGGGGATTGCACGCAAGATAGCGATGGCCATAGATTGAAAGACGCGCATCAACCACGTCATCGTTATCGTCGTATCTCGCATCGGCCAATCCTTTGTCATCCAAGTCGTATATCGCCCATCTGCAATCTGCGGGCATCTTGGACGTGTCCATGCCGATAGAGAGCATCCGCATGGCCTTTTTCTCCGTTTTCGATAGCTTAATCCGTCTCATATCCGCGAATTTAACCAAATTTATTTGTGCTTGATACACACAATGTGAAAAATATTTCTATATTTGCCGTCAAGTTAACCAATTCATCACGCGTAATGTCAATCAAAGAACAAATCATCGACCAGATCAAAACCAAATTCACGGGGGTTGAGCCGTCGATTCTGTCACGCGTCGCCGAAAAACTTTCGGCATCCGTGACATCCAGCGACAACGTCTCGACCGCCGTGGCGGGTGTGACTGCTCTTTTACTTTAATTTACTTTGGCATACTTAGCCACCAAAGTAAAGTGATAAGATCAGTGGACAGGCTCGATGATGGGGGCGTTGAAGTAGGAGGAGAGCATGGCGATGGTGCGGAGGGTGAAATTGTGCTGTCCGCTGAGCCATTTGGTGACCTCGCTTGGACGGCGGCCTACGGCCTCGGCCAATTGCTTGCGCGTGAGTCCTCGGTCGAGCATTAGTTGATAGATGCGGTCGGAGACGCTGAACGTGAGTTCAACCTCCTGTTGAATCTGCGGGCTGGTTTTAGCGGCCACCTCCCTTAATGACATTTTGGTATGCTTCATAATTTGGTATGACGCGAAGATAAGAATTCTCTTTCCCTTATAACTAAAACGAAGAGTAATATTTTCTGCTCAACCTCTCACTCGGAGGCTTCTTTTGGCGTTGTAACGTCTTTTGTAGCCAAATAAGTTTGCCTAAACAGGGTGGTTTGTTGAGCTAATTAATTGTAATCCAACCGATTAATATCTTTTCGACGTAGAAGAATATTAGCCGCCATCTTATCTGTAATCCCCTAAAAACCAACGTGGTAAACAAAATAATTTGTTAGCCACGTTGGTTTTTTTGTTTGTGCCAAACTGCCAAAACCCTGGCCAAAAAGTCGAAATTTGGGAAGAAAATCAAGATATGTTTGCCTAAAATGCATGCCCTGGATGGCTCCTCCTCCATAAAAATTACTGGACAGGCTCTATGATGGGGGCGTTGAAGTAGGGGAAAGCATGGCGATAGTACGCAGCGTGAAGGGATTGTATGCGCAGTATATGGGAAAGTTTTTGTACCTTTGCCGTATGAGTGAACATCAGATTTCGACATCCCAAGAGAGGGAGTTCTTCGCAGAGGTGAAGGGTCTCCTGCTTAAGGCGCGCCAAAGCGCATACGCGGCGATAAACGCCGTGATGACTCAGACATATTGGCAAATAGGCAAACGTATTGTAGAGCAGGAACAGAAGGGGAAGGACCGAGCGGAATACGGGGCGTTCTTGATCAAGCGACTTGCGCGGTCGTTGGCGGGGGAATTCGGCGAAGGACTCTCAGTGGCCAACCTTAAAAATTTCCGTCAATTTTATCTCACATATCCTGAGCAGGAGAAAAGCTACACGCTGTGTAGCCTTTTGAGCTGGTCTCATATTCGCTTGATAATGAGGAGGGAGATTCCCGAAGAAAGGGAGTACTATATTGCGGAAAGCTCACGCAACAACTGGAGCGTTCGCACCCTGGAACGGCATCTCAAGACTGATGCCTACCATCGATTGTTGTCTCAGTCGACTCTTGTGGAACGGAAAGAGCCTTTGGCTCAACATGAGATAATGAAGGATCCTTACGTTTTGGAATTTCTCGGGATCAAAGGCGAGGGTCGCTTTTTGGAATCCGAGTTTGAAACAGCCATCATAAATCACATTGAACAATTTCTTCTGGAACTTGGGAGCGGTTTCTCATTTGTAGGTAGACAGATGCGAATCAGCACGGAAACGAGTCATTTTTACGTTGACTTGGTTTTTTACAATTATCTGCTCAAATGCTTTGTGCTGATTGATTTAAAAACCGACAAACTAACCCATCAGGACATTGGTCAAATGGAGATGTATGTGAGGATGTTCGACGACTTGAAACGGCAGTCTGACGACAACCCCACGATCGGGTTAATTCTGTGTAAGGATAAGGATGAGACACTGGTAAAGTACAGCGTCTTGAGCGAGGCTCGACAAATTTTCGCTTCAAAATACAAGCTGATTCTTCCTTCCGAGGAACGTCTTATCGAGGCTCTTGACCAACATACGTGACGCGTTCTAAACATTTTAACGCCTTTTATAGCCAAATAAGTTTGCCTAAATGGAGTGGTTTGTTGAGCTAATTAATTGTAATCCAGCCGATTAATATCTTTTCGACGAAGAAGAATATTAGCCGCCATCTTATCTGTAATCCCCTAAAAACCAACGTGGTAAACAAAATAATTTGTTAGCCACGTTGGTTTTTTATTGTCGTTTATGGTCTAATTTGTTAGCAAAAAAAGGGGTCACCTGCAAAACTGTGTGTATGAGTCCCCCGGCCAGATTATTAACACCATCGGAGTCGCGGCACGGCAACGCTAGCCCTGAGATGGCACGGGGGTAACTTCCACAGAGCCGCAGCGCGGCTCCGATGGCGACATCCCATGTTGTTACACTGCTCCCCCCCGGCAATAATCATAATCTCAAACACACCCATTTGCAGTTGACCCCAACAAAGCATAAAATTATTTTTTTCAAGCGCGTCTGCAAAAATAATGCCGCGAGCCATCGCTCCGTAGACACCCATAACTTTCAGAGCGACCGACTGCGAGAGACTGCGGAAGACTGCGTGCCAAAACCACCCTCGCCCAAGAGTTCCTGCTGCGCTCCATCGAGTAAGATCCGTGTCTACTTTGCCAGCAAGATTTGTGTCTCATAGGTCAGCAAGATCCGTGCCCCATGCGTTGGAATCTGCGCCAAGGAGCGGGTGCGAAGCACGCGCGACGCTGTTCCGCAAGGCTTTAGCCACATTTTGATCCCCTGCCAAACCACGAGAATTGAAATATCCTTTTTACGAGGACGCACCCACCAGTGCGCCCTCGTTTTTTCGTCACGCCATCAGACACATACTTTTGCAGGTGTTCCTATCTCGAGTATCGTTAGTCGTCGGGGAAGCGGGTGATGGCGTGGAGGTCCTCCTGCTGGCGATGGCGGTCTTCGGGGGTGAAGCCGTCGCGTGGGCGGTGAAGGACGTATTGGTCGTAGTAGGCGATCAGCAGGGTGGTGAGTGGCAGGGCGATGATAAGCCCGATCAGGCCGAGCAGCGTGCCCCATACCGACAGCGAAAGCAGTATGATCGCCGGATTCAACCCCATGGCCTTGCCCATGATTTTGGGGGTGAGGAAAAGGTCTTGGATTAGTTGCACGATGCAGTAGACGGCGATGCACTCCCACCATATTGCCCAGAAGCCCGCGTTGTGGTCAACCGAGTACACCAGGCACAGCAGGGTGGTGGGGATGATGGAGATCAGCTGCAGGTAGGGCACCATGTTGAGCAAGCCGATGAACAGCCCCAGGACCACGGCCAGGGGAAGCCCCACGATGAGAAAGCCGATGGAGAAGAGGATGCCCACGATGAACGCCACCAGCGCCTGGCCGCGGAAATAGTGGTTCATCGACGTCTTGATGTCGCGCCCGATCTTGAACGTCACCTTGCGGTACTTTGGCGGCACGAGCATACGGAATCCCTCCATCAGGCGGTCGTAATCGAGCATTATGAACACCACGTAGAGCAGGACAATGAACCACGAGAACACGCCCATGATGATGTCCACGCCCGACGACAACACCGCCAACGCCCGCTCCAGCACCCGCTCGATGTCCTGCGTGGTCAACACGTCGCTCAGGTAGTTGAAGTCGATGATGCGCTTGAGGAAATGGTGCATCCCTTCCGGGAGGAACGGAACGTCCATCTCGGTCTCGGCGTATCGCCGCAGTAGCACGGCCATCTGCTGGGTCTCCTCGACGATCGACGGGATGAAGAACCAGCACAGGATGCCGAAAATCGTCGTGGCCTCAAATAGCGTGACGAAGATGGCGATAATGCGCCCTTTAAGCCTCAGTATACGGCGATTATACTGAACGAACGGCTCGAAGATATAGGCCACGAGGCACGCCACGCAGAAGGGCAGCAACACGCTCTTCAACACGTTGATCAGCCACACTGCCCCCAGGATGATCAAGATTGTGATCACCAGGCGCACCACCCGGTCGAATGTATATGGTTGGCTCCAGCTATTTGGCATCGTTTTGGTGAATTTAGGCTCGCTAAATCGGTTAATATTTTCGCGAAATCAGCAGCTTGTTTCTCTAAATAATGTAAAACACGCCACGAATTTACAAAAACATTTTCGCATTACGTTGATTTTCCGTAAATTTGTCGCAATATTTGCCCGTGAAGGCACTTATCAACCTGAGATCGTATCATACCCCTCCAATCGAAATATAGTAATTATCAACCATCATAAAAATGAGTAACAACAATCTTACAGGCGCCGTGGCACGCAATATCAGCGACTCCAAGGCTATGCGTTGGCTCGCCCTTACGCTGCTTGCCTCGGCCATGTTCTTCGGCTACATCTTCATGGATGTGCTGTCTCCCCTGCAGGAGGCCCTGCAGGAGACCAAGGGATGGGACCCGATGTCCTACGGCCGTTTCGCCGGTTCGGAGACTTTCCTGAATGTGTTTGTTTTCTTCCTGATTTTCGCCGGTATCATCCTCGACAAGATGGGCGTGAGATTCACGGCTATCCTCTCTGGCTCGGTGATGTTCCTGGGCGCGTTGGTCAACTATCTGGCCTTGACGCCCTTGTTCCAGGAAAGCTCGTTCGCCCAGTGGATGGAGGGCTTCATCAACCTTCCCGACACCTGGTGGAACATCACCCCGTTCTATAAAGGCATGCCCGCCTCGGCCAAGTTGTCGGCCTTGGGTTTCATGATATTCGGATGCGGCGTCGAGATGGCCGGCATCACCGTCAGCCGCGGTATCGTTAAGTGGTTCCAAGGCAAGGAGATGGCCCTCGCGATGGGCGTGGAGATGGCGATTGCCCGCGTGGGAGTGGCTGTCGTGTTCCTCGGCTCCCCGGCTATTGCCTCGATCGGCGGCGCCCTTAGCGTGTCGCGTCCCGTGGGGCTGGCCGTCCTGCTGCTTCTGATCGGCTTGATCTGCTTCATTGTCTACTCGTTCATGGACCGCAAGCTCGAAAGCCAGATCGGCAACAACGAGGAGAAGGACGATCCATTCAAGGTGTCCGACCTCAAATATATCTTCCGCTCACAAGTGTTCTGGCTCGTGGCCCTGCTCTGCGTGCTTTACTACTCGGCCATCTTCCCGTTCCAGAAGTACGCCAACAACATGCTGCAGTGCAACCTTGGCATCACCGCCGAGCAAGCCGGCCAGGTGTTCTTCGTGTTCCCATTGGGAGCCGCCGCCATCACCCCGTTCCTCGGTCGTTACCTTGACAAGCACGGCAAAGGCGCTTCGATGCTCATCCTCGGCGCTATCTTGATGATTTGCTGCCACTTGACATTCGCCTTCGTGCTTCCCGCCACCCGCTCGGCCATTATCGCCTATGCCGCGATCGTGCTGCTCGGCATCTCCTTCTCGCTGGTCCCCGCCTCGCTGTGGCCCTCGGTGCCCAAGCTGGTTGAGGGCAAGTTGCTTGGCTCGGCCTATGCGGTGATTTTCTGGATTCAGAACATCGGCCTTTACGCCTTCCCGATGATTATCGGAGCCGTGCTTACAGCGGCCAATCCCGGCGTGACCGACCCGCTGGCCTACAACTATATGTGGCCCATGATACTCTTCGCCTCGCTGGGCGTCCTGGCCCTGATCTTCGGCGTATGGCTGAAGGCTCTCGATGCCAAGCGTCACTACGGCCTCGAGCTCCCCAACACCAAGAAGGTGGAGGAGGAAGCCGCCGAGGGCGAGCTGGAACTCGCCTAATAGTGGTTGGTGATTAGTGACCTTTTATCCTTTAATCCTTTCATCCTTTAAAGGAGCAAAGGTGTAAAGGAGTAAAGGATTAAAGGCCCTTCCACAGAAAACAGAAAACTTAGTAAAATCTTAAACCATAATTCCATCTTTTCATGAAAAAAGCTATATTCATGCTTGCTGCTTTGCTGATGACCACGGTAGCTGCCCGAGCCGACGTGTTCACCTCGTCGCCCGCCCCCCTGCAGGAGTCGTCGCAAAACGTCGTCGTCTATTTCCATGCCGACGAATCGGGTGTGGCTGGCCTCCAAAACCTGTCATCATCCACCGAACTCTATGCCCACATCGGTTGCTACACCAACAAGAGCCCCAACACCTGGTCGTACGTCATCGGTACCTGGACGACCAACACCGACAACAAGAAGTTCACCTACGTGTCCAACAACCTGTGGAGCCTCACCCTTGGCGATATGCGCACCTACTTCGGTATCACCGACGCCGATGAGCACATCACCAAGCTCTGTCTCATCGCACGCAACAAGGCTGGAAACGTGCAAACCGCCGACTGCTTCATCGACGTGATGGAGGACGGTTTTCAGATGCAACTCACTTCAAACGCATCCTCAACCGTGCTGTTGAACAACACCACCATCACCTTCACCCTCAACACTACCCAAACGGCCGACCTCTCCATCTCGGTGAACGGTAGCCAGATCGCCTCCGGCACCGGCACAACCCTCACCAAGGACTACTCATTCACGGCCAAAGGGTCATATGAGGTGGTAGGCAAGGCTACCGCCAACGGCGAGACCCTCACCGAGACCATCAACATCGTCTACATCTCCAATTCCCCCCAAGCCAACTATCCCGGTGGCGTGCCACAGATGGGTCCCGTCAAGAACGCCGACGGCTCCGTAACCTTCTGTATCGCCGCTCCCGGTAAGAGCAACGTCATGATCGTGGGCTCTTGGGACGACTACCAGTCGCTCGACAAGAACGTGATGTCCTACCAGGATTACAACGGCTACCGCTACTTCTGGACCACCGTTACCGGCCTCGACGACAACACCCCCTACCTCTACTACTTCACTGTCGACGGTGCTACCCACGTGGGCGACCCCTATGCCAAGCTCAATCTCGACGGCTACAGCGACAAGTGGCTCGACGACACCGTGTTCCCCGACCGTCCACAGTATCCCTACTCGTTATACGGCGACGGACGCCAAATCTCGGTTTACCAAGGCAACTTCTACCCCTACAACTGGCAGGTGACCAACTTCGAGATCCCCGCCCACGACCAGTTGCTGATTTACGAGATGCTATTCCGCGACTTTACCGGCACCGAGGGAGCCTCGGAGGGTAACGGCACTATCGCCAAGGCAATCGAGAAAATCCCCTACCTCGTCGACCTCGGCGTCAACGCTGTCGAGCTGATGCCTGTGATGGAGTTCAACGGCAACAACTCATGGGGCTATAACACCAACTTCTACTTCGCTCTCGACAAGGCTTACGGCTCTCCCGCCGAGCTCAAGCGATTCGTCGACATCTGCCACCAGAACGGCATCGCCGTCATACTTGACATCGTTTTCAACCAGTCGGACGGCCTACACCCCTGGTACCAGATGTACCCCATCGCCTCCAACCCCTTCTACAACGCCACCGCGCCCCACTCTTGGAGCGTGCTCAACGACTGGAAACAGGAGAATCCACTCGTGCAGCAGCAGTGGAAGGACTGCCTGAAATGGTGGATGACCGAGTACAAGGTCGACGGTTTCCGCTTTGACCTCGTTAAGGGTCTCGGAACCGGATCAACCTCGGCCGAGTACGGCTCAACCGACGGCTACAACGCCAAGCGCATCGCCGTGATGAAGCAGATCCATGGCTACCTCACCGCCGTTAATCCCAACGCTATCCACATCAACGAGTTCCTTGGCGACACCACCGAGGAGGTTGAATACTGCAACGACGGCCAGATGAACTGGAACAACCAGGCTTCCCTGTCACAGCAATACGCCGGCGGCCTCTCCTCGACCAACACCGGTTACTTCTCATCCACCGCCTGCTCGCGTCCTTGGGGTGGCTGCGTATCCTACCAGGAGAGCCACGACGAGGAGCGCGTAGCCTACTACGCGATGAAGAACGGCAACTCCACCGACATCAAGAACAACCTCGAGACGCGCACCCAGCGTCTTGGCGCTCTTACCGCCATGCAACTGCTCACGCCTGGCCCTCAGATGCTTTGGCAATTCATCGAGCTCGCAGCCGACGAGACCACCAAGAACGGCTCCGACAACAACACCGACCCAAAGAAAGTGATCTGGAGCTACCTCGACGACGAAAATCGCAAGGGCCTGCATGACACCTATCGCGACCTGCTGTGGATCCGCCGATTGAACCAGGATATGTTCGTCCAGCCCGGTGGTGAAGTGTCGCAGAACTTCGTCTTCTCCGGCTCCATCCGTCGCACAGCCCAAATCAAGAACGGCACCAAGGAGATCGTCCTTTTGGCCAACCCCAGCGCCTCCTCGCGCACTATCTCTTTTGCCTCCAGCTACATCACCGAGGGCAACTACCAGATCATGTCCTACTCCCACGGTATCGCTGAGCCCGTGCCCACCTTCGACGGCACCAGCCTGTCGGTCACCATCCCGGCTCACTGCTATGCTATCTATGCCACCAAGAGCGTAGCCGCTACCGAGAGCATCGCATCCGACCTTACCGCCGGTCCTGCCGTTTACGGTGCTGACGGCCGTATCGTAATCGAAGGCGACTACAACCGCGTAGAGGTATACAACGCTCGCGGCATGCAGATGCCTTCGTTGAGCGTCCCCGCCGGCATGTATATCGTCCGCGTCGACGGCCTCGCTACCAAGGTGATTGTGAAGTAGTGGTTAGTGGTTAGTTGTTAGTTGTTAGTTGTTAGTTGTTAGTTGTTAGTTGTTAGTTGTTAG
>JAJBVP010000091.1 GCA_020859755.1 Bacteroidales bacterium | reverse complement strand
TGCATGGCGAAACTACGCGCAAATCCTCGCGGAATATGAATAATGTAGGTTAGAGTTCTTTTTCGTAATATCCAGTCACTGTGGGTCGCATGTCGGTGAGAGTTACCGTTAGGTCGGGTGAGAGGGCCGAGTTGCCTGCCGAGGAGGCGACGCAGCGGTAGTAGATTCCGTCAAGGTGGGTGATGTCGCCGCCCTCGTTCTCAAGGGTGATGGCGAGGTTTTGGCAGTTGGCGGGAATGGTAACCGATTTGATGGTGCAGTTGCCGATCTGCTTTCCTTCCTTGTCGATGGGGTATCCCGAGAGGACGCCCTCGACGGGTAGCTCGCTGGTGACGTTGAGGGTGACGGTGAGTTTTTGGATCACCATGTGGTCGACATCCTCGTCGTTCCAACCGTCGACAACGTCGGCGTAAACCACTTGAGAACCAGTCTCAAAGGCCAAGGGAGCGAACAGGAGGTAGGAGCCTTGGAAGTCGAGGTTGCCGTCGTTGAGGGGGAAGTCGGTGACGGTCTGGCAAGGGATGCGGGGTGTCCCGAGGTCAACCTTGAGTGAGCGGGGGATACCGTTGCCGTAGATCACGTCCTCCAATTGGGAGAATTTCACCAGTTCGGGCGAGGCGGGGGTGAAGAACTTCTGGGAGTCGAAGGTCTCTGTCTCGTTGCCGTTGGGGAGGATGGTGGGGGCGTAGGTGAGCAATTCGGGTCCTACACAATAATTATATACGGAATTGTGGTTAGGTCGGGTGATTTGGAATGTTCCGGCGTCGATGCCGTAGGTCGCCGAGGGGTAGCCGTTGCGCAGGGCTGTAAGGGAGAATCCCATCTCGGAGGTGAGGTTGTAGGGCTGCAGGGGGTTGACGATCTGCAGCAGGACGCAGGGATCGGAGAGCTTAAGGTGAGTCTCATCCTGGGAGAATACGTCGGGGAGGTTGGAGAGGACGATGTCGGGGATGTTGAAGCCCTTGATGTCGTACTCGATCTCGCCGGTGAAGGCGGTGATGTCGATGTCGGAGAAAGCGTAATCCATTCTCAGCGTGAGGCTTGTGGGGATAGTGGCGCCGCTCTTGATGTCGGAGGCTGTGACCACGGCCTCGCCGCTCTTGAGGTAGATGTCGCCGGTGTAGCTGAGGCGGTGGTTGACCAGTGTGCCACCGGCGGCGACGAAGTCAACGGCTTTTGCGGCAAGATCAAGCTCGAGCTTGGCACCGGCGTGGTATCCGTCGGGGAGTAGGAGCTCGCCCGTGGCTGGGTTGTAGGTGCCACCTTCGTCCTCGGTGATGTCAAGGCCCTTGGGGAGCTGGAGGACGACGTTGCGGAATGTACAGCCGTTGATCACCGATGAGGCGTCGGGGAGGGAGATTGTCCAGTGCATTGACACTTGTCCCTTGAACGAGGAGATTGACACGATGGCCGCGTCAACGCCCTCCTCGGTGTAGGAGAAGTCGCTCACCTTGGATTGGAGGGGGAAGACAACCTCGACGGTGGCAGCGCGGAGCTTGGACACCGAGGCGTTGATCGTCTGGGTGGACGACGGGATCGTAGGCGCGTTGACATGCACCTGGGGGACGTTAACCGACTGAGCGGAGAACTCGCCCTGCTGGACGATGGCGTAAAACTCGTTCCCCTGGGCGTCGCGGGCCACCTTGATGGCTTGTCCTTCCTTGAGGTTGACCATCGAGGAGAGGGTCACGGGGTCGATTGTGATGGGCAGCGTGAGCTCGTTGACCGAGATGCGGGCGGTGGTGTCGATGTCGTCAAGGTCATACTTGTCGTCGATACACCCCGTAAACATCAATGTCAGGGCAAGCGTTGCAACGCCCAAGCAATTGTGATGTAATTGGTTCATGGTGTTTAATTGATGTGTGCTAAAAATTAGTTCTATCCTGAAACTCAGCTTTTGTGGCTGAAATTACGTGAAGATAAGTATTTTTGCACAAAAATATGGAATTTCAGAGGAAAAAGATTAAAATATTTTAAAGGGGGATGGCCAACGCTTTTGGCCAACGCTTTTTGCCACCGCTTTTTGCCACCGCGGCAAACCGCGGGGCACCGTGGCTTGACGCGGGGGAGGCGCCTGCGGCGCGCTCTCCCCGCGGTGGAACCGTGGGGCACGGTGGCGCAGGGGTGATGGGACGCGTCCGGGGGGGCGGGAACTGTTTGTGTGGTTAAAGGATGTTAAAGTGGAAGTGGTGATTAAACCTTATGGGTTGTTGCTCGTCAAAAAGACAGAACGCAGAAACAATATCTTTTGTAATAGACTAGCTTTTATCAGATAACTGGCGCCCCGGCTCGCGAAGAGTCCAGGGCGCCAAAATTTTTTGGGGGCCGCTGAGGGCAGCGGCGCTCCCCCTAGGCTGGCGCATGATGGCCGTCCAAGGCCGGCCCCCCTAGGCATCCGCATGATGGCCGTCCAAGGCCGGCCCCCTAGGCTGGCGCATGATGGCCGTCCAAGACCGGCCCCTGTAATCTGCAAATAAAATTTCATAAGTTTTCGGTAAATAAGATTTC
>JAJBVP010000189.1 GCA_020859755.1 Bacteroidales bacterium | reverse complement strand
CTCAGCTGGTAGAGCACAACACTTTTAATGTTGGGGTCCTGGGTTCGAGCCCCAGACGGATCACGAGGGAGAGTTAAACGCTCTCCCTTTTTTATTGCTGACACTCAACGATTTGCGTTATAACCCATTGAAATTCAATTGCTATCAGGTATTTGAACTCCTTACCGATAGTTACCATTATTTACCATTATTTACCCAATTTGCGATACCACTGCGATACCATAAGAAAAAGCGGTATCGCAAAACGGCCCAAATCGCTGAAAACCACATAAAAACAAGTGAAAATGAAAACACCTACATTCAGATTCGTATTCGACAGAAAAAAGCAGGCCACGAAGAAAACAAAGGGATTGGTCCAAATCGAAGTGTGCTTCAACCGACAAAGAAAATGGATAAGCACAGGAATCAAGCTCTACTCCGACCAGTGGAAAGACCGCCAAATGGCAGTCAACCACCCGCAGTCGATGCAACTCAACGATTCGCTCAACCTGCAAATCGGCGCGCTCAGAGACTGGGCCAACGACCTCGCCAAAAGCGGAATCGACTTTGAAATGGGAATGGTGCAGAGATTCATTGACGCTCCAAAAACAAGTGATGAGACTTTCATCGATTACGTAGAAAGAAAAATCTCCGAGCGCAAAGACATCCGCGACAGCACTAAGAAAACGCAATCCAAACTCATAGGCGCGCTCAAAGAATTTGGCGGCATAGCATACTTCTCCGACATCTCTCAAAGTTCTGTGATGGCGTTCGACCGCTGGCTCCACGGCAAATATTCTGTGCAGTCAACAATACACTCCTACCACAAGTTCTTGAAGATTTACGCCAATATGGCGATAAAGGACGGACTTCTGAAATCAGACCCCTACCTGGGAATGAGAATCGACAGAGGAAAGACCTCCGACATCAAGTACCTCACCGAAGAAGAATTTTCAAAGTTTGAAACAGCCGACATCGCCGACCCCAGCCTTTGCAGGGTTCGCGACATGTTCGTGTTCCAGTGCCTCACAGGAATGGCTTACTCCGACATGGCGCAGTTCGACAGTTCCAAAGTCGAGAACGGCGTTTACAAGGCGCACAGGCAAAAGACAGGCGAAACGTTCATAATCTTGCTGACGGACAAAGCCAAGGCGGTGCTTGACAAATACGGCGGCCATCTGCCGATAATCAGCAACCAGAAATACAACCTCTACCTGAAAACCGTAGCCGCGATAGCGGGCATCTCCAAGCCCATGACCTCGCACATGGCAAGGCACACTTTCGCCACCCTGATGCTCTCCAAAGGGGCGAAAATCCAGAACGTGGCAAAGATGCTTGGCCACGCCGACATAGCCACTACTCAGATATACGCCAAGGTGCTTGCCAAGGACGTGCTTGAAGATTTTAAGAAAGTTCAAGGCGTTTAAACTGCGTAACTTAGCGATTTTTTGCTTAAATTTGCGGTGTTATTGCGCAATAAGGCCTCAGAGCCACCGAAACACAAAAATTTCAATGGCAGATTTAGGCAACCTATACTTCGACATTCTTCTGCGCGACCTCACCGACGCCCAAGCGCAGAAGATAAAGCAGAAGCTCATAAATATCCTGAAAATCCCCATAACGGCGGATTCGAGCGGATTGCAGATAGCCGTGGAAAGGGCGATAAAGAACGCCGACCTCACCCCTATCAAGAAAGAGATAGAAAGGCTCTTCGCATCGGCTGACACCTCAAAGCTTGTTACCAACGTGCAGACAGCCTTGCAAAAAGCAAAAGGCAAGGCAGATGTTACAGCCGACAAGCAGATGCTTGTTGACAGCATAAAGCAGGCGCTGCTAAACGAGCAGTTCAAAATCAACGTAGTGGTTGACAAAGCCACCGCAAGGCAAGCCGTGCAGCAAGCCTTGGCACAAATCAAAACTTGGAACGGAAAATACACGGCTGACGACCTCAGAGCCGAAAAAGCGAACACCGAAAAGGCGAAACAGGCTCTAAAAGCGGCACAGGCCCAATTGGCTCTTGCCCGCGCCCACAAGGCGGCGGCATCGGCTTCTGGGCTGCACCTTAGAGCCTCTACCGCACTCGGCTCGGCAATGGGCCAGAATATCCGAATCGCTGGCGATTTGAAAAACTCATTCGCGAGCCTTTTCAGCCTCTACGCCGTACAGCACTTCTTAAAGAACGTCATCGAAATCGGCGGCGAGCTGGAGAAACAGAAACTCGCCATGGACGCTATCTTGGGCGACAAAGGACAGTCGGGACAGATTACCCAGCAGATTAACGCGCTTGCCGTGAAATCGCCATTCGGAGTATTGCAATTGAACTCGTTCGCCAAGCAGCTCACAGCCTACACTATCCCCTACAACGAACTATACGACACGATGAAGCGCCTTGCGGACATTTCAGCCGCCGTAGGCGTTGACATGGGCCGCATAGTGCTTGCCTACGGACAGATACGCGCCGCCAAGTTCCTCAAAGGCACTGAACTGCGACAACTCACCGAGGCCAATATTCCCATGGTTGACATGCTCGCCAAGAAGTTCACCGAACTTGAAGGCCGCATAGTTTCCGCTGGCGACGTGATGGATATGATTTCCAAAAAGCAGGTGACGTTTGAACACGTAAAAGACGTGCTATGGGAAATCACCTCGGAGGGCGGAATGTTCTACAACATGCAGGAGAACTTGTCAGAATCCGTTTCGGCGAAATGGAAGAATCTCGGCGACGCAGTGGATTTGATGTACGGCAAGATAGCCGCAAGCAATTCAGGCGTGCTAAAGGCTGTTCCCGAAATGCTGACCGAACTGGTGTCGCATTTCCAGACTTTGAGCTACATGCTGACCGGGGTGGCAAGCGTGTGGCTCTCGCACAAATTGGCCGTAAGCGCCGCAAACAAGATGTACGGCGAGCAAGTGCTGTCCTCCGCAAAGGCTGGCAAGCAGGCCGAGGCTGAAAGGACGTACAACCTGAAACTCGCCCAGTCGTACCGCACACTTACGGCAGTCGAGCAAAACTACCTGAAAAACAAAAACGCCCGCATAGCCTACAGCGCCCAGGAAGCCGCAAGGACTGGCCAAATGACCAAAGAGCAAGCCTTGCTGGCGATAGCGCTAAAGAAACTTTCAAGGGAGGAAGCGCTTGTCATCGCCCACACCCTGGGCATATCGAAAGCCGAAGTTCAGGCAGCGCTCAGCGCCAAAAAGTGGACTGTAACGTTGAAGAAGCTGAAACTTGAAATGAAGAGCGTCCTTTCAAGCATCGGTGGATTCTTGGCGTCGCCTTGGCTGTGGGTGACTGCTGGAATAGAGGTTTTCGCCAATCTCATCGGCAAGCAGCAGGAGTTCGTTCGCCGACAGCGGGAATTGAGAGAAAACCTATCTACCACCGCAGACGAGGGATTCCGAAACCTAAACGACAAAGTCGAATCCTACAAGCTCAACGACCCGTCGCAGATGAAATCCTCGGAACTTCGGCAGGCGATAACGGAGATGACAGGCACTCTCAAAGACTATTCCGCCGCGTCAGGGTTAGTCCTAAAAGAGGTCTACGAGGGGCAAGACGGAAAGCCACTGAAGCTCGCCGAGCAGTACAGGGTTCTGCAAGCGGCACTGAATGAAACGCTTGAAGGCTATAGGCAGCTCTCTCAGTACGGCTCAGGGTTCAATCTCTTTGACGCCGCAGACACCACCAACGGCGCGCCAAGCTGGATGCACGGATTCGCTGGCTACGGCATCAATGAGGCCGTGCAAGACTACGGCGAAATGGTGTCCGAATCGCAAAAGGCTCTCGCAAAGGCGTTAGGTTCTGACTACAGGGCGATATTTGAGGCGGTCAAGAAAATGCGCGAAGCGGACAAAGAACTCGCTGAAGCTACAAAGGGCATGAATCTCACGCAGCAAATCGAGTACCTTGCGAAGAACTACGGCAGATTCTCAGGCAAGATAAGCGAGCTTATGAGCAAGATGTGGGACCTCGGCGGTTCTCGCGGCGGCTACAACAGCCTTAACGACTACGGCATAGCGGTTGACAAGGCGATACAGCAGATGGAATCGAAGATAGAGCCTTTCCTGACCAGCATGACGCAGATGTGGATAAACTACCGCAAGGCCGCTGACAGCTCATTCAATCCTCTGAGCATGTCAGGCGCGGACGAGCAGGAGATTCGCCAGCTTGTAAGCGCGTGGGTCAACTCATTCAACAACGTGCCGGAAGAAGTGCGCCGGCAGCTGCGCGACAAGCTGCTTGAAGAAAACTTCGGCCTGACAATAGATGTCGAGGTCAACGTCAAGGAAAGCCAGTTCTCGGACTGGCAGCAAGAGATTCACGATATGTTCGGCAAGTCGCTTGACAACTTGCTGCTGGATTCTTCGAGCATGGACGAGTTCATGTCAAACGTGAGCAAGGCGGCGAAAGAAGTCAAGGAGAAGATACAGACGCTGCAGCCCTCATACGACAATCTGATGGCAGTTCCCAAGATGCTGCAGAAAGCGTTCACGGAATCTCAAAAGGAAATCGTGGAAAACATGGGTACGTACCAAAAACTGCTGTCATTGTTCGAGGCAGTCGCCGAGTTTTTCCACTTCGACCTCGCCGACCCTGCGCAAAAGAAGAAAAACGGCTCGTCTTCCACCAAAGACCAGTTCGCAGAGAACATCAAAGAGCAACTGAATCTTCTCAAATCCGCCTACAGCGAATACAAGAAATACGCCGAATTGATGAGCAAAGACGACGCTTTGCAGAAAATGGCCAAAAGTGGAATCTTCGCCAATTTCAAAGGCGTTACACCTACCACCATTGGCGAATACAGAGAGCAATTGAATATGCTTTTGAGCCAGCTCGACGATTCGACAAAAGAGCGCCGCGAACTGAAAGTGAGCATACAGAAAGTGCTTATGGACATCGACCAGCAAGCGCTCAAAGAAGCAGCGCAGGCGGCTCTTAAAGAAGTCGAAAACTATCTTGAACAGAGCAAGGCCGAATGGGCGATATACACCAAGGTCTATGACGCCACAGGCGACAAGAAACTCGCCAAAGACGCGATGAACACCTTTGCTGCCGCCAAGTCTTGGAATCCCGAAACAGAATCTTGGGCAGCAAGGCTCGCAGATGACTTGGCTGACGCTGGCATAATGATAGACAATCTGTCAAAGCAGAGCGCAGAGTGGATGAAAGAGAATTTCGACTGGGATATGGACGAGGCTCAGGCGAAAGAACTGTTCCAAAACAACGAAGCCTTGCTCAAACTCTATCAGGACATTCAGAAGCAGTTGCGCGATAACGGCAAAGCCCAAGTCGAGGCTGGCGTAAAGGCGATAGAATCGACTATGGACACCACGCAGAAAGTCGCCGCGCTCAACAGGCAGATTGAAGAACTGCAAGCCAAGAAAGAATCCGACCCCGCCAACGGATTCCTCTACGACGCGCAGATTCAGGAAATCACCAACGAGATAGCGAATCTTGAAACGGAGCTTTTCGCCCTATCCCCATTGTACGCGCAGATATTCGGCGACATGACCTACAAGACCTACGGCGCAGTCAAGGCGGCCCGCAACCTCGCAGGGGAGCTGATAAGCAGCTTCAAGGTCACTTCCTACAAAGACGGCAAGCCAGACATCTACACAGTCACCTACGACACAGGCGAAAAAGACGAAAACGGTAACGCCATAACAAAGGAATTGCAGTTGAGAGCCACTGTTGTCGAGCGTCTGCAAACGAGATTCAAAGAACTCTACAAGACCCAGCAAGAGAAGAATCCCTTTGAACAGCTCATTGACGATTTGAAGCTTCTCGGAAAGGAAACAGACGCGGACGGAAACAAGATTGACCAAGGCGAACTTTGGAACAAAATCGCTTCGGGAGCCGCTGCTTGCACAGAAACGGTGGGTGGAGTGACAGGCGCACTTTCCGAGATGTTCGACGCAATGGGCGCAGAGGGCATCGGCGCAGTGTTCAGCGGCATCACCAAAGGCTTGCAGTCAGTCGGCACCATAGCCAGCGCCTTTGCCACAGGCGGCGTTATCGGCGGCGCGTTCGCGATAGCGTCAGAGGGCATAGGGCTTTTCACTTCAATCTTCGCCAGCCACGACAAGAAATTGCAGAAAGTAATCGAGAACTCGCAGCGCGAAGTCAAAGTTCTGCAAGGCCTGTACTCGCAGATTGATTCGATTCTTGAATACTCGCTCGGCGAAAACTCGGACTATTACATCGAGCAGAGAAATCTTCTCACAGCACAGAGAACCGAACTCACAAAGCAGCTTGAAGCCGAAATGGCGAAAAAGAAGACCGACCAAGATGCGGTAGTGGATTATCAGAACCAGCTCGCGGAACTCAACCAGCAGATAAAAGACTTCGCCGAAACGACCCTTGACGAGGTTTACAGCATCAATCTCAAAGACTGGGCATCCGAAATAGGCGACGCTCTGTATGACGCTTGGAAATCAGGCGAAGACGGAGTTGAGGCCTTCAGAAACAAAGTCGGCGAAATGATGGGCGACGTGATGAACGAGATTCTGAAAATCAAGATTCTGCAGCCTATGATGACCAAACTCGAAACAATGCTTTTCGGCGATGACGGTCTTGGCGGCTATTTCGGCTCGGACTTCAAGCTTGACGAGGACGAATTAAAGAAAATCGGCGACTACCTCATGGGCATTTCCGACCAAGCCGACGCATACTACGACGCAATGGACGCGATAGAGGAATATATGCAGAAGCAGTGGGGAGTAACCCTGAAAGACACCGAATCGAGCAGCGAGGGATTGAGCAAGGGCATACAGAGCGTGACCGAGGACACGGCTGACTTGCTGGCGAGCTACATCAACGCAATCAGAGCGGACGTGTCGATAAAGCGCCAATTGGTTGACACCATAGCCAACACGCATCTTCCGCAATTGTCAGCAACGGCTGCGGCGCAATTGACGGAACTTAGGGCGATAGCGGCCTCAACGTCAATCAACGCGCAAGCCGCAGAAGACATCCGCGACTTGATTAAGCGAAACATCGACCCTGGAAAGGGATTCAAAATAGCGTGAATATGAAGATAGAGAAAATCAACTCGATACTGCGCTCACAGGCGATAGAGCTTGGACTGTGCCAGCAGTGGCAAGACGATTGGCAAAGCGATAAATCCGTAAAAGAGCTTTGCGAAATGTTCCTCAAAGGCATTGATTTCTGCCTCAATTGGCCAACAGCGAAAGAGATGCGCAAGTTCTTCGACAAAGACGAGATAGCGCAATGCGGCGTATTCCTCGACCGCACAGAGCCGATAGAAATATCCAAGAGCGGAGTTTACGCCGTGACTGGCAAAAGCCGATGCACAATAACCGTTAAAGACTTCGCCGTAGCCACGATACACATACTCGGACACGAATCAGTATGCACGATTGTGAGCAAGGGAATGGCAAAGGTTTTCGTGCGAGTTTACGGCTATTCGCACGTGTTTCAGATGCAGACGGAACTATCTACCATAAAGGTGCGCAAAAGCCGTCAGAATTGAAATACGGGGGCAAAAACAAAGGGAGGCTTGATTGCCTCCCTTTTGTGTGCCAGCGAAAGAACGGCGCTATTCGATTGTCTCAGTTATCGTTTGAATAGTGGTGACTTCGGTTGTCTTTGTCTTTTGTGTGTAGTCGATAATTTCTTTAGTGGCTTTACTGCCATTGGGAATTGTTTCAAAGATAGCGGACACAACTCCAAGTGTTTTGTAATTTCCTTTTTCGATTTCTGAACTTGAAATTGCTCTCACTATTTTGATGACAATATCAGTTTTTCCAAGAATGTAAAGTGCATTATCAATCTCTCTTTTGGCTCGCTCTATCATGCTTGCACAAGCGGCAGATTCATCGAATCCTTGCTTTTCGTATACTCTTGGAAAAGAATCAAATCGAAATATACCCGAGTAGCAATCATCGCTTGGTTGCGGTAATATTAATAGAAGTCTTACCATCACTAACCGATTTCGTAAGCCAAAACATAGGTTGTCACATCGCCTGAGAACTTGACGATTCTCGACGGAAACAAGAAGCAGTCGCTCTCAAACCCAACGGCGTTGTCCTTTATAATTTCTGCCACCTCTTCCACCTCGTCGTCGCCAAGAGCGTAGGCCTCGGGCTTTGAATCCTGAGATAGAAGTTCGCCAAGGATTTCCTCGGTCAGTTCGCCTTGGGCGAAAGACATTCTTTGGCTTGGCGAATCATAGACGAAAGTTGTTGTGCATCCGTTAGCGGCCATTGCTTTGAGCATCTCGACGCCATCTTGTGCGAAATCCTCATTGATTTCTTCTTCTGTGATTTCCTCTTCAACAATCCACCATCTGTACTCGTTGTAGCCGAAAGTATCGGCGCTCTTATCCTCGGCCATATTCTCGATTTCAGCTCTTTGGCCAGGATTCATTTCCTTGGTGTTGAGAACGTCGTTGGCGATAATGCGAAGATGCCAATTGGCTGCCTCAAAGTCGGGCCACTCGCTGTCAACGCTCTTGCTGCGTCCGCAGTCGTTTGTCTTGTAAATTTTGTAAGTTTTCATATCTTTGAGTTTTAATTGTTATTCAAAATATTTTTTCACTTCGTCCGATAACTCGCGAATCTCGGCGCAGATGTAGTTTTGCGCGGTCATTTCCACAGAGCTGTGTCCGAGAAAACGCGATATTGTGTAGATGTCAAGTCCTTTGAGATACAAGTTTGTGGCGAAAGAGCGGCGTGCGGTGTGGCTTGATACGAACTCCCATTTCTGCCCTGTCTTTTCTTCTCCAGCCTTGAAAACCTTTACTTGCGATGCGATTCCCGCAGCCTTGCAGATTCGCCGCAGTATCTCGTTGAAAGTCTTGTCGGGCAAAGTCCGCTTTTCAGTGTTGAGAATCAATTGGGCGACAATGGGCTTGCAGGGAACTACCGAGCGCATCTTTGTTTTCTGCGAAACGTATTCAAGGTTTTCTCCCACGATGTTTGTTTCATCGAATCTCAGGAAGTCGCTGTGCCGCGCTCCCGAAAACGCTCCCATGAGGAACTGCGATTTCACAAGCTTCTCGTTTTCGCTTTTCGGCTCGTAGGCGATAAGCGCGTCAAGCTCGCTCTCGGTCAGGAAAACTTGCACTGGCTTTTCAGCCTTGGGCGATAGAATCTTCTCGTAGCCTTTGGGAAGATCAACCTCGTCGCTGTAAAGATTGAGCACCGCTTTGAGCTTTGCGCAATACTGCCTTACCGAGTTGGGCGATAGAACAGTGTCGAGATGGCTCACAAGTTTTTGCAGCCGCACCTTTGTGATGTTCTCCCACTTCATCGGAGAGTCAACAGCCTCTTTCCACAATTCCTCAAACCGAGCGGCATACTTGGGATATTTCTCGGCTATGGCCTCTTTAAGCGTTTCCATCTTCGTCAAGTTCTAAAAACTCAAAGTCAATGCCCTTTCTTGCGTCCACGTAGTCCGATATACTGATTTCGTCAGAGCGCACTTTCTGGGTCTTGTCTTTGATTTTGCGCATCTCGTCTTCGGCGAAAGAGCGGATTTTCGCGTCAATCTCGCTTTTCGGCGCGTAGGAGTTTTCCATCATTCTGCACTCCGCATCGTCAGGATGTTCAAGTTTGTAGCTCAGAGGCATGCCCATGAATATCGCCAGCTTTGCCATGAAAGTGAAGTACACGTCGCCGCTGCCTCGGAAAAGACGGAAGATACTCGCAGGCGGCATTCCCATTATCTTTGCGAGGCCTTCGGTCGATATTCCGATAGCGGAACTCATGCGCGAGTTGATTTCAGTGACGAAACGCGAAGAGCAGTACCATGTGGATATTCCCAGCGCGTCGAGAACTTCAAAGAATCCCGCCCAGCACGCTATCCGGTTCTTCAATCCCACGTACTTGGGCCATTGCTTTATATCCATGAAATACTCGCTTATCCGCTCGCGCGCCTCGCCTATCTCGATTTGGCAAAGGCACTCGGTAAACTTGTCAAGCACGAAGTCGGCGGGGTGCGACAGCCAGTGTTCGGCTCGCTGCCACTCGTCAGGACAGTAATTGCAGCACAGCGCGACGATGCGTCCGATGTTGCGCAGGTCGCCCTCGTCTTGGGTGAAAGTGAATTTGGGTTTTCTTGGCATATTGTTTTCAGCATTTAAGAGTTAAACGTTTGATTCGGCGATTTATTTCAAATCTCGTAATAAAGATACCACGCTCCGCCTCGGTCTGGCTCTCCGTCCTTGCCGTAGATGTCAAGTCCTGCGAAGATGACCCTTGTCGATTCGGCAGCCGCTATCTGCTCCCAGCTGGCGAAAGGATTCTTGCCGCTCCAGTTGAGTTTCATAGCCGTGAATACCGCCACGGCGTTTACGTCATCGGCTTTGTAGATGTTTACAAACGGCGAGTTATACACGGCGAAAACGTCGATTATGGTAATCGCTCTTTCCTGGTAGTCGGGGCCTTCGTTGTCACCTTGCCCGCACGACACGACCATTGTCGGCATATCCCACAT
This sequence comes from Bacteroidales bacterium, assembly GCA_020859755.1. Classification (GTDB taxonomy): domain Bacteria; phylum Bacteroidota; class Bacteroidia; order Bacteroidales; family Muribaculaceae; genus JAJPXC01. The sequence goes on along the minus strand of JAJBVP010000189.1, from coordinate 35,229 downwards.
CATAGATGCGAGCATTTTCGAGGCCTCGATAATTGAGGGTGAAATTTCAGTTTCCATAATTTGCTTGTTTATTTTGATTCTGTTGGACTTTTGCAGTCAAGCGGATAAGTTAATCATTTTGAGAGAAAACAAAGGAGAGAGGGCGAAATAACGGCTAATTCAGCTGGCTCTCGCAATTGGGCTGCCAAACGACGTCGATTTGATTCCATCCGCGATTTTCCTTGTCGAGAGCCGATTTCACTTTTTCGAGTTCGGCGATAGGCTGCACCATTATCAGCAGTTCTTTGTCGCTCTCCCATTCAGGCACGATGCCGCAGGCGGTGCAGGCCTGGTACGCATCCCATCCAACAAGTGCGAAACAATTTTCAAACTTGAATATCGCGGGTACGTCATTGAGTCCGCCGTTGAGCTTTGTCACTTGCTTGTAGCCTTCCAGAACTATGTAAGTTTGAATAGGCGACAGCTCCAGCGCTTTTGCTGTCTTTTCCATAACATATAGAGTTTAGAGTTTAACAATAAGCGAAAGGAGAGAGGAAAGATGATTACAGCCACTCGAGTTTCGTGTCGGCGTAAAACTCTTTAATCTTTTCGAGCGACTTTTCAAAAGTGGATTGGGCGACAATTGAAGTATCAATCTTTGAAGAGCCGAGAGCGGCGAAAGGATGACCCGACGCGCTGATTCCGAAAGACGCGTTGTCGAAATTGTGGACGAGTATCAGAATTTCTCTCTCGCTTGGTTTGGCTACGATCAAATTCCTCACGAAAACCTTGTTGTCGCCTATTTCCATATCTCCGAGGGCGATAGGGCGCAAGGCATTTCCGCTATCTTTGAAAGCGTCTTTGATTAGCTGCTTCGCCTTTTCGTAGTCCTCGCCAATCAAGAACTTCTTATCGAGGTCGTCGATGTTGTCGTATATCGCTACTCGCTTGCCAGCTCTTACAAGCTTCGGCAGATACGTTTCGAGAGCATGGTGCGGAAAGCCCGCGAGTTCGAGGGTAGAGCCGTCTTTCTCTTTGCGGCGAGTGAGGGTTATTCCCAGAATGTCGGCGCAGGTTATCGCATCGTCGCTGATTACCTCGTAGAAGTCGCCGATTCTCATCATGGCGATAGCGTAAGGAGATTTTTCCTTTGAGTAGTCGTAAATTTGTTTCTGTGTCATTTCAGATGGAATTTAGAGTTAATTTTGTCTTGGAGTTTTTGCAGCCTGTCTTCAATCCACATGGCGAAAAGAGCCGTTAGGGGGATTATTGCGAAGATTACCACGAAGAACAGCCACGGGCCCGCTAACATGTTGCATGCCATGAATATTATCAGCAAAGCCCAGATGAGGATAGCGAAAGTCATAGGGCGAAAGAGTTGTATCTTTGTTCAACGTCTTTGCCGTAGCGCTTTTGCTTGAACTCGCGCAAGGCTGCGGCGTAGGTCTTATGCAGCTCGAAAGGATGGAAAGCGGCGCACTGGGCAATGTAGCCAGATTCTTGGGGGAAGTCGCGGTAGATGTGTACTACGCTGAATCCGTAGGGCATTTCAACGATGGCGAAAGCGATGTCAGGGTGGCGGAAGTCATCTTCTTCAACGTCGGCGAAAGAGCGTATAGTCCAGTTCATTTCCTTTGCGGTCTTTTCCACATTGGCGATAAACTCGCGCTCCTGCTGGCTCTTGGGTACGTATTGTTTCAGTTCCATAATCTCAGGTTTTATTTGTTACTGTCATTCTTCTTTAACTCGGCGATAATGATGTCGGCATCTCGGATTATAGATTCAAGCGATATAACCTTTCCTTTGACGATGCAGGCGCAGTAAGCGTCTTTCACTATCTCGTATCTGCGCTGCTCCCAATTGATTTCCTTGCTGGCGATAGCGCGGGCCGCGGCTTTTACGGCGTGCATTGTGTCCTGTTCAAGAATAGTCATAGTCGTGAGTTTTAGTTGTTGTTTGATTCCTTGATTTTGCGATAGTAGGGGCTGTGGGCGGTCAGGTACTCGTCAGCGTCCTTTGCTGCGTCGAAGAGCTTTTCAATGCTCTTTAGCCATCCGTTCACCACAAGCGGCTTGGGGTTGGTCAGTCGCTTTGCGTCCATCTTTTCGTAGTAGGCGAAAGCGGAGTCCAAGTTTTCCATTTTCCCTGCGGCGATGCCGTCCCATACGGCATCCGATTCGCGCAGTCGCGATACGTTCTTGATTACAGTTGCGGCACAAATCATGGTAGTAAGCATTTATTTGTTGGTTGATTCTTCTGTTTCGGCGAGCAGCGATATAAGCTGTGTGCAGTCAAGTCCGAAGTCCTCGGGCGAAAAGTCGGTGTCAGAGTAGATTGATTCGAGTTCTTCAAGCGATACAAGCGCGTCGGCGTTTGCGAGTTCGCTCCAAGACGGTCTGTAATATCCATCTTCTTTGACGCAGCAAAGATAATGCTGCTTAAGGTCTGTGAGCTGATAGGGGTTGAGCTGATAGAGTGTCATATCTTTAGAGTTTTTTAGTTGTTAGACTTCTTCAATGTAGAGTTCAGGATATTTGTAATATTGCTTTACTCGCTTGCCGTTCCATTTCATATTCTGTTGCAGCAGGGCGATATTCTTGCTGGCGAAAGGAGTGCGGCCGCAGTAGGCGCAGTAAAACGATGATGGCGATACGGCTCTAAATTCGTGTCCCGATTTTGATTTGCCGTAGGCGATAGCGTCGTCAAATGAAATGTCGTAGTCGGCGTAATTCTCATCGCGGTAAACTTCGGTAGCGATAAAGACTTCATAGATGAAAGTTTTCTCGCCTTTGCGCTTGATTGACTTGTAGGCGACAAGGATCTTGTTTTCTTTCAAGAGTTTTTCTTGAAGCTCTTTTACAATCTGATTCGTGTCCATGATTCTTGTTATTTATTACTGTTTGGTAGTTGTCTAAATTCTACGATGCAAAATTACTCACTATTTATTTACCTAACAAATATTTTATGCTAATAGTTGTTAATTTTTTAATCAAATTATGATTTTTAACATTTGAAATATTATATGGATATAATTCTAAGATTCTTAAACCTGATACGGCGAAAGGACAGTTAAAAGCCAGATTCGCGATAGGACGGCTAAAAGCTGCCTCGGCGATAGGACAGGCGAAAGAGCCGCAGGCGATAGAATATCGACAGGCGATAAAACCGCCTGCGGCGATAGGACGGTTAATTCAGAAACTCCGCCATCTTCGCTTTTTCGCCTCGGCAAAATTTCTCGTACTCTTCCCAGTTGTCGCCAGATTCGATTTTGCGGTCTATGAACTCGCCAATCTGGTCGCAGTAGATTTCTTCGCCAATGAGCTCGGCGGTCTTTTCTCCGCTCTTTTGCAGCCACACCTCGTAGGCGTCGCTCCAGTTCAGCGCCACGGTGACGATGCCTGAAAACAGGCGGGCATCCACGCCAAGCGCCAGCGCGGGTATGTCTTCCCCGTCCTTGCCGTTGATGAAAGTCGCGCCGCCGGCGACTATTCCCCAGCTCCAGAGCGCGCTTTTTCCGATTCCTGCGGCGATTTGGCCCATGATTGTTTGAGCTACGCCAAGCGCGTACTCGCGCTCCTGGCTGTGGTCGATTGATGTTTCAATATTCTTCTTCATAGCTGTAAGTTTTTGGATGTTGTTAAAATTCGGGATTGTAGGTGTTGACGGTTATATGATTTATTTCGTTCATGCCTGAATTTACCATGTAGGCGATGTTTCCGATGCTTATGCGGTCGGCGTAGGCGACGTTCCATTTGTCGCCGCTTTTTGTCAGTTCGGACGCGGCGACGGTTTCGCCATCCTCGTTTTCAATCAATACGGCGCAGTAGCGCGCTTCTTCGTCAGTCAGATATTTGTCCGCAATGATGTGGTTTAGCGCGATGTGTCCAAGTTCAAGCTCGTCCGCTGTCGCTGTGAGCATGTCGCAGCCCAGCGCTTTCAGATTCGCGTCAAAGGTGACAAAGTGAGCAAACAGTTTCATAAATTTTCAGTTCGTTTTAGATGGTTCGTTTTATAGTTCGGTTTTATCAGTTCAAATTATAGTTCGGTTTTTACAGTTCAAATTAGTTCGGCAACGCTCGCGCGTGAGTTCGGTCGAGATTTGCGGCGGCGCGTCGGTCGGTCGGCATGGTAGCTATTGCGTCGGGCCTCATGATACCGCCGGGATAAAATGTTATGTGGGGTACAGGGGCATAAGTAAATGAAGACACACCACGAAGAGGCACGGCACACCATCCACGACCACACCGACCGCACGGAGGCACGGCACATGTATAATGCATGTATCTTTGATTTGATATGCAGGTTAAATTTATCATACCTTAAATTTAGTGTTTTATTTAACGTCTAATCGATTTTTACGGCTAAGTTGAATAACTTACTATCTATGTGCTAAAATGCAGTACAGTGCAATTTAAAGCACGTTTTTGGGATAGTTAGATTTTTGATAGTTAGTAATTGATAGATCCAAATTATATTTACCTTTAATTCTTATTAGGTTTATGAAATTTCAGGGGTGAGGAGTAAAGCCGGGGAGTAATACCAGATGGGCAAACGCCCCGGCACGAGGCACAATTATTTCATGGCTAATGTTAGCACAATGCTAAGTCTATATAACATTACACCCCAATCCATATTGTTGAGGCCAACAACTTGCATTAGTTGATAATTTTTCAATTCCCATGTATAGTCACCTATCAGCGAATTGTAGGTGAAATCTCGAATAGCCAACTCAGAATTATATTCATTCTTTGTCAGTTCACCGGCCAAATATAGGCGGCTAAAATGTGCACGCATGGCACGACGGCGCTTTAGCTCCTTTTCGTGTCGAATTACGACGCGTTTTTGGTTGGTTATTGCTTTCATATCTATTTCTTTTTAGCTTTATTGTTTCGGTATTGTGGGGTTATTGTGGGGTGAAAAACACCCCACAATTGAGTTATTTTGCCTCGGCTGCAATTAGTTTGGCAAGCTCAGGAACGGTTAATGAATCATCATTGAGTTTTTTTGTGTTGAACCACACCCCGGCAATTGCGCTATTGCAACCCTCAAATTTAGTTTGCAGCCATGCAAGGCTATTGAGATAGCCATAAAGGGGATGATCCTTTTTTACACGGCAAACACCCGGGGTTATTTCAATCCATCTGTCGCACTGTCGCCGTTCCATCGACGCGTTACAAAGGGGGTAAGTTAACATTATTTCATCAAGGGGGGCATCCTCCGATTTTACATTTACGGTGAAACCGATAAATTGATGCAGGTTTGATGAACCGTACACCTTACGAGTGAGACCATGTGCCAAATTTATACGGCACCTAATTTTATTTTGCTCCAGGACGCGGACGGCAGAGAGCAATTTTACCCCGGCAGAAACTTTCTGATTTGCGTCGAGCCTCGACACGTCGGTAATACAAAAGTTGATTGTTACAAATCGCGTGGGGGTAGTCATTTTGCGACGGTTGGAAAAGCAATTGCACGAACCCCCAAGGTAAGCACCCACAGAAAGCGCGCCCCCTGAATAGGTTTTTGTCCGCTGCCATCCGGTAACATTAGCATCCGGGAGGCAATTAGGATCAATGTAGCCCGAATCTTGAGTTACTTTGTTGTAATTGTCATAATCGCCATAAGCCAAAAGGTTTTGGGCCTCATCCCAGCTTTTAGTTAGGTAATAGCCGGTCCAGTCAATTTTTTTAGAGTGTTGCTTATCTTTGAATATAGGTTGGACTTTGCCCTCATCAAGATAACCACCGAAATCGGCCAGGCTCTCAAAGTGTTGTATTACGTTGGTTTTGTCAAATTGTATTGTCATAGCTTTTTTATTTTAGCCCCGGGCAGAAACACCCGGGGCAGTTAGTGTTATACGAGCAACATGTTAGCAGCATTTTGGGCAGCCCCCAGCCATGTGTTAGAGTCTCCGATTTGCATAAGCAGAGAATCTAAGTGTTGTTTCTGCCACGTCCCGAACGTGCCCAGCAATGCAATTTCACGAGGCATACCGGAGGCAGTAAGAGATGAAATGCGATCGAAGTCGCGGGGGGTGAACTCGTAGGGCAATTTGCGTTCACGGCAAGCCTGGCGGAGTTTTTGGCCCAGTTCGCACAAATCCACGTCGCCACGGCAGTTGGCCAAATCAATCGCCGGATCATAGTCAACCACAAGGGCAAAAAATCTATTAATCATTGCGCCGTCCATTTCCTGGCGGCCACGGTGAGTTACGGAGGCTCCGCGGCCGATTGTGTTTCCGCACGCGCCGAACACAATGTTAGGGGCATAGATTGTTTCACCGTTCGGGAAAGTGTAACGCTTGTTTGCTACCATCTCACACATGGCTAACGAGCTTTGAGGATCCCAGCTCTCTATTTCCTCCAGGCCCACAAGCACAGGCGCGGACGGACTTTTGCGCGCCTCATCAAAGGCGAGGTATAAATTAGATGGCACATAACGGCCGTTGGCATCCTTATAACCTTTGATCTCCGAAACGTCAAAGGTTGTGCCCTGGCTGAAATACTTAGCGCCAATCTTTTTGGCAGCTTTAATAAGGTTAGTTGTTTTCCCAGTACCAGACGGGCCAATCTGCATCACATTGATGCCAGCTTTGAGACATGCAACTATATGCTTTAGAGCTTTGTGTTCCACGTCATCCCCGGTGTTTTCGTCCTCACTTTCGGGAGTGTTTTCGCCGTCCTCATTTTCCGAGTTTTCCCCGGTGTTTTCGTCCCCGTCCTCGCTTTGCGAGTTTTCGGAGTTTTCATCGTCGGTGTTTTCGTCCTCCGAATTTTCGGCCTCGCTTTGCTTAGCTTTTTCGATGGCCTCGGCTAATTCTTTTTGGGCGGCCTCCATGTTTTCCGAAGCCTGGGAGAGCTCATTATTAGCGCCGTCCAACTCTTTAGCTTTGTTGTATTGATTTAAATCGGCCTCGCTTTTAGCTTTTTCGGCACGCTTTGCAGCGGCTAAAGCTTTAGACGCGTCGGCCTGGGCCTCCATGTTTTCAAGTTCCTTCTCGAAGTTGTCCGGATCTTTGTCGAACTCGCTTTGTGCATTCTTTTGGGCCTCCTTTTTTTCGGTGTAGTTTTCCCAGGCCTCATTAGCCGACTTTTCGGCATCCTTGAAATCTTCATAAGCTTTGTCGAACTCGCTTTGTGCGCTTTGTTGTTTTTCAAGTGACACCTGGAACTCACTTTTGGCCGCCTCCAGTTTTTCCGAAGCCTCGCGGACACCGGGGAAATCAATATAACTCTCAATGTTGGTTATATTGTTTTCGCCCTCCATGTTTTCATTTTCGGGGGCATTTTCGGCATTTTCGGCAGCCAAGCCGGCGTCACCATCTGGGCAGGGAGCAAACGACATATTTCCGCCCCACGAAATAACGAATTGTGAATTTGCGCGCTTGTCAGCATTGAACCCCTTGATAACGTCAAAAGTAGCCGTACCCTTTTCACGGTCAATTGCGAGACATTCAACTGTCTTATTGCCCATAGTTCCAGTAGCACCGGGGAGGCACTCGCCAAGCGACACCATGATCTTAGCCGCCCAAGCCTCGTTTTCGTCGATTGACTTTTTCAGTTTCAGGGCCACACCGTCAACTGTGCCAAAGTCAGCACGGACGGAAATCGCCGACTTGTAACCGCCGTAGTTGTTATCTCCGCCGGCATTGCGTTGAGTCGTGAATAAATGTGCCATATCTTTATATTTTAGTGTTGTGTTGTTATGATTGATTGATTGATTGTTACTTTTCGTCGTCGTACTTGTTAAAAAAGCAATCCAGAGCCGCAAAAGCGAGTGAAGAAGCCATAAGGACGAAGCCGAACCCGGCAGCCTCAGCACACCCACGGCACAGAGCCAGCAGGCACAGGCCGAAGCCCAGAGCCAGAGCCACCACAGAGGCAGTGAACAGGCATTTTGTAATCTTGATTTGTTCCATGATTATTATTTATTACTGTTTTTGTTTTACACCACAAAGTTACGACAATTTATTTACATATCAAAATAATTATGTAATTATTTTCACCGATATAACATAGTTTAGCATATAATTAATAATATGTAATTAAATTAATCTATTTTTGCGAAAATACATATTTATTTTTTAAGGTAAATAAGGCGAAACAACACCCCGATATAACGACCCCTCAGAGCTGAGGAACAGGGAACACCGGGAGCTTTAACCCCTCATCAAAGCCAGCCCAACCCCAGGAGCATTTAACCCCATGTATATACATATATTATATGTTAGGTAATTGCACACATGTTGCACATGTAAAAAAAATGTAGTAACTTTGTAGTCCCGGCTGGTCAGCACCATGACCACGAAGACACCGGGAACACTTTAACCCCTGAATCTTCTAACCCTCAACAACCCCACACATGGCACGTCCAATCGCAAAACCGAAGACTAACCCCAAAATTTCTATAACCCCTGATTATGTTAAGAAATACAATCTTGATCAACGGGCAGTATATTACTGCATACTCGTAGCCTCCGGTGTCCTACCAATCGAGGCCGCACAGGCTATTTACCGAGATCCAACGACCCCGAAGGCTAAGGAGAGAATCAAGGAGTTAACCGGAGATTTGCCCGGTGTTAATTTGCTGATCCAAACCCTCAGAAGTGACACGGACACCAAGACCCAAGCTTTAACCGAGGAAATAGACCGACTAAAAGCAGAGCTCAAAACCCTAACATCCAAGAGACAAAAAGCAAGGGGAACCATGACTAAAGAGGACATAATCCAAGAGTTGGAATTGATATTAAGAGACGTGAGTGGAAAGGAAAGGGCAGACGTGCTGTTAAAGCTGGCTGATTTGCAGCAGATGAAAAAGGAAAATTCTAACGAAATTGAGAGAATCTATTATTATCTCCCTTGCAAATCTATAGAACCGGACGTTTGAAAACTGATAGCTGGTTATTAATTAGCACATTGACATGTTTATATATCTAAGCCATTTCAGAGGCTAATCCATGTTATATTATACCTATAATATAACCTAATATCTAACTTTTTGGCAGTTAGGAGCATAGTTAACATTTTGTACCCTTTCAATTTCAACGCTTAAGGGGTGCAAAATGTAATATTACGCTCAAACTGGGGTGTTTTTGACGCTTTTTGCACCGCTTTTTGGTGTATATCGCACCACTTATAAAGGGGTACCACCCCCCCCCTTTATGCTAATATATTTTTTATTGTCAGTCCTCCTCAAAATTTTTATTTTATTTTTTTTGGCTCTATTTTCCAACTACTTTCTTAGTTTCAATTTATTGTCAAATTAGGTAAATTAATTTCATAACCTACTATCTATCAACAACTTGCAAATTAATATTTTTCTTGAATTTTGAGTATTAACTTTTATTTAACTAATTTAACACAATTTAACATTTCAAGCCTATGTATAGTTAATGTATGGTTTGATGAATAGTTTTTCTTTTTATAACTTCTTTATTAATAATATTTTATGTATAGTATGTATAGTATGTATAGTATAAAGTATATAAAAGAGTAAAAAATAATAATATATATAATGGAGAAACATTTTTCGTCAAGAACTATCCATACTCTACATACTATACACAGATGTTTGGCTGTCAAGAGCTTATTTTGGGGAAATGGCGGGAAAACCCTACACTGGGGTATTCACCGATTTTGGGTGGCGATTTCGCTAAAGCGTTGGGGTTGTGTGAATTAAGCGTTTGCGTTGAAATGTTAACGCAGTGTTAAAATACTGTTAAAATCGGTGTTTTCAAGGCTGTTTTCGGGGTAAAACGCGGCCTTGCGGGAAAGATTTCGGGCGTTTTTCAGGGGAAATTTAACGCTTCTGGCTTGCTTTTTATGCGATTTCGCCGTAAATTTGCGAAAAATTAACAATCCTTGTTTCCCATGAAGAAAAACAAAGAATCCAAAATAGGCGCGCCGCAGGAAGTGTTGCTGGCTAAGGCGGGGAACTTCTTAGTAATGCGCGTAGAAGGCGAAGACCCTGTGCGCAAGCGCAAGAAAACGCTCGCCTTGAAAGTAAAAACCGTCTCAGGGAGCTTTGAGCTGAGTTATTCCTGCGACACCGAGATGTTTCCCAGGATTATGGAGATGTCGCGCCGCAACAAAGAGTTCCTGCGGCTGTGGTGTTCGATGTGTTATTCAATCTGCGGAGCCGTACCCGACTTAGAGTTCCTGTCGGGAATGTTGTCGGAGTATGAAAAATTAGTCCAGCGGTGGATTGAGCGCGAAGACTTCGAGGCTCGCGACGACGCATCGGAAATCGAGGACTTGAAAGCGATGTTAATTCCCAATGTCGAGAATCAGGATGGAGAAAGCGCAGAACCCCAAGATTGAGCCCGAGCAGTTCGGCGGAGTATCAGAGCCGAGCGAAGAAGACGTTCGCGAGCTTGAAAGCGTGTTGTCTAACGCCGACGACATAGTAGAACTGCGCGGAAAGAGCGTAAAAATCGGCTGGATAAGGCGCGGAACTTTGAGAAAAATATCCTCCGTAATGAACGACAAGTCCGTTTCGGAGGACAAAATCACGTGCAAGTGCGCGGCGGCGGCTGTACTCAACAGCTATTGGAAGATAAAATTCTTCTGGGGATTGCTGTGGCGGTATTATTATTACATAAAGCAGTACAGCGATTCAGAACTCACCCCGATACTGGCCCTTGTCAAAAAAAAAGTTCCTGCGCTGGAATACTACGTGGCTACCATATTGCTGACCGAGGTCAAGGATACGACGATGGCGATGATTCGTCAGGAAGCCGAAGCTATCCGAGCCGCACAGATTACGGCGCAGGCTGGGAAATCTGCAAGCGCGCGCCGTGGCTCACAGAACCCCTCAGAATCTGCGGAATCCCGATAACGCCTCCGCTTTACGGATATTACTGGCTGTTGACTAAAGCGCAGACGGAGCTTATGGCCGTTGACGTGCCTGTCAACTTCTACAAGCGCGACAAAACCAAGTCCAAAGGCGAGAAAAGAGAGTTTTCCGCTCCGTCGGCGGTTGACTTGGCCCTCGCAAAAGCGCAGTGGGAAGAAAAGTACGCAGGCGGCGAGGGAAAGAAAATCAGCCTCGCGTCGCTTGGCTTGAAAGTTGACTTAGGCGGCGGCAAAAGCGCCAAAATCAAAGACTGAGAGATTATGGAAATCAGAAACAAAGAGCGGATAGTGGCCGAGATAGCGCGCCTAATGGGCGACGATGCGGCAAAAGCGCTCGAATACAAGCGCTCGAACCAGCGCATGGACGCCATGATGGAGTGCCTGCGCAAAGCCATGGAGAAATCTTCTATGGGACTTTACAACGGCAAGCCGTACTATTACAACGGACGCATCTACCAAGAGATTTCATGGGAAGACTTCGGCGACATCGTTTACCGATGCCTAAGGGCGAGAAACCTGCCAGACGGAGACTACACCCGCCTTGAAGCGGCGAAAAAACTCTGCCGCACGGCTGTTTGCAGCAAAGAGCTGAAATTAAACAAAAACATAATCGTCTTTAGAAACTGCGTCTATGATTTGGAACACAAGCAGATGCGCCGTTTCTCAAAAGAGCTCGTTCAAGTATGCGAGGTGGATTACGACTACGACCCGAATCAATTGTACTCCAACGCCTGGGAGATATTTCTTGACGAAGTATTGCCTAACCGCACTATGCAGAAAGTCTTGCAAGAGTATCTTGGCGCAATCTTCATAGACCGCCGCCAAGCGAAGATAGAGCATATACTGATACTCCACGGGCCAGGGCAGAACGGCAAAGGGGTTGTCTTTGAGACGATATTCGGCATACTTGGCAAAGACAACATTTCCAACGTGCCACTCGGCGAGCTGATATCGGGCAACGACAAGAAGAAGAACATCGCCACAATCAACGGCAAGAAGCTCAACTACTGCACCGAGATTGGGGCGTTCGCAATCGACAAGGGAGCCGACACCCTAAAGCAGCTCATAAGCGGCGAGCCAGTGCAGGGGCGCGAGATATACGGCAACAACTTCACCGCCTACGACATCCCGCTTTTCATCGCCAACTGCAACACGCTGCCAAGGCTCAGGGATTCTTCGCACGGAATGGCGCGGCGGCTGATCATACTCCCCTTTGAGCGCATCATCACAGAGGAGAAGATGAACACGCAGCTCTCCCAGCAGCTCAAAAGCGAGTATTCGGCGATATTCAACTGGATAATGGAGGGTCGCGACAGATTCATAAAGCAAGGCTACAAGTTCACAAAAGAGCCTGAGTTGCAAAGGATAGTCGAAGACTACAGAATCGAGGATGACAGCGTATTGAAATTCATGAAAGAGCATAAGCTGGCGCGCACATTCGAGGACTTGGCGCAGACAGAGCCTATCAAGTGGATTGAATCTTCAAGGCTTTACAAAAAATACTCCGTGTGGTGCCGACAGACTGGCATCGAGCCTGAGAACGTGACCGTGTTTGGGCGCACTCTCGCATCGGCCGGCTACCGCAAAAACCGCACCGCAAGCGGCAACATGATTGGCTACTACGGCTCGGAGACTTTCAACATGCACATACGCCGCCGCGAAATCCGCAATGAAAACGAGCGGCGCGACAGCTGCAAGACCGAGCTTGGAAAGAAAGCCGTGCCGATAACAGACCCCGACACCGGCGTCAAGATTATCTACGGCTACGAGGGATTGAGCCGCAACATCGGCCTCTCGATATACGAGATTCAGGCTGCGGTGCGCAAAGGCGTGATAAAAGACTACCGCAAAGAGAATGAAAACGATTCCAAATTCAACCTTACGGAGATAATGGAAAACATCACCGAAATATCCCAGTCGCTGCGCACCTACCAGAAACTCCTGCTCAGACGCGGCGAGGAAGAATGGGAAATATGAAAAAGGAAATAGTCGTATCTTTATTACAGTTGTAATGTTTTCATTAATTTTCAGCATTTGTGGGCGCCTGTCTGTGAAGATAGGCGCTTTTTGTTTGCCTAACAGCCGAATTTTGCGTAACTTTGCGCCAGCAAGGAGAAAGTAAGAATTTTCCATTTTTAGATTGATTATTTTTGGTTAATATCAAAAAGCCGCGCTCGCGAGAGTACGGCTTTTCTTGAAACAACAGCAAAAAACAAGAATAACTGAAATGTCTTTACAGCAGGCCCAATCCTCGGAAACACCGCCTTTTCTTCAAGTCGAACACCGAGCGCATCAGCATAGCCTCGATGTAGTCGGGCGAGTGACCCACTATCTTCTTCATGTCGGCTTTTTTTATCAGCGACCAGCCTTTGTCGTAGGCATTGTTGTCTTTGCGTATCGCCTTCCGCTCCTTGTTGAGGATGTCGCGCAGAGCCATGTTTGAGAATCCCTTTCCAGAGTATTTGCGAGTGAGCAAAGTCGGCTCAATCGACATCTCGCGGTTTATTATGCGCTGGGCGAACGTGTAGGCGGCTTGTGATTTGAGGTTTGAGTAGATATCCTTGAAATCCTTTGCCACGGCTTCTCGGTTGTTGAAAGCGATTGCGTTGGGGAAGAATCCTTTGAACACCTGCCCTATGCCGTTGAGGTCATAGGTGAAATTTTCCTCCTGCACTCCCCATTCTTGAAGTTTCGCCTTTACGGCGTTTACGGTTGACTTTGAATCCAATCTGCACACGAACACGTCTTTGATGTGCCAGCCTATCCACAGAATCATCACAAGGCTGTCGCCACCCTCGAAAGCCGCATCAAGCGACACTCGCCTTACTCCGTCGGCTGTCTGCTCGGCGTTTTGGTAGAAATTCTCCATGTGCAGCAACTTTATCATATCGTCGCCCACCGAGCGGAATTTCCAGTTTCCGTCCAAGTCTCGCGCTCGCATTTCCTCGCTCTGGTTTGCGAGGTTGGCAAGATAGCCTGGGTCTGAAAGCAAGAGCTTCTTGTTGTCGCGCAACTTGGCTTCTATGAAAGTCGCCGACTTGACGAACATTCGCGCTGGCGACACGTTGGCAAGTTCGCGCACGCTCTTGTAGTTCTTCTCGTACAGAGGGTCGATTATGTCGCGGCACTGCTCATAGACTTCTTGGCGGGTATCGCCCCAGATTATGTCGCCAGCGTCATCGGATGGGTTGAAGAAATACCGCACCACTCCGTCGCGCTCAGGAATCGGCAATCCGTCCTCGCCAATCCACCAGTCTATGAATTTCGCTACCCACGAATCAGGGTCAGGATTGCATGTGCCGATGAATCTGTTGCGTATGCCGTAGGCGTTTCGGTTTGTGGAGAGCAAATACTTGAACTTCTCAAACTCCATGTGCGTGATTTCGTCCACGCCGATGTATGAAAACTGCTTGCCTTGGAATCGCTTTTTGAAGTCCTCGATGCTGTCGGCGTGGTATGAGAATTTCAGGAATCCACCTGTGTAGAAGTTCCATCGCATGTCGCTCTTTGAGCGGTTGTACTCGCCGAAGTCGTGGTAGAGAATGTCAGATGTCTCCACCATGTCCGACAAATCCTCTATCTCATGGCGCAATAGCACAGCCTTGAAATTGGGATTGTAGATGTCGTAAAGAGCCTCCATGAGCAAAGTGAAAGTCTTCGCTCCTCCACGGCAGCCACCGCCGATAATCACATCGGCGCAAGATGACAGAATCTTTTCCTGCCCGCCTTTCTGCGCTATTATGCGCGTAGGCAGGTTTTCCTCTCTGTAACGCTCGATTGTCTCATTGTCAAGCACTACGTTGGGATTCTCGGATTCTGGCGGCAGTTCAGTTTTCTTCGCTCTTGGCATCGGTTTCGCTGTTGGCTTGGGCTTGCTTGTCGATAATCGCGCCTTGGTAGAGAATATCCATAGACTGCTCTTCTTTCATCTCTTTCATGATTCTGTCCCACTCGCAGTTCTTGTCGTAGCCTGTAAGCTCCGACGCTGACTGCTTTGAGAGAATCTGCGAGTTCACGGCGGCTACAAGGTTGCTAACAAGCTCGGCGGCGTTCTGGTGAATGTAAGGCTTGATGAACGCGAATATCTTCAATTGCGAGAAACGGCTGACTTTCGCGGTCTCAATGCCGTAGCCTTTGAGGAACAGCCTTTTCATCGCGTCGAGCGGCTTTGCGAGATTCTTAGCCTCGGTAGTGGCTATTTCAAGGCTGGGAGAATAGATTAGCTTAATCGCTACTCCTGGCAGGTCGCCTGATTTGATTTCGGGTGGCTCCACGATGAACGCACCCAGGAATATAGATTTTCTCAGTATGTCGTTTTCAAGTCGGAATGATTCAGACGCATTGGGATTTTCAAGATAGCTCGCATCGGATTCGCTGTCCATCTTTATCGCCTTTACCGAGCCGTACATGTCGCCCTCGATTTCCACGTTGTCGCCTTTGAGCTTCATTATGGGAAAGGCGTAGGCTTTGTTGTTTTTGGCGAGATACGAGATGTTCACCTCGTACTGGTCGATGTTGTCTTGCACGCTCGCCCACGCCGGCCCATCGTCGCTGCGGTAGTAAGCCACCGGCACTTCGCCGAATCCGTGCATTGTCTTGCTGACGAGCGTGTATCCGTCAAGGCCGAAGAAGTCTTTGACAGCGTTGACCGCGCCTTTGAATCCCTGCTTGCTTTGGCGGTACTGATAGAAGCAGTCTTTATCCCAGACTTCCACCCACGTTGTCACTTCCTCGCCTTTCTCATCATAATCCGAGAATTTGCGGGCGAACGCTGAGAGTTCTCCTGTGACTGAATCGTAATGCGGATAAAGCGTGTCGCCGTTGAGGAAAGACAGCGCGCGGGTGCGGACTTTGCCATCGTGCATGAAGAACGCAACCGCACCGTCGCCTGTGACGAGTATAGACTTCACGAAATCGTAAAACGCTATTTCCATCTGATGGTCGAGCCACCCTTGCTGAAATTCAAGAAACAGGTCATCGCTCTTGCTGTCGGCTTTGGTGTCGGTGAGCTCGAATGCGATGTCATTGCCGCACAGATGCACCAATCGCTGAATGACGATAATCTGCTGGAAAGGTATCGCCACGCGGAAAATCTTTTGCTTGTAGAACTTCCCTTTGTCGTCAACCTTGATGAGGTCGGGATAGTATTCAGGGTCGTGGATTCGGTGCCCTGACGGATAATATTCGCGCAGGAAGTCGCTTTGCGTGAGTATCTGCCACTGCGACTGCTCCATTGGCGCCTTGGCCTTTGACGGGTCTGTGGTGAGAGCGCCAAGGAAGTGCATCGTAGGCTGTATTCGCGCGAAAGGTCGCTTTGTAAGGAGGTCTTTTACCATGATATTGAGTATTTTGACGCAAAATTACGGAAAAATTTTGCTCATTTTTGCATTTTTCGGCTTAAATCGCAAAAAGTTATGAAATTATTTATTACTTTTGCGGTAGAAATCGCAAACAGATGCCAAACATAGAAGCGAGAGAGGACTTTAGGCAGAACGGCGCCAGCACCCACATGGTAAACTGCCCGGTATGCGGACAGAAGCTGGTGGACGTGGAAAAAGCGGCTTCTGGCGTGAACGTGCTTAGAATCAAGTGCCGCCGCTGCAAAAGGTTCATTACCGTGACTTACGGCGTCTTCAACAAGGAATAAGAGTATTCTTCATAGCTTTAGAGTTTTACAATCAACACCTCCCTAATCCAGGCCTGAGAGCCATCGCAGTCGAAAGACAGCGGTGGCTCTTTTGCTTTTAGGGAGCGACACACAGAGAACATTAACATTTTCATTAACCTTAAAAGACCCTATGGAAACTGAACAAATCATTTCCAAAGTGACCGAGCAGCTGGGACAAACCTCGCTGTCGGAGCGCACCATCAAGGAAATTGTCGCGCTCAACCCCGTAGCCGAAGGCCAAGAGCCTGACGAGCAGTATTTCAACCACGTAGTGGGAATCCTGAAAACCGTCAACGGGCAATTGAGCCACGACATCGCCGCGCAGGTGGAGAATTTCAAAAAGAATTACAATCCCCAGCCGCGGTCGGCAACCCCCAATGTCACAATCACTCCGCCCATCGAACCCAAGCCTGGCGCCAATTCCGAGCTTGAAGAAATCAAGCGTCAGATTGCGGCATTGGCCAAGGCTCGCGAAGATGACAACATCGCCGCAGCCAAGAATCGGCTCAAAGCTGAAATCAAGGAGCTGATGATGCAGAGCGGAGCCGACAACGAGGGCATACTTGACTTGGTGCTTGCAAGCGCTGACATCAAGGCTGACAAAACAGCCGCCGACCAAGTGCAAGGCTTGCTTGGAAACTACGACAAGACTTTCACCAAGATAATGGGCGCAGGCGCAGTTCCCCGCTCAGGAAACAATGGAGGAAAGTCAGAGCGCAACCCAATGCTTGACGCTTTCTTCGAGAAAAAGAAGAAGAAAATGGGCAAGGCATGAGAAATCAACAAATCAACATTATTCACTAACCGCTAAATCGCTAACACAATGGCTATAGGCAACACATTCAACCAAACCACTTTCGGCTACGGTCACAGCAAGAAAGTGTGGCGAGAAATCGAGCGTGTCTATCCCGCAGGCGGCGTAATCGATTCGACCGACCTTGAGGCATGGGCTGGCAAGGTGATTCCCGCTGGCACTCCAGTTAAATGGGATGGCTCGACCAAGAAAGTCACAATCCCCACCGCCGAGGAGCTTTCGACCGCCGCAAGCACCGCTCTCGCCTCTTCAACCTACACGTCTGCCGCAGAGGGCGCGAAGCTCGCTTTCGAGGCTATCGTCAACGGCTGTCTGCAAGACGACGTAGTAATACCCGCCGCCGCTGACCAAGCGACAGACTTCGTCGCTACCGCAACAGTGGTTTACCGTGGCGCAATCTACGAATGGTCGCGCAGCGCAAACGAAGTCAAGGCTATCAAGGCCGCTTGCCCCAATATCGTGATTGTAAACTAACAATTAAACTTATTGCGAAATGAATACCAACGACGCTAAACTTTACAACCTCATAAACGTGGGTCTTGGCGGCGATTCATGGCAAGAGTACATCGACCGCTACGAGGAAATCTACGACGACTTCCATCTTGACGGTTTCGAGTTCGCCCCTATGAATCTCGGCTACACTTGGCAGCAACTCTTGGGCTCTACTGGCGCTGTGGCTCTGCCCGCCTATGTTGACCCTGAATCGCCCGGCTACGAGGCAGCTCTCCGCGAGGTATCGGGCCTTACTGGCAACATACCCACGATGAAGAAGTACTACCGCCTGAACCGCACAATCCTCCGCCAGCAACTTCTGCTCCAGCAGCAACTCGGCAAAGCAGCAATCACCGACCAGTTCAAGGGCGTAATGCTTGGCTTGCTCGACGAATCCACCGATGGCCTTATCAAAGGCTACCAAAACGCTCTTTGCAACCAGCGTGACCAGATTGTATCGACTGGCAAGTTCACAATCAGTTCAACAAATAACCCTCGCGGCTTGCAGGGAATCACCATCTCTTTCGGCGTTCCCGCCGTCGATACCACCACTTGCACATCGACAAACAACAAGCTGTGGTGGACTACCGAGGCTCACACCACCGAGGGCAGCGCGTCAGACCCCATCGACATGATGCGCACCGCCGTGAAGAAAATCCGCCGAGAAGAGCATTACACCGGCCCTCTGCGCCTTGAAATGCCTGACGTGATTTGGCAAGACCTCCTTGGCCACTCAAAGGTAAAGGAAACCCTCGCCTACTCAATACTGCCCCTGGCTCCCCTTGACAAGGGTGCAAAGACCAATCTTCTCAACTATTCAGACGAGATGCTGCTTGCCAAGCTCGCAAGCCTTATCCGAATCGACAAGATTGTGATTCGCGACACCAAAGCTGTGATTGAGAAAGTCAACACAACCACAAAGGACATCGAACAGGACACCATCGACAACTTCGACGAGCATAACATCACTTTCCTGCCTGACGGCGAAATCGGCACAATCCAAGGCGTGCAGCCCCTGAGTCTCGGCTACGACAGCGACAAAGCGGCTTACTACGACAGCGGCCGACTCTTGCTCGCCCAGCGCGCCGAAGCTGCCACCCACTCGATTTACATCGAATCGGAGGCTTCGCAAATCTGCGTTCCCTCGCTGCCCAAGCACATTTACATCTACACTGTTGTCGGCACCGCATAAAGCGCGCCGACGACAAGGCTAATTTCCTGAATCATGGAAGAAGACCTCCAAGAGAAATACCCGCAAGTCTGGAGCGAGGAAATCGAGACCCCGCAGGAAGAATCGGCGCTCGACATGAGCATTGAGGACTTTCTGCGAGGCTCGGTAAGCTACGACATACCCGACAACGCCATGCTGCGAGTGCTTGTAAAGCGCCAAGTCGCCGCTGGCACAATGGTATCTACGCTTACTGAAAAAATCCTCGACCTTTCAACAGCCGACATCTATCTTTGGTGCGCGTCAACTCCGTCATCGAAATCGTCAACAAAGGACAGCGATGGCGATTGGAGCCACGAAGAGGGTGGCTGGGAAACCTCGGCTTACGACAAACGCCAGCTCAGGGAAATGGCGAAGGCTCTGTACGACAAGTGGGATGAGCCTTGGGGAGCTGCTTCCAAAATGGTAATCGTCAATTTCTAACACCATGGCAGTCGAAAACCCAAGGCATCCGCACGATTGCAAGATAACCCGCCGCCATTGGCAGGGGCAGTTCGAGCAAGGCGTAGAGGAAATAGTTTACGAGGGGAAATGCCGAGTTTACGGCAACCGCTCGATAAGGGTTTTCACGTACCAAGGCGTAGAAAAAGCCGACATGGCAATAAGCCTCCCACTGGGCCACAAGTTCCTGCAAAGGGGCGACATCATAGAGGCGTGGGATAAAGACGGAAAAACCTTGCTTTATCCGACCGCCATTGTTGACGCGACCCAAAACAACCTCGGCACAACCGCTTTCGTATCAACCGTGCATAACTGATTATCACATGGCAAGCCATTACATATCAAACAGCAAGCTATTCGACGAGGGCATGAAAAAAGCCCGCAAAATCATCGAAAAGCACATGTGGAGGGAGCTGACCAGAGTGACGCACAGCCTCGCCATCGGCGCGGCCCGCTACTATTACGAAGAGGGCGGCCCCATGATGACTGGCAACACCATAACCAGCTACACTGCCCGCTTCTGGCACAAAGGCGCAGAAATGGCCACTTTCTCCGCAAGCGAGGATTGGCGCAAGCCTATTAGGACGAAACTCACCGAGGGCGAAGTGTTCCCCGCAGGAGCCACGCGCTACGATGGCGAAAACCAAAGCTACAGTTACAAGGCCGAAGTTATCACAGACCGCGACTATGGCGAGAATACGGCGTTCAAGTTCCTCAGCGGCGCCACTCCGTCGGGAGCCACCTACATCATAAGGCTCACCACTGGCACCGAGTATTCGGAATGGCTGGAGAACATGCGGCAAATCGACGTGCTTACCAACTATTCATACCGAGTTGAAAGTGATATGAAATGGGCAAGCTTCTGGAACAAACTGCATTAAGACCCAATGGAAAACAGCGATTCGACATACTACCGCCGCAAGAAGATTCTGCAAACGCTGATAACGGCTCTTCGAGAGCAGTTCAGCGAGGACACGGAAATCTTCGCCACTGACCGCCCAAGGCAGACAGCCGCGCCGATGAGCGAGTTCGTGGTAGTGCGATTCGCCGCAGGGATGCAAGACTGCGGCGACACCTACCAGACCGCAACGGCTACGATCAACTGTTTCCGCCGAGACGCTGACCGAGGATTGGAAGATGTTGACGGGATGCAGAAAATGCTCGACAAAGCGTGCGGTTGCTTTCCCCACCACAACAATCTCTACAGCGCGTCGGCATTGAAGATGCTCACAGGCGGCAGCGACGATGAAATGGGATTCCATTACGTAACGATGCAGTCGAAACTCATCATCAGGAAATAGCCTTGGAGTAAAATTTTACCGCTATGGCAGCAGACACAGGCAATCAGGATGGCTCAGCATCAGGCTCGGGCGACAACACACAGAATAATTCACAAACTAACAATACCGCTATGGCAGACGTAACAATAACCGCATCAAAAGAGTCTCTGCGCGTACTCTTCAACCAGATGAAGCACGTCTATTATCTGGCAACCAAAAACACGCTCCCCACCGCCATCTCGGCTTTCGACAAGGAACTGCCCGTATTGAAAGATGGCGTCACATTCGACACCGGCTCGCCCGACATCACCAAGGTGAAGCTCACCACTGGCGACGTGTGGACTGCTGTCGCAGACGCTGGCGACCCTGAAATCACTTTCCAAGTCGCATCTGTCGCAGAGGAAATCAACTCTCTGTTCCTCAACGTTCAGCAAGGCACTTCTGAGCAGAAAGTAGCGGTCGGCTCCTCAGTCACCGTCGATGGCAAGACCTACAAGGGCTACGGCTACGACATGTCGCCCAAAAAGGCTACAGGCGGCCTGTTCCTCACCTCGGAAGACAAGGAGAGCGCAATCTTCCTGCCCAACGTGGAGATGTACGCAAACCTCGTTTCGGAAGAGGGCAAGCCCGCTTACTTCAACGTGAGCGTATCGCCGCTGACCGACACCAAGGGGTGCAGCATCTACATCTTCGGCGCTGTAGCAGCCTAAAAAGAGCCTTACTCTGATAATCCCAACGCCTTAGAGCCTCAAAGATGGATTCGACAAAGAGCATAATATTCCAGCGAGCCGACTCGGAAAAGTGCATTGACGCGCTTTCCGAGTTCGGCTACGTTCTTTTGTCCGCGCCAGTGTTCGGCACTGCCTCGGTGCAAGAGCCGAGCGTAAAGACTTGGCTTGGCGAAGATGGCGAAGATGTTTACATTCCCTCTGGCGGACTGCCGATTGAAGCCTTTGACGTTGAAATCGAATTAGGCTCGCAAGGGTTGCAGCCAAAAGCGGCTGTCAAAAGCATTGTGGCTCTGCGCGACTGGCTCGCAGGCGGAATGTTCGCTTTCTACGCTCCCATTACGGCCACTGGCTACAGCCAATGCTATTTCAAAGAAATGTCAGACATTGAAGTCCATTTCGAGGGCAATACTCTGACCTACACAGTGACAATAACCGTCAGGGTCACGCAGCCGAAATTGTACGTGCTGCCTGTATCTGACGCTGACGGAAACATAACCAAACTGACTGAATCATCATCACTCTGATGCCTACGACAACGAAATACGCAATATACGCCGCTGACGGAACAGTGAGAGCCTACACGCCCGAGATTGAATACAAAGGCACGTGGATGGGCGAGTGCTACCTGACCGTAACAGTGAAGTCGCCTACCCCTATCGGGTTTCAAGTGGGCGATTACATGATATACCGCAATGAGCGCTTTGAGCTCAACATGAACGCTCCCAAGTGCAAGCAAGCCAAGTCAGGCGCTTACGGCGAGGCTTTCGTGTATGAGGACATCAAATTCAACTCTCTCTCCGACGAGCTGACGCGGTGCGATTTCTTGGACGTGGTCAAAGAGGACAATGAGATTCACTACACGCAGCTGCCCGAGTTTTCATTCTACGCATCCTCTGTTCAAGACTTGGCTGACAGAATACAAGCCAACCTCGACAGAATCTACACAGGAGACAAGGCTTGGACTGTTGAAGTTCACCCCGAATACGCCGAAAAGACTAACGTGTCGGTTTCGGTGAGCAACATCAAAGTTTGGGGCGCGCTTGAACTTTGCGTTAATGACTTCGGCTGCTATTTCATAGTGCGCAACCGCACGATAATAATCGGCACCGCAGGGATGCCGACAACCAACATATTCAAGTTCGGCAAGGGCAACGGCCTGAGCAAAATCGAGGAGCAAGCCGAGGATAACGACGCTATTATCACGCGCCTTAGAGCCTACGGCAACACCACGAACATGCCCAGCCGATACTACAACAAGATATTAAAGGCTGATTCAAGCGCCTATCTGCCCAACAACATGGCGGTGAATCGCCTTATGCTGCCAGGGTTTCCGACAGCCACGCTCGACCCCTACATTGGTTCGGCCAACGCGTCAATCTACGGCATACGCGAGGCTACGGTGATGTTCGATGGCTCAAACGACCTTGACGACATACACCCCAGCTTGGAGGGAATGACCAGCCAAGATTTGCTTGACGCTGGGATAACCCTTGACACTGGGCCAACATACTACGGCGCGCTTGACGAATTAATCGGCGGCGATCAGCCAAGCGATGACGGAGTTTTCGAGGAGGACGACACGATAGAGAATATCAAAGTCTTGGTGCGCGACCTCGGCTTTGACATCAACGACTACCTCACAAGCGAAGACGCGACTATCTCTTTCAAAGACGGAATGTGCGGCGGAAGAGAAATGACGATAGTAAGCGTTGAGCAACTTGGCAACGGCACTTACAGAATCGAGCTTGAACGCGCTTACGATGAGAGTTTGGACATGTACTTTCCAAACAAGTTCTATCCTCTGCGCGCTGGCGACAAGTTCGTGATTCTACACATCGAAATGCCCGATGTTTACATACAAGCCGCATCGCAAAGGCTCTACAACGCCGCAGTCGCATATCTCGCCAAGAACGACAGCCCGCGCTCAGTCTATCAGCCAGAAATCGATGAGCATTACATGGCTCGCCAGCACGATGACTATCTCAACGGCGACGCAGAAAAAAGCCTTTACCTGACTATCAAGGAGGGCGATTTGATGCTCTTTGAAGACGAGGATTTGGGCGTTAGCGGAAACATCGTCATCGACAGCCTGACAATAACCGAGGGCGGCGACAACAAAGTGCCTAAGTACGAAATCACTCTGCGCGAGGAAAAGACCGTAGGCACGATTGAAAAGCTGCAGAATCAGATTGACAGCCTCGCAAAGGGTCAGGGCGGCGGCAACGGCTACAACACCGAGCAGTTGAAATCACTGATTAAGACGCTCGGCAGTACGCTTTATCTGAGCAAAGTCAGCAAGGACACCGCCCAGAAGCTCATCACCTTTGTCTCAGGCCTCGTCTCCCAAGGCCTCATCACCGCCGAGCAGGGGGTAACAAGCCTTGGCGACATCACAGCTGGCGCTGATGTAATAATCAGCGGGTTGCTCCACGCGCTGGGCAACATCAAGGGAGATGGCACGCTTGAAATAGCGGGAGATTCGGAAATTGGCGGCAAGCTGACGGTAAAGGACGCGATAGAGGCGTTGAAGACCATAGCGGCCAAGGGCGACATCTCAACAGAGGGTAACGTGACCGCCAACCTCAACATGACAGCCAAGGGGGCGGTCAAGGGCAAGACGCTCGAATCGGAGGAAAAAGCCACAGTGGGCACCGACCTGAGCGTGAAGAACGACGCCACGGTGAAGAACCAGCTGACGGTGGAGAAGGAAATCTTCACGCGGGCAATGACCGTGGGCGGAGAGTACGTACCTGACGCGAACGGCGGACGACTGTGGGAGGACGAGAACGGCAACGTGCATATAGAGACCGACTTCCTATTGGTTCACAAGAAGGCGCAGTTCAAGGAGCTTGAAATCGACAAGATGAGCCATGTGGGCGGATGCCTGGTGGTAAGCCCCGCAGGAATGGAGTGCGAGCGCGTGGTGCCGATTTACAATTCCGACAAGAGCGCCATAATCGCTTACAAATGCTACTGCGCAACCGAGGACGGCGACGGGCGGAAAATCTACGTGGAGTTCGCAGAGGGAGACCTTGCCCGATGCCAGGAGTTCAACGTTGAGACCCAGGCCGACGGCTACAGCGGCAACCGCTACTACTGGCGCAAGGTGCTGGACGTGGGCTACACTGCCGCTCCCGAATACGACGAGGATGGCAACGTGACCAACCCCGCAGAAAGCGCCGACTATGACGAGCAATTGGGCATAGAGGGATGGATAATCCTCGGAAACGGAGCAGGCGAGTACGACCCAGGCTCTGACGCTCCGCAGGCAGGCGACACCATAGTGACGATGGGCAACGAATCAGTCACAGACCGACAGAACGTGACGCTCATCGCCAGTTACGGCGAGGGAAGCCCATACATATACCAATTCAAAGGAATTGACACTTTCGCGCTGCCAGAGAGCAAGTGCCTCACCAAAATATCGCCCAGCGGCAACAAGTTCACTGGCGACTTCTACCTCAGCGGCAGCGGAAAGGAAGTAACCGACTACATCGAAGACAACACCTACCTGGATTCATTCTCCATGATGCTGACCTCGGAGTTCGAGGGCATCGTGGTGGACGACGGCGGAGAGCCCGTAAGCGGAACTTTGCCGAGGGAAACCACGGTGACGGTTTACCGAGGCACGCAGAGCCAAATCGGATTCACCCTCTCGGTGGAGTGCCACGGATGCAAGGCGGCAGCGGTGAATCAGACTGTCTATCTGAGCGAGGTCTATGACGACTACGCATGGGTGGAAATCACCGCAACAAAGCAGGACTGCCCCGAGCTGACCAAGACATGGACGATAGCCAAGGTGCCAGAAGGAGCCGTGGGAGCGGACGGACTGCACGCCGTGGTGTTCGAGATAGAGCCTGACGTGAAGCGCGTGTTCGTTGACAGCAGCGACAACTGTGACCCTGAAGAGCTGGGCTGCAAGGTTTACATGACCATAGGCGGCGAGGTAAGGCGCGAGATATCTTCCTCCACAGCCAACGACCAGGATTCCTACCAAACCGATGACGATTTGGTTTACCTCGACGGAATGCTGATTGTCACCAAAAAGACTGGCACGCAAGTTCCCACCGACCTGAGCCTCGCCTATCTGATAGAGCGGGCCGAGGACGAGGTGACAGGCACGGACACCAACGCCACCTACGAGACAGGCATGGAGAGCGATGGGAAAAAGACCACCGCCACAGGCGTGCGCTCGGTAGCGGTGACAGCAACCAGAACCGACGACAAAGACCCGGCAGAGGTGCCGTACACTGGCCCCATCGCAATGACCGCAGACATGCGCCGCATAGTGTTCAAGCTCTACAAGAGCGGGACGCTCGTTGACATGGAGACGGTGGAGATTCAGGCCGACGCAACCTCGATGATGAAGGAGTACAGCTACCGATTCGAGACCAACGAGCGGCTGTTTGAGAGCCACTACCAGATGATAATCGGCAGCAAGCAGTACCTCGAAACCAGCATACAGCAGACAGCGGAGCAGATACTGCTCCAAGCGAAGAAGTACACCAATGAGAGAATATCAACCCAAGCGTCGCTCATATTGTCAGCCGAGGAGATACAGAGCTGGGTCTATACCAAGGAGGAAATCGACGGCATGGAGCTGGTGAACCAGACCATGCTCAATCAGACTGCCAGCAGCATAACCGCATCGGCTGAGCGGTACGTTGACGGAAAGCTGATGGGTTACGCCACCACCGAATGGACTTCAACGCAGATACAGAGCAAGGTGGAGGACTTGGAGAACGGCGCCATCTCCACCCTCACCCAGACGGCGAAGGACATAACTGCGCGCGTGGAAAACGCCGAGGGCAACATATCGCAGCTTCGCCTGGACGTGGACGAAATGTCCTCTTTGGTTGGAAGCAGCCAGGAGGCCATTGACGCAATCCAAGACCTCATCGGCGAAAAGGAATACTACGAGCAGGCGACCAACCCCGCCGACGAGTGGGAGGATTCTTTCTACAACCACCTCGGCGCGGTATGGCTCATGACGGGCGCGAGCATGGTGTACGTCGATGACGAGACCCAGGAGAAACTGGCGATTGTCAAAGGTCACACCTACCGCTACTACGACATCAAAGGCACAAAGACGGGATGGGAGGACGTGACCAGCGTGGCCGACAGCGCGAGCTACATCTCCCAGACCAAGGACAAGATAGCCGCAGTGGTGGCCAATTTCGACGACAGCGGAAATGTTACCCAGGCGAGCGGCATCGTGACCACGGCCTACGGCAACACCCTCTGGAGCGAGAAGTACGTGACCTACAAAGGCGAACAATACACCATGGCTGGGTACGTAGATGTCCGCTACAATGAAATCAACTCCGCAGTCACCACCAACACCAACAACATAAGCGCAGCAGCCGAAGCGGCTAACGATGCAGCGCAGGCTGCAGCCGACGCAGCCGCCGCAGCAGCGGTAAAGGGCGAATACTACAGCCAGCAAGCAAACCCGTATCCGGAATGGGACACGCCAAACGAACACATCGGGGCTGTGTGGTACGCCACCCAAACTGGCATAGGCCTTTACTACCCCGACGGCTCATCGGCTGCCACAACAGCCGAGCACTCGTACCGATTCATCGGCACAATCGGAAACAAAGGCTGCTGGGAAGACATCACCAACACCTACACCCAGGCAAGCTACATAAGTCAGAAGGCCAATTCGATAACAGCCGTCGTAGGCAACTTCAACGCCGATGGCACGATAGCTGAGGAATCGAGCCTCGCAATAGTGATTGGAGCGATACAGAGCCGCGTGACCGACCTCGAGGGCAACAGCGTGACTGTGACCCAGACCGCCACCGGCTACACAATCACGGTCAACGGCGCGAGCGTTGATGGAGTGAGCCCCGGCGGGCTGGCCGGCATCGGCATCGACTTGGAGAGCGGCATAACGCTGACCTCAGACAACGTGCGCGCCTACAGCAGCGGCGGAGAGCTGACCTTGTGGCTTGACCAGTACGGTTGCCTCCACACCAACGGAGCGGAGATAAAGGGCGACATCACGGCGCAGACCCTCACGCTCGGAGCAAGGGAGCTGGGAACCCCTGCGCTCAACACCGACATACACCCAGAGGACGGATGGACTGTGAGCGAATGGACTTCAGCGACCGACTACTCCAGCATCAATCCCCCAGCCTACGACAGCGAGGACGTGATAGACCGCGCCTTCCTATATAGGGCGGCGGGGAAGGGGTGGCATTGGCTTCCGAGCCTCGCGATAGGCCAGTGCATGGAGTGCAGGGTGCTGCTCTACGCGGAAAGCTCGAGCTACCAGCCTGCGGGATTTGACGCAGCAGGAGCGGTCAATGAGATAACCGAGGGTCTTTTCTTCGCCGGGGAGAACTCGGACGTGCTTGTTGGTTTCGGAGGCAAGTTCTACGACTTTAGCGGACTAATGAGGGTGATTGCGTGGCCGGGAATATACAGATTCCAAGGTTGGGCGGCGGAAAAGCCTTCGGTTGACTTATTGGAAAACGGAACCCTTTGGAAAATATACACTGGCACCTATGATGGCGCTTTGCAAAAAATATGGAACAGCGGCAGCCAATGGGCGCATTACCTTAACGGCAAAGGCGGAGTTTGGGAATACCTCACCGCAGCCCAAGCGGCAACAATCGCAGATTTGGCTCCAATGGCTGTAACCTATTGGGCGCTGACCACCGAGCTCGACTATGAATCGGAGTACGTGAACCGCAACGGCTGCAAACCCTCTGTCAGCGGGCTGTGCGTGGGAGCGACCAACTACAAAGTGAACGACAACGTGTACAAATGGATGCCAGTGTTTGAGGGCGACACCACCAGCAACGCATCATAAAAACTTACGACCATGGCAGAAGTATCATTGACGCCCACGCAGATGCAGCAGATAAGGGCGCAGCTCAAGACCGAGCTCAAGCAGGAGGCAATCAACATAGCCGACCTCCCAGAGGAAACCGACCTCACCTCCCTCACCTCGCTCCCAGCGATAAAGGACGGAAAGACGGCCTGCAAAGTGCCGCTTAGCGCGCTTGGCAACGGCAAGTGGATAAGGCTTGAGGACAAAGAAGCGCTGGAAATCCTGAAAGCCAAAGGCTTGGTGGACGCGAACCAGGTGTACTGGATACCGAAGCAGAACGAGACATGATACAGATAAGCAACGCAAACAAGGAGCTGGAAGAGCCGGGCCAGATCATGAGGACGTGGGTGGACGACCAGGGGGAGCTGAGGATGGAACGGGTGGAAGCCATCTACATCGGCGAGGTGCTCATCTGGGGAGAGGACACGGGAGCAGCCTCATGCTACGGATCCGGATTCTGGAGGAACGACCTGTTCTGGACCAACGACGATTTTTGGAGAAACGAATAACGCAACAATATGGCAAACGACACGAGAATTAAGATCGAGGGCGACATCCCCAGCCTTGACGCGGCATGGGATGACGGCACCAATGCATACATGGGCCCGCAAATTGAGGCTTTCGTAAAGAAACTGATCCGCGAGCTCCAGAAAAGCAAGATAGGAGCGGACTACTCGACGCATGAGGGCGGAATGCTGCATTACTATACCTTCGCGAGCAAGGAAGACAAGACCGCATGGCTGGAAGACCCCGACGCAAGCCAGGACCTGGTGCTGAGCCACCATTCGTGGTATTCCCAGGCGGTGGCAGAGAGCTACACCATGAGCGCGAGGGTGGCGCAGACGCCAGCCACCACGGTGGTGAAGGGGGCTGGCTGCCTGATCGTGTTCACTTACGACTGCTACTTCGGCAGCGACACCACCGACAAGGACACGGAGCAGGGCTACGCGCAGGTGACGGTGAACGGGGCCAGGGTGACTGCGCTCGACCTCAGCCTGACGCCCGACGGAAGAACCCACACGATAGACGTCGGCCCCTACCTGACGCAAGAGACCAACACGGTAAAGCTTACGGTGGGCAACCAGTACGGCGACAGCCGCACGTGGTCATTCACGATCAGCGCGGTGGAGCTGAACCTGAGCCTTGACGCGAGCTACGACGAAAGCGTGCTGAGGACCAGCAACTGGGCCATGCGCGTGAGATGCCAGGGCGTGACCGCCGACGTGCACATGCTGCTCGACGGGGAGGAATACGCGGCTGCCACTGTGGCCAACTCCACCTACGACTTCGTGATGGACGCAGCCAACACATTGTCGGCAGGGAGCCACAAGGTGCAGCTTTACGCAGAAAACAAGGCCTACGGGCTGGTGACCGAGACCATCACCACCTACTTCATAAAAGGAGGCTCGGGCGTGACCAGCGTGGGCATCGGAGCGGACGCGGACGCCAGCATAAAGCTCTACGACACGCTGAGCGTGCCATACTTCTTCCACAGCCCGGGCGCGCCGCTGGCCGAGATAACGGTGAAGTTCGAGATAAGGGACCTCTCTGGGGCGACCATAGCCACGCCTTCTGACCAGACGGTGACCACCAAGAGCGACGGCACGTCGGGGATGCAGGAACTGCGCTACTCGATGTCGGACCCGGCATTCCTGAACGACGACGGAGCGGTGGACGTGGTGATAAAGGTGGGCACGGCATCGGCAACGCACCGGGTGGAGGTGACCGACGCTGGCGTGACCCTGGAGGCAGCCAGCGAATGCAAGGTGCACCTCTCGGCAGCAGGAAAGACCAACGCGGACGCAGACGCGGAGAACTGGGGCAGCGAGTACAACGGGAGCCTGACGTGCCAGGTGGTGCGCAGCGACAACTTCAAGCTGAACAGCAGCAACGGGTTCGTGGGCGACGCCTACGTGATAAAGAGCGGCAGGAGCGTGACGCTGACCGAGTGCCAGCCATTCGCCACCGACTTCGGAGTTAACTCTGCGCTGGCGACCCAGCGCACGGGAAAGACTATAGAATTCGAGTTCAAGACCACCAACTGCGTCAAGAGCGACGCCCTCATAATTTCGTGCATGAACGGCGGCGTTGGATTCCAGATCTACGCCAACAGGGCGGTGCTGAGCTGCGTGGCGGGGACGGTGGAAACCCGGTTCACCGAGGAAGAGCGGCTCAGGATCGGATTCTGCATCGACGGCAGCACCACCCACTGCGTGAACGCGCTGGTGGACGGCACCGAGGAAAGCGACTGCAATATCGCCTACATGTACGTGAACGGCGTGATCTGCCGACTGATGGACTACGGCTCGTCGGCATGGAAGCAGCCAACGGCGCAGGACATCGAGATAGGCTCGGAATACTGCGACGTGGAGCTATACGCGGTGCGCATCTACGACAAGAGCCTGACGCCAAGCCAGATGCTGGGCAACTACGCATTCGACACCCCCGACATTGACGAAAAGATAAAGATAGCCACCCGCAACGCCATTCTCGACAGCGCGGGCGCGGTGGACTACGCGAAGGTGCTGGCAGCACTGCCCAGCACGCCGTACAAGATATGGGAGCTGGACCGCATGCCCACCGGAAAGAAGGACTGGGTGAAATGCAACACCGAATTCGTGAACCCGCAGTGGAGCGAAGCGCTGGGCAAGGTGAAGATCTCATTCATCTGCAAGCAGCACGACATAGCCCTGGACGGAACATCGAGCCTGAGCTACCCGGACCCCTACAAGAACTGGGCCGACAAATACAACGGCACCTGGACGATAACCATAGGCGGGGTGGAAACGGTGATAACAACCTACTCGATCACAGAAGGCATCGAGGACGGAGAGAACCAATTCGTTGACAAGGTGAACTTCGCATCGAGCGAAGGCATCGGCAACATACTGGCGATGAACGCATACCAGAAGATACTGCTGGGAGCGGCGAGCCAGTACCCCAACCTGCTGACGCCCCAGCAGAAGGAGCAGCTGGCGGTGGGGACGGTGACATACAGGCACAGCCTAAGCGGATTCCCCATAATAGGCTACCTTCGCGCCTACACCAACGGGGTGGCGTCGGTGAAATTCCTGAGCATCTACAATTTCATCAACAACAAATACAGCCCCTCGATCTTCGGATTTCCCGAGGACGGGACCAGCGAAGCCTGGGAGGTGGAAGACAACGTGAACTTCTTCATGGACCAGATAGCCGAAGGCTCCTACAGCGGAGGCAAATGGAACGACCAGGCTACAACCCTCTACTACGCGCGAGTGCCGAAGACCTCGCCGGTCACGGGCAACGACTACGGCACGGCATCGGCGGCATCGCAAGTGACCCAAGCCCTGAGCGAGAGCGCAGTGCTGCGCACCTTCCACAACTGGGTGCAGAGCTGCAACCCCACGGTGGCCGAGCGGTACAGGCTGAAGAACGGCAGCTACCAGAAGCTGGCATCTACGGTAACATACGGAGACTCGACATTCAGCTACGACACTCCCGAATACAGGATTGCGAAGTTCAACGCGGAGCACGCGAGCTACCTCTGCAAGGAAAGCGCGATGTTCTACT
Organism: Bacteroidales bacterium; assembly: GCA_020859755.1. Lineage (GTDB taxonomy): Bacteria > Bacteroidota > Bacteroidia > Bacteroidales > Muribaculaceae > JAJPXC01. Next base: position 3,353 of record JAJBVP010000189.1, on the reverse strand, counting down.
TCCTCTTCTGCAACTACATCCTCGGGACAGACTCGATGGACAAAAACATGACGCTCGCCTTCCCGAACAAAGGGGCCTGCTACATTTTCCTGCGAGACACCGACACTGTGTGCCAATACAACAACCGCGGCGTGCTGGCATTCCTGGTGTTCCACGAATGGGGCGACAGCTACGACGAAAGCACAGGCGAGACGGGCGCGGTGAGCGGCGAGACCTACGACGCCACCACAGGCGCCTACTCGGTGGCTTGCACTGCGGGAAGCCCAGTCTTCAACGGGCGACTGAGCGGCCTCTGGGACTGCGTGAGCCAGGCATGGGCCAGCGACCTGAAATCCATGTACCAGGCGATGCGCTCGAACGGTCTGAACGCGAACGACCTGATGGCCCTTTACAATGAGTTCTGGGAGCAGTGGAGCGAAGCCCTCTACAACGCCGACGGGATGGGCTACGCCAACACGGGCCGATTCGACATGGCCCACGGCGACAAGCGCGAGGTGTTCAAGGCCTTCTTCAAGCAGCGCCAGACCTACATGGACAGCAAGTACGAGGCCGACACCAGCACCGCGCTGGAGCTTCGCCTCTGGGGCAGCGGCAACGGCGTGGCCCTGCGCTACTCGGTGCCCATTTACGCGAGCCTGAACTGGGGAGCGGGAGGCATTCAGACGGTGAGAGCCATCAACCCGGGCGAGCCCGCGCTCTTCCCCAGCACAGGCGCGACCTTCAATGAAACCACATTCACCATTTACTTCGCCAACTACCTGACCGAGGTCTGCACCTACGTGGAGGGAGCCAACGGGGCGACAGCGGAAAGCGGGCTGCAGGACATCTCGACCAGCTGCGACATCACGGGTCTGGAGAAATGCCTGAAGCTGACGCGCCTCGTGCTGGATTATTCGGAGAAGAACGCCAACACGAACCTGACCGCCCGCGTGCTGAACGTGAGCAAGAGCGTGGCCCTGGAGGAACTGGTGATCAGGAACTGCCCGAACGTGACGGGCGCGCTCGACCTGAGCAGCCAGCAGATAAGGAGCGTGGACCTGCGGGCCACAGGGGTGACCGCATTCAGCTGCCCAGAAACCGAAACCCTGACCACGCTCTACCTGCCCAGCACTATAAAGACACTGAAGCTGGAGGGGCTGGGCAAGCTGAGCGACCTCACGCTCGAGGGCGTGAGCAACCTCACGGAGCTGGCCATAAACGACTGCCCGCTGATAGACAGCCGCGAGCTGCTGGAGCGAATCCTCGGCACCAAGGGGAACCAGCTGGCAAAGGTGACGATGCACGACGTTGACTGGGACGAATTCTCGGTGGACTACCTGGCAGCCCTGGGAGAGATAGAGAGCGACATAACGGGAACCATCACCTACGCATCGCTGAGCTTCTCGCAGAAATACGCATTGGTGGCAGCTCTGGGCGACATCGATGACGAGACACGAAAACTGAAGATAGTTTACCCGAAGAAATCCCTGACAGCGGTCGCCATTTCGGGGGTGGACTTCGTGGCCGACTACGACCCGGTGCAGTTCAGCGTAAGCCCCACCCCGACCACAGGCAACAATTTCAAATCGGTGAAATGGGGGCTGACCTCGACGCAGTACGCGGCCATCGACGAGACCACGGGCGTGTTCACGGCAAAGGAGGTGTTCACGGCTGACGATCCGCACAGCGTGACAGTAACCCTGACCGTTACTATGACCGACGGAACCCAGAAGACAGCCGAAAAACAGGTGGCCCTTTACGAGCGAGACGTGGAGGTGGGCGATGCGGTGTATGCCGACGGCTCGACCTCGGCAGCGGACTCGATCGACGAAAACAAGACGCTGGTGGGGTATTGCTGGTGGATCAACCCGGACGACAGGACGGAGAGGCTCTGCGTGATGAAGGACTACCTGAACAGCAACCAGACGGTGACATGGGGTCCGAACAGCAACGTGACGCTGAGCGACCAGACACTGACGCCGGACATCGGACTGATCATGAACAACGGCAGCTGCGTAAACCCCACGGCATCGAACTACCTGGATTCTTCGCAGAAGGATGGGTTCGCGGCGCAGAACATACTGATGGCCGGCCTCGATTACGGGTTCATGAACCTGGTGCAGGACGCGGGCGACGGAGTGGAAAACAACTACTCAGCGGGAGACCGCATCCCGGTGGGCCTCGCCTACACGCTGGAGATTATCAAGCGAAGAAACCTGATACTGGGCGATTCCTCATTCTCGGGCGCGACCATACCCACCAACTGCGGGGATTCGACGCTCACCGCATTGCAGCTGGCATATCAGCTGGCGCCATCGGCGGCAAAGATTTATTATTTCCTCGCAGCCAGTTACTGCTACAGCTACCAGCCAAGCGTGAAGACGGGAGAGACCCTGAGCCCGAAATTCAAGCAGGGAAAATGGTTTTTGCCAACAGCAGGAGACGTGGCCCGAATCTATTACTGGCACAACAAGCGAAACACGGAGGGAACGCCATTCTACGCGCCGACCCAATCAGGCAAGCTGGCAGGTTTCGGGACCAACAACCACTGGACCTCGTCAGAGAATGGCAATACCGCCAATGCGTGGGTCATGCAGTTCAGCAATGGCACCTTCAACGTCAACAACAATAAGACCTACTCCTACTGCATCCGCGCGGTGGCCGCATTCTGATTTTATATCCCCGCGCCGCCTTAAAGCGGCGCGGTACAAACCCACAATAAAAGGACAAACAAAAGAAACGCCAAACCGAAAACCGCCACAAAAATTCTCAAATGAACCCCAACCGATACCCAATCTACCGCGACACAGAGGCTCTGCTGCTCTGGCTGAAGCCAGTGGTGGCGAGCCTTCCGAAGTTGCTCGACAACCAGGCAATCGGCAAGAGGCTGATCAACAGCGTGCTCGATGCGCTCGAAGCCATCGTGTTCGCTGGACAGCAGCCCGACACCCCAAAGCTCCGGCTTGAATACATCCTCCTTTTTGAAGCGAAGATGGCCAACGCTAAAACAGCGATGCGCTTGCTGACGGAGGACAGGGCAGTGTCGCTCCGAAAGGAGACCCAATTTTTAGAAAGGCTCGCAGCCATAGGCGAAGCCACAGGCCGATGGCACAAAAAGACAGCGAGCCTTGCCGCAAATGTCTCAAATTCCATTGGTCAAGGCTGATGGAGAACGCAGGCTTTCATATTCAGAATGGGCGCGGCGCAGGTTCCCCATGGGAACTCGCTATGAGAACAGTCCGCGAGAAAACCGCCAATGCGTGGGTCATGCAGTTCAGCAATGGCACCTTCAACGTCAACAACAATAAGACCTACTCCTACTGCATCCGCGCGGTGGCCGCTCTTGGCGAGGAAGAGAAAATCGGTTGGGTCGA